>VYCW01000104.1 GCA_009843735.1 Acidimicrobiaceae bacterium | reverse complement strand
CGGCTGGAACGACGTCGGCTGGGACCACCGGGCCTTCCTGTGGTGGGCGCCCGAGAACCTGGCCGTGATCCCGGTGACGGTGTGGAACGACTGGTCCGGCGCAGTGGTGCTGCGGGTGACCGACGGCACCATCACCGAGGTCGGGCGAGTCGACCAGGAGATCGAGGGGGAGGAGCCCGGCCGGACCGACTGCCGCCGCCTGACCACCGACGACCTGTCGACCACCGACATGGAGGACTTCTCCACCGAGCTCGAGTACATGATCTCCGACGACTACAGCGCGGTGCTGGCCTGCGAGCCCGGCGAGGCGGGAATGACCGGCTTCGAGTGCCACGACGAGTCCTTGTCATTCGTGGACGACGAGGCGGAGGCGTTGGGCCTGTTACGGGACGGCGAGTCCATCTCCTATTGCTGGCCCAGCGACGCGCCCAACGTGATCGTGCGAAGCATCGTGATCGGCGACGATCTGTGGACCCTCGGCTTCGAGGGCTGGGGCCAGTTCGACGGCTCGAGTTCGGCCCGCCTGCAAGTCAACGACCTGCAAACGCTGGTGCGCCTGGCCGCCCTGGAACTCTGACAGCAAACGTAGTCCACACTCTCAGCGGTAAGCTGTGGACGTGTCACGCCTGCTGGCCCGGACCGTTCGCCTGCTCAAGTTCGGCGCGGTTGCGGGCGCGCTGGTCGGCGTGGGCCGCATGATCGCGAGGCGCCGACGCCTGTCGGATGCAGCCGAGTCGTCGTGGCCGACGATCGCGGAGACGGCGGCCCAGAACGGCGAATCGATCGACGACGAAGCCGGCGCCCCGGAGCCGGCGGCGGACGACGGCGACGCCGATGCCGGCGGCGACGATGGCGCCGGCGACGACAGCGACGACGACAAGGCCTAGGCCTAGAGGCCGGCGATCTCCAGGTCGGGAAGGTCGTCGGCGGGAGTGAATCCGAGGACACGGCCGAAGAATCCGAGTTCGGCCTCCAGGGCCGCAACTATGTTCCCGGCGGTGCGGAAGCCGTGCTGCTCGCCCTCGAAGAGCAGGTAGGCCACCGGCACACCCTTAGCCTTCAGGGCGTCGACGATCATCTCGGACTGTGACGGGGGCACGATCTCGTCCTCGTCGCCCTGCAGCACGATCATCGGCGCGTCGAAGCCGTCGAGGTGATTGATCGGCGACCGGGCGAGGTACGTGTCCCGGGCCTCGGGGTAGGGGCCGATGAGGCGGTCGAGGTAGCGGGACTCAAACTTGTGGGTGTCGGCGGCCAGGGCCTCCAGGTCGGCGACGCCGTAGCGGCTGGCCCCTGCCGCGAACACGTCGTGCAGGGCCAGCGCGGCCAGCACGGTGAAGCCGCCGGCACTGCCCCCTCGGATCATCAGCCGCTGCGGGTCCACGTCGCCGCGGTCGGCCAGGAACCGTGCCGCGGCCACGCAGTCCTCCACGTCGACGATCCCCCAGGCGCCGTCCAGGGCCTGGCGGTAACGGCGGCCGTACCCGGTGGAGCCCCGGTAGTCGACGTCGACGACGGCTATTCCCCGCGACGTCCAGTAGGTGAGACCCAGTTGCAGCTGGCGGCGTGCGGCCGCGGTCGGCCCGCCGTGGGCATGGACCAGCAGAGGCGGGAGCTCACCGGGCGGGCCGGAGCAGGCCGGGTTGGCCGGCGGGTAGTAGAGGGCGTGGGCGGTGGCCGCTCCGTCCGGTCCGGTCGGGAAGGTGATCGCCTCGGGCTCGACCAGCAGGCCAGCTTCGAGCTCCAGATCCCGTGCTCGCCGAACCGCTCGGCGCTTGCCGCGGCGCCCGCCGACGGTGAGCGCTACGACTTCGGTCTCGTGGCGGTAACCGGCGCCCGCGTAGGCCAGCACCTCCTCGCCTTCGGGGGCGCTGCGGGCGATGGTGACCGACGAGATTGACGAGTCGGTCGCGGCCACGTGGTTGCCGTCAACCATGATCTGGTCTCCCGACGGCATGCCCGCCGCCGCGACGATCCCCGCGGCGGACGCGCCCCAGCGCTGCATGCCGAACACCCACGGAGGGGTGGCCACGTCGAACGCGCCGGTGACGACGGGCACGAGATCGCCGCCGTCCAGGACGGCTTCGTAGAGGCCCCACCAGTCCTCGTGGTCGCTGCACACCAGCAGGCGGGCCACCCCGTCGCCGGGATCCCAGCCCGGTTCGCACAGGCTGCGGTCGCCCCCGGCGCCCAGCACCAGGACCTCGGCTCCGAGCCGGCCGTCGCGGAGTTGGTGAACATGGAGCCGGGTGGCGTCCCACGGCATGTTGGGGTGGTCCCAGGCGATCCAGGCCAGTAGGGAGCCGTCGGGCGACACCCGGGGCGACATCACGAAGTCCGAGCCGGCCCACAGGGTCGCCACGGGTCGCGAGCCGTCGGCGGCGATGGCCACCAACTCGTTGGCGGGCTCGGTGCCGGTGTCGTGGCGCTCCCGCACGCACACGCACCACCGCCCGTCGGGTGTCACCCGGCCGTCGGCGTAGCGCCAGGCTCGGGGCTCGGACGGCTCGGCAGTCAGCAGCACCGGGTCGGCGCCGGGAGCCTCGAGACGCCGGAGCCGCTGGTCGCCGAACTCGACGTAGTAGAGCGATCCGTCGTGGGGCCACCAGGAGCCGCCGCCGTACTCGTGTACCCGGGTGCGCACGTTGGCGCCGGCCGGTGTCACCTCATGTGCTTCGCCGTCGCGGAGGTCGCAGCGCATCACCGCGGTGCGGCCGCCCTCGTCGGGTCGGCTCTCGGCCCACCACAGCAGCCACGGCTGCACCGGGTCGGCCATGACCTCGGAGATGCCGGCTGCTCCGGCTACCAGCGACTGGGCCGTCACCGGCGACGGCCACGCCCCGTAGGGCACAACCTCCGGCCTGCTCACCTCAGCGCTCCCTACCACGACAATCTCGGTAGAGAACTGTGTCGCATATGCACACCAGTCGTCCCGAGATTCTCTGCTGGCGTCAGCCGCCGCCGAGAAGCTCGACCATGCGGCCCACACCCTCGCCGAGGTCGTCGTCGCCCAGCGCGAACGACAGGCGCAGCCCGCCGCTGGCGCCGAAGGCCTCTCCGGGGACGACCGCCACCTTAGCCCGCTCCAGCAGCAGGTCGGCCAGCTCCAGAGTGGTGCCCGGCTTGACCCCGCCGAAGTCGCGTCCCAGCAGGCCGCTGGCGTCGGGGTAGGCGTAGAAGGCGCCCTCGGGCTCGGGGCACACCAGCCCGTCGATCCCGCTCAGGAGGCTGTGCATGGTGCGGCGGCGGCGGTCGAAGTGGCGGCGCATCTCCACCACCGCGTCGAGCGGTCCCGACACCGCAGCCAAGGCAGCCGCCTGAGCCACGTTGCACACGTTGGACGTGCAGTGGCTCTGCAGGTTGCGGGCCGCGGCCATCGCGTCGGACGGCCCGATCATCCAGCCCACCCGCCAGCCGGTCATGGCGTAGGTCTTGGCCACGCCGTTGAGCACGATGCAGCGGTCCTGCAGTTCGGGGACCACCACCGGCATGGAGTGGTGCTGGACGTCGCCGTAGGTGAGGTGCTCGTAGATCTCGTCGGTGAGGACCCAGACGCCGTGCTGCGCGGCCCAGCGGCCGATCTGCTCGATCTCCGAGCGGGGGTAGACGGCACCGGTCGGGTTGGACGGCGACACGAAGATCAGCGCCTTGGTCCGCGGCGTGCGGGCCGCCTCCAGCTGGTCGACGCTCACCCGGAAGCCGCTGGCGGCCGCGGCCAGGACGGGCACGGTCACGCCGCCCGACAGCGCGATCGGCTCGGGATAGGTCGTCCAGTAGGGGGTGGGCAGCAGCACCTCGTCGCCCGCGTCGACCACCGCGGCGATGGCGTTGTACACCGCGTGCTTGCCGCCGTTGGTGATCAGCACGTCGGCCGGGTCGACCTCCAGGCCGGAGTCGCGGCGGGTCTTGACCGCCACCGCCTCACGGAGATCCTCCAGGCCGCCGACGGGGGTGTACTTGTGGTGCTTCGGGTCGCGGCAGGCGGCCGCGGCCGCCTCCACGATGTGGGCGGGCGTGGGGAAGTCGGGCTCGCCCGCGCCGAAGCTGATGACCCGCTCCCCCGCGGCCCGCAGCGCCCGGGCCTTGGCCGTCACCGCCAGGGTGGCCGAGGGTGCAATGGCGCCGACCCGCCGTGATATCCGCTCGCTAGTCATGGCCGCGAGCGTACCGGCGAGAGGCGGAGCGAAATGGAGAGAAACTGGTGGCCACCCTCGCGAGCCGCCGAGCGAGGCCGTGGCCCGAGCGGCCGGTGAGCGCAGAGAACAAGAGCCGGAGGCACGGTTCGGCACATTCTGTCGATCTTGCGCGTGGCCATGACGTGGAGCAGTGCCCGCGCGGTGCCAGACTTGCGGCGATGCCTACACGAGCGCCAAACCGACCCGACGCCATCGCCGTCCCCCCCGCGATGCTCCCCTCCGACGGCCGCTTCGGCAGCGGACCGTCGAAGTTCCGGCCCGCGGCCGCTCAGGCGCTGGCCGACAGGGCCGACGACTATCTCGGCACCAGCCATCGCAAGGCCGGGGTGCGCCGCGTGGTAGCCCAACTGAAGACCGGCATCGCCGATCTGCTGGGCGCGCCCGACGGCTACGAGGTGGTGATGGGCAACGGCGGCGCCACCGCCTTCTGGGACGCGGCCAGCTTCGGCCTAATCGAGCGGCGCAGCCACCACCTTTCGCTGGGCGAGTTCAGCTCCAAGTTCGTCGCGGTGACCGCATCGGCGCCCCACCTGGAGGAGCCGTCGGTGCGGGTCGGCGACTTCGGCACCTGCCCGCCGCTGGAGGCGGTTGACGGTGTCGACGCCTACTGCTACCCCCACAACGAGACCTCGACCGGTGTGATGCTCGAGGTCCGCCGGCCCCGCGGCGATGACGAGGCCCTGGTGCTGGTGGACGCCACGTCGGCCGCAGGCGGGCTGCGCTTCGACGCGGCCGCGTCCGACGCCTACTACTTCGCACCCCAGAAGGCTCTGTCGAGCGACGGCGGGCTGTGGATCGCCTTGATGTCGCCCGCAGCCGTTGAGCGCATCGAGCGGATGTCGGCGTCGGACCGCTGGACGCCCGCGTTCCTGGACCTCAAGCTGGCAGTGGACAACTCCCGCAAGGACCAGACCTACAACACGCCCGCGCTGGCCACGGTGTTCCTGACCGTCGAGCAGGTGAACTGGCTGAACGGCAACGGCGGCCTGGAGTGGGCCGCAGGCCGCAGCGACCGCTCGGCCGAGATCCTCTACGGCTGGGCCGAGGCCTCCGACATCGCCGAGCCCTTCGTCTCCGACACCGCGATCCGCAGCCGCGTGGTCGGCACCATCGACTTCGACGATCGGGTGGACGCCGACACCATCAGCGCGGTGCTGAGGGCAAACGGCATCCTCGACACCGAGGGCTACCGCAAGCTCGGCCGCAACCAGCTGCGCATCGGCATGTTCCCGGCCGTGGAACCCGACGACATAGAGGCTCTAACGGTCTGCCTCGACTACATCTGCGAGCAGCTAATCGCCTAACCCAACGCGGCCACAACGGCCCTGCGACCAGCCAGGCCGGGGGGTGGCGGCGAGGAACGGGCGACCGACAATGGGGCGAAGCCCCGTCGGTCGAACGGCCTCGACGACAGGACCCGCCGGCCGGGACAGCCAGGCCAGGGACCTATGGAGTGATCCCGGTGCGGGCCTTGGGCTCAACCGCCTGACTGCGACGGCGAGCTGACACTTCGAGGGCGGTCAGGATGGCGTTGCGAAGGTCGCGGGGGTCGATCACCTCGTCGAAGCTGAGCCCCGATGCGGAGCGGTAGGCCGACTCCTCCTCGGCCCGCCGCAGATCCTGCCCGGTCTGCTCGTCGGCTCCCACCGCCCGGCCGGCGCCGGCCGCTCCCATGGCGCCCACGGTGGCCGCGGGAAAGGCGAAGCTCAGGGTCTGGGAGTCGTGCGGGTTCATGGCCATCACGCAGCTGCCAAACCCGAAGGCCTTGCGCAGCGTGACATGGATCTTGGTGGTGGTGGCCCGGGTCTGGGCCGCATACATGCGAGCCGACGCCCGCAGCACGCCCGCCCGCTCCGAGGCGGTCCCGGCCAGCACGCCGGGATTGTCGGTGAGGAACACCAGCGGGAGATGGAAGCTGTCGCAGACCGAGATGAAGTGGGCGGCCTTGGTGGCGGCTGCGGTGTCGATGGATCCGGCCAATGCGGCGGGCTGGTTGGCCACCACGCCCACCGCCTCTGAGCCGATGCGAGCCAGAGCGCAGATGATCGACCGGCCGAAGCCTGGTTGGATCTCCAGGTACTCGGCGGCGTCGACCACCTCGTCCAGGACCGCGGCCATGTCGTAGCCCCGCCTGCCGTCGCGGGGCACGAGATCGACGATGCGCTCGATGCGTCGCGGCCCGGCGTCGCCGGTGTCGAGGGCCGGGGGCCGCTCCCAGGCGGAGGAGCCGAAGTACGACAGGTAGGCGCGGATCTGGGCCAGCAGGCTGGCATCGTCGGCGGCGGTGTTGTGGATGGTGCCCGCGCCGACGGCCACCTCGGGCCCGCCCAGCTCCTCCTTGCCGACCCGCTCCCCCATTGACGCCTCCACCACCGGCGGTCCGGCGGTGAAGATGGCCGCGTCAGGGGTCATGATCGAGAGGTCGCACAGCAGGGCGGTGACGGCGCCATGCCCGGCGGAGGGTCCCATCACCCCGCAGACCATGGGCACCAGCCCCGACAAGGCGGCCTGGGCCTGGAGGTCGTTGGGTCCGCCGCCACCGGGATCGCCCGGCATGGGCGGCCGGTGCCCAGCTCCCTCGAGCAGCATGATCAACGGGATGCGCTCACGGCCGGCGATATCGGCGATACGCCAGCGCTTGCGGGTGGCGGCCGGGCCGATCGAGCCTCCCATGGTGGTGAAGTCCTCGGCGCCGACGGCGACAGGCCGCCCGTCGATCGTCCCGACTCCGGCGACGAGAGCGTCGGCGGGCACCGGTCCGGCCAGGGTTCCGATCTCGGTGAACGAGCCGTCGTCGAGCAGGGTCGAGATCCGCTGCCGGGCGTCGAGGCGGCCCTCCGCGGCCCGGCGGGCCAGCTTCTCGGAGTCTCCCATCGCCCGGGCCTGCTTCTGCCGTCGTTCGAAGTCGCCAAGAGTTGCGTCCCAGCCGGTGGCGTCGCTCACGGCGCCCACGGTAGCTATCCCCCACCGAACTGGCAGCCAAACACCCCCTATAGGGGCCAAGACGCTGCCAATTCCCCGGGGGCCCTCGACCAACCCGACAACTGGCAGCCAAACACCCCCTATAGGGGCCAGAACGCTGCCAATTCCCGGCAGGACTAGCTGGTGGACCTCCGCTGAACCGTGAGCCGGTCGGGCAGCGCCGGAAGACGCACCGGCACAGGACCATCGGACAGCTCGACGGCCCAGCCCGAGCCGGTGCGCACGACGGGCCGGTGGATGGGTGCGCCGGCATGGGCTCGAACCCACGCAGAGGCCGAAGCAAGCGCCACATCGATCAGCGCGGCCCGACACTCCGCCAGGAGGTGCGTGGCCACGCACGCGGCAGCCAGGCCGGCGATGGGATCGGCGACGGCGTCACCGACGAACATCGGCGGATCACCGGACACGACCAAGCCTCCCGAGACAGCGGCGTCGTCGCCGAAGGCGATCCGGTTGCCGTGCGGTCCCCGGCGGCCGTGCCCGGTGATCGACACCCAGGCCGTGCCGGCAGCCGCGACGTCGTCAGGGCATATCCCCCACTGGTGCATGACTCTCGGACGGCTGGACTCCAGCACGAGGTCGGAATGGGCAATTAGCTGCCTGAGCTCGTCGACGGCACCGGGCTCAGGCAGGTCGAGGCCGAGATGCTCCTTGCGGCCGTTCAGCAGGTCGAAGAACCCGGCTGGGCCCCGGCGGGCGCCGTCGGGGCGGGACGAGGACTCCACCTTCAGCACCCGGCAGCCGGCCTCGGCCAGCAGCCCGCCTGCCAGGGGTCCGGCCCACAAGCTCGTGAGGTCCAAGACCACCGGCGCTCGACCGCGCCGGCGGCGTCCCGGCCCGTCGGACCGCACCGACCACGGCTGTTGCGGCGCAGGGGTGGCGCCGACCCCAGCTACTGCGAGACCCAGTTGCGACCCCTGCTCCACCACCTCGGTCACCGCCATCGATGCGATCCGACTCTCGACCTCGCCCCAGCCGTCCGCGGCCACCGCAGCGCCCACCAAGGCGGGCAGCGCCTCGGTGTCGGACGGGCGGGGCAGGTTCAGCGTCACCCAGCCGTCGCGTGCCCGGACCATCTGCGCGAACCCGCCCGCGCTGCGCGATCCGTTGCGACCGAAGCCGGTGAAGGCGGCCCGCTGACCGGCCAGTTCCAAGGCGTCCACCTTGACCTCGGATCCCAGCCGGCCGGCGGCCGAGGCCAGGGCACCGGCCAGGCCGCAAAGGGGGCGCAAGATCCCGGCGGGCGACACCGAGGGCGGACCCGAGGCCCGGCCGGTCAGGTGCATCGCCCCCGACAAGGCCCAGGACCGTGCACACTGGTCGTCGTCGAGGCCCTGCGGTTCGACCAATAGCACAACGCCGAACGTAGCGTTGTTGGTTGGGCAACCGCCTTGCGACGGTCACAATGGGACCGCAGGGCGCACCGGCATCGGGCGCACGGCCATTCGACTAGGGCGGCAGGAGGACAACATGGTGGAGTTGAGGCCCGGCGCCCGCTTCCAGAGCACGGTGTGTGCCACCGAGGTGATCGTTGTGAAGGGCACGGGATCGGCCGAACTCACCTGCGGCGGAGCCGCCATGGTGCCCGCCGGCTCGGCGGAGCGGGCCGGAGAGCCCAGCGCCGACGCATCGGACGGGACCCTGCTCGGCAAGCGCTACGGCGACGGCGACGAGACCGTCGAGGTGCTGTGCACCAAGGCCGGCGCGGGCAGCCTCGCCCTTGGCGGCGTCGCGCTGGCGGTGAAGGTGACCAAGCCGCTGCCGGCCTCGGACTGAATCCCCGAGCGTTCCCGCCGGTGAGCCAGCACTCCCCGACGGCATCGCCCGGTGATCGGCGCCGACCCGATCGGCCTCCGCGATGAACCTGATGATGCTGCTGGAGATGGCCGCCACCGCCATGGGCGAGCGGGTGGCGGTGGGGCCGAGCGGTTCAGGCATCACCTGCGACGACCTGATGGGCCGGGCCGCCGGGCTCGCGGGACGCTTGCGGGCGTCGCGGTCCGAGCGCCTGCTGCTGTGCGGCGAGCCCGGCGCGATCCTCCCTGTTTCCCTGTTCGGTGCGGCCTGGGGTGGCGCGGCGTACGTGCCGGTCAACTACCGGCTCCCCGATGACGATCTGCGCGCGCTGGCCGAGCGGGCCTCGCCCGCGCTGGTGGTAGCCGATTCCAACGGCGCGGCGCGGCTGGCCGGTGTGGACGGTCTGGAGATCGTGGAGAGGGACGGGTTGCTGGCCGATCCCTCCGGCGGTTCTGAGACGGCCGACCTTGGCGACTGGCCGGCCGATCCCGACGCCACCGCGGTGCTGCTGTACACCAGCGGGACCTCCGGTCCGCCCAAGGCCGCGGTGCTGCGCCACCGGCACTTGGTGTCCTACGTGTTCAGCACCGTCGAGTTCGCGTCGGCCGGTCCCGACGAGGCCCACATCATGGCGGTGCCGCCCTACCACGTCGCCTCGGTGGCGGCCCAGCTCTCGCAGGTCTACTCCGGGCGCCGCATCGTGCCCTTGGCGAAGTTCGATCCGGAGGCCTGGATCGACCTGGTCCGCGACCAGCACGTCACCCACGCCATGCTCGTGCCCACGATGCTGGCCCGCATCGTCGACGCCCTCGACCGCCGCGGCGAGACGCTGGAGACGGTCCGGTTCGTGTCCTACGGAGGAGGCAAGTCGCACCGGACCGTGGTGGAGCGGGCGCTGGAGGTGTTCCCGGCCGCGGGCTTCTCCCACGCCTACGGCCTGACCGAGACGAGTTCCACCGTGTGCGTGATGGGCCCCGACGACCACCGCAGGTGGGCCGCCTCCGACGACCCGGACGAGAGGGCCAGGCTCTCTTCCGCGGGTCGGCCCCTCCCGGGAGTGGAAGTCTCGGTGCGCGGCCGCGACGGCACCACCACAGGCACCGGTACCGCCGGCGAGATATGGGTCAGGGGCGAGCAGGTCGCCGGCGAGTACGCCGAGGGCGGCTCGCAACTCGACGAGGACGGCTGGTTCTGCACCCGCGACAGCGGGCACCTGGACGAGGCCGGCTACCTGTGGGTTCACGGGCGCAACGACGACATCATCATCCGGGGCGGCGAAAACATGTCACCGGGCGAGATCGAGGACGCGCTGCTGACCCACCCGGCCGTCGTCGACGCGGCCGCCTTCGGCGTGCCCAGCCGGGAATGGGGCGAGGAGGTGGCGGTCTGCGTGGTGGCGCGCTCGCCTGCCCCGACCGCAGACGACCTACGGGAACTGGTGCGGGCCCGGCTGCGGTCGAGCCGGGTGCCGGCCCGCGTCGAGTTCGTCGACGACCTGCCCTACAACGACACCGGCAAGCTGCTGCGCCGCGAGCTGCGTCAGCTCTACGGCGCCGACCCGGCCCCCCAGGTCGACTAGCCGTGCAGGGCGGGATCTGGCCGTTGGAGGAGGTCAGGGCCGCGGCCGCCTCCGTCGACTTCGACCGGCTGGCGATAGAGGGCATCGCCACCGCGGCCGGTGCCCCCGCGGTGGTCGTGGACGTGGGCGGCGATCCGGCCGACGACGTAGGCGCCGCGCTGGCCGCCCTCCCGCTGGTGGGAGTCGCGCTGGGCGCCGGCGGCGAGTCGTGGGACCTGGCCGTCGACGATCCGGGCCCGGCCCTCGCAGGGATGCGGGCCAATCCGCAGGCCTCCGTCGTCGCCGCCCAGACGCTTCGACTCGGACCCAAGCTCAGCCTGGCCGACGCCCTTCTCGCCGAGAGCCTCGCCTACGCGAGCCTCCAGGCCGGCCCCGAACACGCCCGCTGGCTCGCGGGCCGGGGCCGCCGGACCCGCAGGGATCTCGACCAGCCCCGCATCGACGTGAGCGACGACGGACACTCGGTGACGGTGACGCTGAACCGTCCCCGCTTGTTGAACCTGTTCGACGCGGCCATGCGGGACCAGCTCGTCGACGTGCTGAAGGCGCTGGCCGCGGGTGCGGACGACCGTCCGGTGGTGATCACCGGAGCGGACGGCAACTTCTGCGCCGGGGGCGACCCGGCCGAGTTCGGCACCGTGGAGGACCCGGCCACCGCGCACCTGATCCGCAGCCGCGCCAACGCGGCGCCATGGGTCGCGGCCGTGGCCGGCCGTACGACGGCGCGGATCGACGGAGCGTGCGTGGGGGCTGGCATCGAGCTGGCCGCGTTCTGCGCCACCGTCACCGCAACCGAGCGCGCCCGGTTCCGGCTCCCGGAGCTGTCGATGGGTCTCATTCCGGGCGCGGGCGGCACGGTGAGCATCCCGGCCCGCATCGGCCGCCAGCGAACCCTGGAGTGGCTGCTGACCGACGCCGAGGTCGGCGCGCCCGAGGCGCGGCGCTGGGGCCTGATCGACGATCTGGTCTAGCCGGCCCGCCCGACTGGAGACCGCGACTACTGGCTACTTGTGGGCGAAGGTCTGCTCCAGCGGGGCCTGCTCGAAACCGGTTGGAGGCATCCCGGTGGTGGCGTAGAGGTACAGCGCAGTCTGGAAGACGGCGTTGAGGGCGGTCAGCACCACCATCACGACCGCCACCCAGGCCGCCCCCGCGATCACACCGATCACCATCAGCACGGTCCAGCCCGACGCGATGAACAGGCCGACCACGACCGCGGCCGGAAGGATGAGAACGAAACCCAGGAGGCCGAAGCCGACGCGGGCCGCGATGTTCTCGCCCCACGTGTTGCGCAGCAGCGACGCCGAACGCTTCAGCCCCTCGATCGCCCCGACGTTGTCGATGACGATGGCGGGCACCGTCAGGAAGGTGACCACCTCCCAGGCCAACTCCAGCATGTGGGTGACGATCCGTCCCAGCCAGCCGGCTCGATCCCGCAGAGCCTGCAGGACCAGCCCGACGGTCGTGGTTATCAGCGCCCACGGGACCAACCCGCCGATGCGTGCGAACGCCCGGCCGACCGCGCTGCGCACCGTCGGGTCGCCCCCGGTGAGGCGCTCATGGGCACCGGCCACCAGGGCACCGTTGAAGAACACCGAGATGATCCCCAGGACGAGGGCGCCCACCACGAAGACCACGATCATGGCCGGGTTGACGCTCATGGAGGTGTCACCGTGAGAGGACGTGGTCGACATGGTCACGAATGTCAGGGCGAGCACGACGCCGATCACCGCGGCCGACACCAGGAATGACAGCACCGGGATCCACAGCAACTCCCGGTCCTTCTTGAGCACGGCCCAAGATGTCTTGGCCAACTGCCAAGTGTTGTGAATGCGACCCATCGCTTCTCCTGTCGTTCGCTTCCGTCCCCGTCGATCTGCACGCTAGCCGGATCGCTGGCGGCTAACGAGGCTCCCGTGGCAGGCCCAGAACCCGCTCCCCTATGATATTACGTTGTATCTGGTTGCTTCCCCCATAGATGGTGTGGGCCCGGGAGTAGAGGAAGGTGCGCTGCCAGCGGTCGAGCCGGTAGTCGCGCCCGCCCTGGCTCACATGGGCGCCGCCGCTGGAGTCGGCCACCATCGACGCCGCGCCCCGCACCCGCATCGCCAGCTCGCCCAGGCGGCGATGCCACGACGCCCAGTAGAGCTTGCCGATGGACTGCTCCGGCCCCGCGGGCGCGTCATGAGTGAGCGACGTGAGCAGCCGCAGCTGGTTGTAGCGCAGGATCTCCAGCTCGATGTGGCACTGGACCAGGTCCGAGCGCAGCACGTTGCAGTCGATGCGTCCAGATGCCCGTGCCTCGGCCACCAGAGCGTCTAACTCCTGACGGAAGCTGGTCTGCTGGCCCAGCGTGCTCGCACCCCGCTCGAAAGCGAGGGTGCCCATGGCCACCTTCCAGCCGTTCCCCTCGCCGCCCACCACTAGGTCCTCGGCGGTGACGGCATCGTCGAAGAACGTCTCGTTGAACTCGACGCCGCCGGTGAGCTGGACGATCGGCCTTATCTCGATGCCGGGCTGGTCCATGGGCACCAGCAGGTAGCTGAGCCCAGCGTGGCGCTGCGACTCGGGTGTGCTGCGGGCCAGCACGAAGATCCAGTCGGCGTGCTGGGCCAGCGAGGTCCACACCTTCTGCCCGTTGATCACCCAGACGTCGCCCTGCCGGGTTGCCCTGGTGGCGACGCCGGCCAGATCGCTGCCCGCGCCGGGCTCGGAGTAGCCCTGGCACCACAGCTCGTCGCCGGCCAGGATGGCGGGAACGAAGCGGCGCTGCTGCTGCTCCGATCCGAAGGCCATGAGCGTGGGACCGAGCAGCATGACACCCACGTTGGGAAGCCGCCCGGGCGCTCGGGCCTCGGTGTAGGTGTTGAAGAAGACGACCTGCTCGGACAGGGTGCAGCCCCGCCCGCCGATCCATTCCGGGAAGTCGAGACCGAGCCAGCCTCCCGACGCGAGCTCGCGCTCCCACGCGAGCTGCACCTCGACCGGCACGTCCTCCTGCCCGGTGAGGCCGCGGCCCCGGTACCGGGCGAACTCTCCGACCAGATGCTCCTCCAGCCAGGTGCGCACCTCGTCGGCGAAGCTGATCAGCGCGGGATCGGACCGGAAGGAGGCGCGCCGACAGGTGAAGGCCTGTGGGGTCGCAGCGGGGTCATTCCCGCTCTTGTTCGCTTCGCTCACGGGCCGCTCGGGCCACGGCCTCGCGCCGTATGGGGCCGAATTCTCTCGGCTATTCGCTCGGCCTCCAAGTCCATCCGTGTCGAGCGTACAATCGTCAGCGTGCCCGACCCCGGGGACGCTCCCCCGACCGAGGCCTCAAGGTCTGGCCGTCCGGCTGTAAGCGGACTGGCAGGCTTCCTGGCGGGGATGCTGGGCGCCGCGGTGGCCCTGGGCTTCGGCGAGCTGATCGAGGGCGTCAGCGAGACGATCCCGTCGCTGGTGATCGCGGTGGGCGAGGTGGTCACCGACTACACGCCGGGCTCGATCGTGTCGTTCAGCATCGAGAATCTGGGAGCCAGCCAGAAGACCGTCCTCACCGTGGGCATCGTCATCCTGTCACTGGCCATCTGCGGCCTGTTCGGGCGCCTCGCGGCCCGGAGCCGCCGCGTCACCGCCGTGGCGGGATTCGCGGTGTTCGGGCTGATCGGCGGCTGGGCCGCGGCCCGCAACCCGCTCAGTCCCGCGCTTGCCTCGTGGATCGTGGCCTTGGCGGCTGCCGGGCTGGGCGCGGCCGCAACCCTCCTCCTGGTCAGCCGGGCGTCTGTGGCCGTCGGGCACGCCGCGGAAGCCGACGGCTCCGATGACGACGAGGCGACCGGCCGGCGCGAGCGGGTCGGTACCCGCCGGTCCTTCTTCGGCTATGCGGGCGGCGCAGCGGCCACCGCCCTCAGCCTGGTCGGGCTGGGGCGGGGCCTGCGGGGACCCTCGGCCGCGGAGCAGGCCCGCGAGATCTACGCGCTGCCGACGCGGACTACCCAACCGGCGCCCGGCGCGACGGGCGGCGGCGCGACCACCGATCCCGATGCCGCGGTCGCGGTCCCGGAGGGAATCGAGATACCGGAAGGCATCGAGATTCCCGAGGGCATAGAGATACCGGAGGGCATAGAGATACCGGAGGGCATAGAGATACCGGAGGGCATCGAGATCCCCGAGGAAGACGCCGCCGGAGTGGCCGCCGATCAGGCGGGAACCGGCAGCGAGGCCGCATCGGACCCAGGCCCCAGCGAGACGACCGCTCCGACGGTCACGGAGCCAAGCATCGACGGCACCCAGCCGGAGCAGGCCACTACCACCACGCAGCCACCCGAAGAGGTCACGGCCACCACACAGCCACCACCGGAGACCACCACCACCACGACACAGCCACCCGAGACCACAACCACGACCCAACCACCGCCCGAGACCACCACCACGCAGCCGCCCACCACCACACAACCACCGAGGTCGTCGACACTGCCCCAGGTGGCCCACCTCGACACGCTCGACGAGGTGCCGGGCATCTCGCCCTACGTCACCCCCATCAGCCCGAGAAACGAGTTCTACCGCATCGATGTCGCTCTGACCGTTCCGCAGATCGACCCCGACAACTGGCGCCTGCGCATCACCGGGCTGGTGGACGATCCCTACGAGCTCACCTACCAGGAGATCCGGGCCATGCCCCTGGCCGACTACGCGATCACGCTCTCCTGCGTGTCCAACCCGGTGGGGGGCAACCTGGTCGACAATGCTGTGTGGACCGGCGTCCCGCTCAACGTGCTGCTCCAGCGGGCCGGCGTCCAGCGCGGCGCCCAGCAGATCGTGGGACGCTCGGTGGACGACTTCACGGCCGGGTTCCCGACCACCGCGGCCTACGACGGGCGCAACGCCATCCTCGCCATCGGCATGAACAACGAACCCCTGCCGACGCGGCACGGGTTCCCGGCTCGCATCGTCGTGGCCGGGCTCTACGGCTATGTCTCGGCGGTCAAGTGGCTCGAAGAGATCCACCTGACGACCTGGGAGGGCTTCGACGGCTACTGGGTGCCTCGGGGCTGGTCCAAGAGGGGGCCGATCAAGACCCAGAGCCGCATCGACGTGCCGAACCGGAACTCGAGCCTCAAAGTGGGCGCGCCGACGTGGGTAGCGGGCGTCGCCTGGGCCCCGACCCGGGGAATCCGGCGGGTCGAGACGAAGATCGACGAGGAGGACTGGGTCCAGTGCGAGCTGGGTGAGGTTGTCGGCAACGAGACCTGGGTGCAGTGGCGACGCCCGTGGACGCCGGACAGGCACGGCAGCCACCTGATCCAGGTCCGGGCCACCGACGGCGCCGGCACGACTCAGGGCCGCTACCGGATTCCCAGCAAGCCCAACGGCGCCGAGGGGTGGCACAACGTCAGCGTCAACGTAAGCCGCTGAATGCTCGCTGCGACCATCGAGCGGGCGGCCCGCGAGTTCGGTTCGCGGGCGGCCTTCGTGACACCGTCGGGTGGACCGGTGAGTTTCGAGCAGCTCGAGTTCGCCGGGCGCGAGGCGGCCGCCGGGCTGCGGGAGCGAGGGCTCGGAGAGGGTTCGGTGGTGGGCCTGGTGCTGCCCTCCGGCGTGGACTACCTAGCCGTCTATCTGGGCGCGGCCCGCATCGGCGCGGTCACGGCAGGCATCAACCCCCTGCTGACCCAGGCCGAGGTGACCGCATGCCTCGACACCCTGGATGCCGATCTGGTGGTGGTCGATCCCCGACTCGCCCACCTCGTCGAGCGCCGGGCCGCCCCGCGCTGCGAGACCCTGGAACCCGGGCCGGACCCGGCCGCGGCCGGCGGTTCGATCCGCTCCCCTTCCCGGGCGTCGCAGCGGCCCGCACCCGCTGACGACGATGAGCGACCGGTGTGCATCTGCTTCACGTCGGGTTCGACCGGCGCGCCCAAACCAGCCTGGTTCGCCAGTCGCCAGCTCCGGGCCGTCGCCGCCATCGACGCCGGCAGCGCCTGGGGCGGTGGCCACGGCATCTCGTCCACGCACTTTGCCCATGTGGGCTTCATGACGAAGCTGCCGTGGATGCTGGCCTGCGGCCGGACCACCCACTTGCTGGAGCGTTGGTCGGCCGGAGCGGCGCTGGAACTCGTGGCCCGACACCGGATGGCCGCGGTGAACGGCGTGGCACCACAGATCGCCCTAATGGTCAGGCACGAACTGTCGAAGAAGCTGGACTTCTCGGCGGTGCGGGCGGTGGTGGCCGGCGGGGGGCCGTCGTCACCCGAGCTGGTGCGGGCGGCCCGCGATCGGTTCGGTGCGCCGTACTCGATCCGCTACTCGTCCACGGAGTCCGGAGGTGTGGGACTGGCCACCGCGCTCGAGGCCGACGACGACGAGGCCTGCCATTCGGTGGGCAGGCCCCGCGACGGCGTGGAGGCCGAGATCCGGGACCCGGACGGGGTACGGCTCGATGCCGGGGAGACCGGCGAACTCTGGCTGCGCTCGCCTGCAGTGATGTCGGGCTACTGGCGAGACCCGGACGGCAGCGCCGAGGCGCTCGTCGACGGCTGGCTGCGGACCGGGGACCTGGCCACCGTCGACGGGCGGGGCCTGTACCGGCTGGCCGGGCGGACCGCCGAGATGTACATCCGCGGCGGCTACAACGTCTACCCGATCGAGGTCGAGGCGGTCCTGGAAGCCCATCCCGACGTGGCGGAGGCGGTCGTGGTGGGACGTCCCGACCCGGTGATGGGCGAGATCGGCCTGGCCGTGGTCGTGATCCGGGCTGGCGTCAGCCCTCCGACGCTGGAGGAGCTGCGGGCCTTCTGCTCGGCGTCGCTGGCCCGCTACAAGCTGCCCGAGGCGTTGGAGCTGGTCGATGCGCTGCCCCGCAACCCATCGGGCAAGATCGACCGCCGCTGCCTCGCATAGCCGCCGCCTTGAGTTATCGAGAGGCGCGCGCTGATTCAGCGCCGGCGGCGGGACCGGGCTCTCTTCTCCTCGCGGATGCGCTGCTGCTCGATCTCATCCCGCAGCGCCAGGAAGCGCTCCACCCGGCGGGCGTCCATGTCGCCGCGCTCGACGGCGACGCTCACCGCACAGTCGGGCTCCGCTCCGTGGGCGCAGTCGGCGAACCGGCAGCGGCTGCCGTGCTCCTCGATGTCGCTGAACACCCGGTGCAGTGCCTCCTGGGCGTCGGTCAGGCCCAGGGCCCGCACGCCCGGGGTATCGAGCACCATGCCGCCATCGCCGGGCAGCAGCACGAGCCGGCGGGCGATGGTGGTGTGCCTGCCCCGCCGGTCCGAGGACCGGACCGCGGCGGTGGCGGCGACCTCGGCGCCGGCCAGAGCGTTGACCAGGCTCGACTTCCCCGAACCGCTGGCTCCCACCAGAGCCAGGGTGTGGCCTGGGCCGAGCCTCGACCTCAGGTCGTCGAGGCCTGCGCCGCTGCGGACGCTCAGTGTCAGCACGGCCACATCGGTGGCCACCGCCCTCACGGTGGCGGCGGCTGCAGCCGCGTCGGTCGCCCGGTCGGCCTTCGTGAGCAGGATCACGATCTGCGCACCGCTGTCCCAGGCCATCACCAGCATGCGCTCGAACCGTCCCGGCGGCAGCGGTCTGTCGAGGCCGGCCACGATGCCCACGGTGTCGAAGTTGGCCGCCAGCACCTGCTCAGCATCACGCTCGGCCGGGTCTCGGCGGGTGAGGGCCGTGCGCCGCGGCAGGACACGGCTCATCAGCGCGACACCGTCCTGACGGGTCACCTGCACCCAGTCGCCGGTGACCGGCGCGACCTCGGCCTGGGCCCGCACCGAGTCCGAGCCGGCCCGGACCATCCCGTCAGCCGTGACCACGTCGCACTCGCCCCGGTCCACCTGCACCACCCGGCCGACCCGAGCCCCGGCGTCGGCGGTGCCGGCCACATGGTCACCTATCCCCCAAAGGCGCAGGTCGCCGGCGCGGTCGTTCATATGCGCCGGGCGGACCTTTCCATCTGTCCACTATTGCCTATCGCTCTTACCAAAGAAAGGCGTACGATCTGAAATAACCAGGTCTGAGGCGGCGAAGAGGCAGGCAGTGACAAACGAAGAGACCACCACCGGGGGCACCACCACCTTGCAGGCGACATCCCGCGGCACAGCAGGAGCTCTGGCCGGCACCGCCGGCGCGGCCGTCGGCCTGGGCTTCGGCGAACTAATGGAAGGGGCGTTCGAGTCGATCCCGTCGCTGGTTGTGGCGGTCAGCGAGCTGCTCAGCGACTACACGCCGGGCGATGTGGTCCGGTTCAGCATCGCCAACTTCGGCGCCAGCCAGAAGACCCTCCTCACCGTGGGCATCGTCGTCGTCACGCTGGCCCTGGGCGGTGCGCTGGGGCGCTCGGCGGCCCGTGGCCAACTGCGCGTCACCCTGGGCGGGTTCGCTCTGTTCGGGCTGCTGGGCGGATGGGCCGCGGCCCGCAACCCGATCAGCCCCGCAGCCGGATCCTGGATCGTGGGGCTCGCGGCCGCCGTGCTGGCGGCGGGCTCCACCCTCCTTGTCGTCCGCATGGCCAGCAAGCGGGCGGTGGCGCCCGTGGCCGAGCCGGCAGCGGATGCCTCGGAGGTCGCGACACCCGAGGCCCCCGGACGGCCGGCGGTGACCGGGACCACCCGGCGGTCCTTCTTCTACGCGGCCGGAGCCGGCGCGGCCGCCCTGGCCATGGTGGGCGTCGGGCGGGGCTTGCGGGGCCAGTCGGCTGCGGAGCAGTTCCTCGAGGCCAACGCCCTACGACCCTCCCCCACCACCGAGCCACAGGCGGTGTCGGCCTCCACCACCACCACGACGACCGAGCCTCAGGCGGTTGCCGCCTCGACCACATCCACGGTTGCCCCGGAGCCGGCGGGACCGTCGGTGCAGGCGCAGCTGGCCACCCTCGACACCCTGGACGACGAGGTTGCCGGCATCTCCTCGTATGTGACGCCCAACGACGGCTTCTACCGGATCGACACCGCCTTCGGCCGGGTCCCCCAGGTCGATCCGGGCGACTGGAAGCTCCGGTTCACCGGGATGGTGGACAACCCCTACGAGATCACCTTCGACGAGATCCAGGCCATGGACCTGTCCGACCACGTGATCACCCTGTCGTGCGTGTCCAACGAGGTGGGCGGCAACCTGGTCGGCAACGCGGTGTGGACCGGGGTCCCGCTGTCGGTGCTGCTGGACCGGGCCGGTGTGCAGCCCGGCGCCGATCAGGTGGTGGGCCGCTCGGTGGACGACTGGACGGCAGGCTTCCCGACCGATGTGGTCTACGACGGCCGCAACGCCATCCTGGCCATCGGCATGAACGACGAGTTCCTGCCTACCCGTCACGGGTTCCCGGCCCGGCTGGTGGTGGCCGGCCTCTACGGCTACGTCTCAGCGGTCAAGTGGCTCGAGGAGATCAACCTCACCACCTGGGACGGCTTCGACGGGTACTGGGTGCCCCGGGGCTGGTCAAAGGAGGGTCCCATGAAGACCCAGAGCCGCATCGACGTGCCCTCCGCCGGCCGCGGCCTGACCGCCGGGCAGACCACCCCGATCGCGGGCATCGCCTGGGCGCCGACCCGGGGCATCGAGCGGGTCGAGGTGAACATCGACGGCGAGGGCTGGCTGCCCTGCCGGCTGGGCGAGGCCGTCGGCGACGAGAGCTGGGTGCAGTGGCACCGCGAGTGGACGCCCACCGCGGGCCGGCACCGGATCCAGGTGCGGGCCACCGACGGCGACGGCTTCACCCAGAGCGAGCGGGAGGTGCCGCCCGCCCCCAACGGCGCCGAGGGCTGGCACACCGTCAACGTCAACGTCGACGCCTGAGCGGCGGCCTTCACGCAGTGCGCTGAACCGTCGATTAGCGCCCGACAGAGGCTCCCCGCGGAGTTCGGGGTGTCCGCCCGCGAAGTTGTGTATTGTGCGGGGGTGGAGGCGTTATTGATATGACCGATCTCCAGGAGCGAGCCGCGCCCGCGGCACCAACCGTCACCGAGTTCGTCTGCAACGGCTCGACGGTACGTGTCGGCGACCATCCCCACCTGCTCGCCGCGCTGCGTGAGGAACTGGGGCTGATCGCGGCCAAGGACGGGTGCTCGCCGTCGGGGCAGTGCGGCTGCTGCACGGTGCTGCTCAACGGCAAGGCCCGGGTGGCCTGCCAGATCCCCCTCAGCAAGGCCGAGGGCGCGGAGATCGTCACTCCCGAGGGCCTCAGCGACGAGGAGCGCCACCGCTACGCGGCCGCCTTCGGCGCAGCCGGCGCGGTCCAGTGCGGCTTCTGTACGCCCGGGATCGTGATGCGGGTCAAGGCCCTCATCGACAACAAGGGCGCCGCCCTCACCCGCGAACAGGCCTCCCGCCACCTCGGCGCCCACCTGTGCCGCTGCACCGGATACCTGAAGATCCTCGACGCGGTGGAGATGCTGGCCACCGGCGCCGACGGCATGGCCGGCGGCACCGCGGTGGAGGTCGCCCGGGGCGTGGGATCCCGGGCCGCCCGCTACGAGTCGACCGAACTGGCCATGGGCGACAAGCTCTACATCGACGACATGACCGCGCCGGGAATGCTCCACGGCGCGGTGCATCTGGCCGAGCACGCCCGGGCCGACGTGATCTCCATCGATACCAGCCGGGCGGAGGCCCAGCCCGGCGTAGTGGCCGTGTTCACCGGGGACGACGTGCCCGGCGACCTGCGCATCGGGCTGATCCACAAGGACTGGCCGGTGTTCATCCCCGAGGGCGGCCGCACGTCCTACCTCGGCGACATCATGGCCCTGGTAGTGGCCGACAGCCGCGAGACGGCCCGCCGGGCGGCGGAGCTGGTCGACGTCGTCTACGAGCCGCTGCCCCCGATCACCGACCCGGCCGCGGCCGTGGCCGACGGCGCCGAGGACGCTGTCTGGGGACTGGACGGCAACATCCTGTCGGTGTCGACCTACGCTCGGGGCGGCGACGTGGAAGATGCGCTGGCGGCGTCGGTCCACGTCGTGCGTGAGACGTTCCAGACCCAGCGGGTGGAGCAGGCCTTCCTGGAGCCCGAGTCGACGCTGGCCGTGCCCAAGGTCGTCGACGGCGAGCGCGGCCTGGACCTGTACTCAGGCGGCCAGGGCGTGTGGGACGACCGCGACCAGACCGCGGCCGTGCTGGGGATCGACAGCAGCCGCATCTGGGCCGAGCAGGTCGCCAACGGCGGGGCCTTCGGCGGCAAGGAGGACTGCTCCAACCAGACCCAGACCGCGCTGGCGGCCTGGCTGCTGGACCGTCCTGTGAAGACGACGTTCTCGCGCGAGGAGTCGCTGCTGGTCCATCCCAAGCGTCACCCGGTGCGCATCGAACTGGCCGTCGGCTGCGACGCCGAGGGGCGGCTCACCGCCCTGCGGGCCCGGATGCTGGGCGACTCCGGCCCCTACGCCTCGGTGGGGATGAAGGTGCTGGAGCGCGCCGCCGGCCATGCCTGCGGCCCCTACGTTGTGCCGGTCGTGGACGTCGAGGCGGTGGCGGCCCGCACCAACAACAGCGTCTGCGGCGCCTTCCGGGGCTTCGGCGCCAACCAGGCCCAGTTCGCCATGGAGGGCGCTCTGGACCGCCTGGCCGACGCGGTGGGCATCAGCGGCTGGGAGATCCGCCGGCGCAACGCGGTCTACCCGGGCGCCGTCTGGGGTCCGGGCCAGATCATGGACGGCGGCAGCCTCGGGGCCATGGACTGCCTGGAGGCGATCAAGCCGGCCTACGACGAGGCTGTCGCAGCCGGCAAGGCCGTCGGACTCGGGCTGGGTCTCAAGAACTCAGGGCTCGGCAACGGTTTCAAGGAGATCAGCAAGGCGGTGGTGCATTTCGTGGCCGACGCGGCCCACCCGGCCGGAACCCCGGCCGGTCCCGACACCGTCGTGGAGGTGCGCCACTGCTGGACGGAGATGGGCCAGGGCGTGCATACCGTCGCCCTCCAGGTGGCGGTGGAGGAACTCGGCGTGCGCCCCGACCAGGTAAGGGTCCACGTCGACACCAGCCGGGAGTTGGGCGCCGGCCAGACCACCGGCTCGCGGGGAACGCTGATGGGGGCCGGATCGGTCGCCGACGCGTGCCAGGCGGCCAAGGACGGTGGCTGCCTCACCGGGGTCGACTACGAGGGCGAGTACCGGGTGGACTGGACCAACAAGCTCAGCGACGGCCTGGAGAACCCGGTCATCCACTCAACTTTCGGCTACGCGGCCCAGATGGTGATCGCCGACCCGAAGACCGGCAAGGTGGAGAAGGTGGTGGCCGCCCACGACGTGGGGCGGGCAGTCAACCCGCTGCTGTGCGAGGGCCAGATCGAGGGCAGCGTCCACATGGGCCTGGGCTACGCACTGAGCGAGGACTTTCCCTGCGACGCCGACGGCCGGCCCCGCTTCGACACCCTGCGAGCGCTCGACATCATCCGGGCCAAGGACATGCCGCCGGTCGATGTGATCCTCGTCGAGACGCCCCAACCCGACTCTCCCTACGGCATCAAGGGCGTGGGCGAGATCGGACTGGTGCCCACCGCCGGAGCGGTGGCCGAGGCCATGCGCCAGGTGGACGGGGTGTGGCGCAACCGCCTGCCCATCAACACGCATCAGCCGGTAGTGCCCCAACCGTGACCGGCGCGGTCCCAGACACCGGGAACGCCGCCGCGCCCCCGCAGGCGGCCGGAGGCGACAGCCAGACCACGCCGGGGATGGTGTGCGCCCACCACCACCTGTACTCCGCCCTGGCCCGGGGCATGCCCGCGCCGCCCCGCACCCCCACGGGATTCCTGGAGATCCTGGAGCTGATCTGGTGGCGCCTGGACCGGGCCCTCGACCTAGACATCATCGAGTGGTCGGCGAAGCTCGGCGCGCTGGAAGCCCTTGAGTCGGGCACCACCGCCATCATCGACCATCACGAATCCCCCAACGCCATCGAAGGGTCGCTGGACGTGATCGCCCGAGCCTGCGCCGAAGTCGGAGTGAGGGTGGACTGCTCCTACGGGGTGACCGACCGGCACGGATCGGCGGGCGCCCGAGCAGGCCTGGCCGAGAACGACCGGTTCCTGCGGGCCGGGGGGCGGGGCCATGTCGGCGTGCACGCCGCGTTCACCTGCTCCGACGAGACGCTGGAGGCCGCCGCTGGTTTGGCCGCCGATCACGGTGCCGGAGTCCACATCCACGTGTCGGAGGGCGCCGCCGACCTGGCGGCCGGGGCCCGCCTGGAGCAGTTGGCCCGCGACGACTGGCTGGTGGTCCATGCCGTGCACCTCGACCGCGACCTTCCGGGCACGATCGTGCACAACCCCCGCTCCAACATGAACAACCAGGTCGGCTACGCCCGGCCGGCAGTCCGGCGGAACCTGGTGGCCCTGGGCACCGACGGGATCGGCGCGGCCATGCTGGACGAGTTTCGGGTGGCCTACGTGCGTCACCGCGAAGACGACGTGACCGCCACCCCCGAGACGGCCTGGAGCTGGCTGGAGGCCGGCTGGAGACTGTTCCCCGAGGCTCTCGACGACACTGTGGTCTGGTCGTACGGCCGCATGGACCCGTGGTCGCTGGCCTTCACCACCTGCGTCCGGGCCCTGGAAGTGACCGTCGACGGCGAGACCGTGCTGCGCGACGGCCGGCCGACCCGTGTGGACGCCGCCGAGATCAGAGCCAAAGCCGCCGAAGCCGCTGCCAGACTGTTCGCCAAGCTCGAAGAGATGCCCTAGGCCAAGAGGTCGCACAGGAGACACCATGACCCAGCCCGTAGCCCTCTACATCCAGGACGCCCACACCCTCGCCGAGTCGATGGACCTGTCCCGCTACGCGGAGTCCAAGGGCTTCGACGCCGTATGGCAGGCCGACTCCCGGCTGGTGCGCGACGCGGTGGTGCCCATGGCCGCCATCGCCGCGGTCACCGACACGATCAAGGTGGGCAGCGGCGTGGTGGACTGCTGGACCCGCAATCCGGCCCGGCTGGCCTCCACCTTCTCCACCCTCGACGACCTGGCCCCGGGCCGCATCCTGCTCGGCATAGGAGCCTGGTGGGAGCCGCTGGCGTCGAAGGTGGGCGTGAACCGGGTGCGCCCGTTGAAGGCGATGCGGGAGATCGTCGAGGCGTGCCGCGGCCTTCTCAACGATCAGACCGTCACCTTCCAGGGCGAGTTCGTGCAGTTCGACGGGGTGGAACTCGACTATGTGCAGCAGGAGCGCCGCCCCAAGGACGTGCCCATCTACGTAGGCGCGACCGGCGCCAAGATGATGGCTCTCACCGGCGAGATCGCCGACGGCGTGGTGTTCAACTACCTGGTGTCGCCCCAGTACAACGCGCAGGCCATGGAGCACCTGGCGGAGGGAGCGGCCCGCGTGGGCCGCACCGTCGACGACCTGGACCGGCCCCAGTTGATCGTGTGCTCGATGGCATCGGGCGACTCCGAGGCCGAGCGGACCGAGGCGCTCGACGGTGGACGCATGCTGATCACCCAGTACCTGGGCCAGCAGCCCCACATCATGAAGGCTTCGGGCGTATCGCAGTCGCTGCTCGACGAGGTCGGCTCGGTGCTGACCTGGCCGGCCACCCTCGAACAGGTCGAGGAAGCCTCGAAGCTGGTACCCGACGACGTGGTGCAGCTGCTCTGCGCGGCCGGCACCGCCGACGAGTGCCGGGCCAAGGTGCGCCACTACATCGACAACGGGTGCACCACCCCGATCCTGTACCCGCTCGGGCCGGACGCCAAGGGGATGATCGACGCATTCGCCGACTGGGACGGCACCTGACAGGCACCGTCGCCGGAACTGGCAGCAAACCGGACCCTATAGGGGGCACAATGCTGCCAATTCCGATTGGGGATGCGGGTCGGTTCGGAGGCAGGCTGGCGCCGTGACCGACCTGCTCGTCCGCAACGCCCGGCTCGTCGCGGCCATGGACGCTCAGCGCACCGAGATCCCGGGCGGCTGGGTGGCGGTCACCGGCGGGCTCGTGTCGGGCGTGGGACTGGCCGGCGCAGAGCCCGAGGGTGCGGCCCGCACCGTCGACGCCGCCGACTGCCTGGTGACGCCGGGCCTCATCAACACCCATCACCACCTCTACCAGAACCTCACCCGGGCCTTCCGCCCGGCCCTCGACGGCAACCTGTTCGACTGGTTGCGGACCCTGTACCCGCTGTGGGCCCGCCTCGACGAGGAGGCTGCCCACGTCTCGGCCTGGGTGGGGCTGGCCGAGCTGGCTCTGAGCGGGTGCACCACCAGCACCGACCACCTCTATGTGCATCCCGCGGGAGGCGGCGACCTGATCTCCGCCGAGATCGCCGCGGCTGCCGACCTGGGAGTGCGCTTCCACCCCACCCGGGGGTCGATGTCGCTCAGCGAGAAGGACGGCGGCCTGCCGCCCGACTCCACCGTGCAGACCGACGACGTGATCCTGGCCGAGTCCGAGCGTCTGGTGGCCGCCCACCACGACCCGTCTCCGGCCGCGATGGTGCGGGTCGCGCTGGCGCCGTGCTCGCCGTTCTCGGTGTCGACCGAGCTGATGACGGCCACCGCCGATCTGGCCGAGCGACTGGATGTGCGGCTGCACACCCACCTGGCCGAGGACATCGGCGAGGACGACTTCTGTCTGGAGATGTTCGGGATGCGGCCGGTGGACTACTTCGAGCACTGTGGCTGGGGCACCGACCGGTCCTGGATCGCCCACTGCGTGCAACCCAATCCCGCCGAGGTCTCAAGGCTGGGTCGCTGGGGCACCGGCGTGGCCCACTGCCCCAGCTCGAACATGATCCTGGGGGCGGGGCTGGCCCCGGTACGGGAGCTAAGGGCCGCGGGGGTGCCGGTAGGTCTGGGGG
>VYCW01000054.1 GCA_009843735.1 Acidimicrobiaceae bacterium | reverse complement strand
CGCTGGTGATGTACGACCGCCAGACCGAGAGCCTGTGGTCGCACTACACCGGCCAAGCCGTGGTCGGCCATCTCACCGGCGCCCAACTCGACCTGATCCCGGTGCAGACGGTGTCGTTCGAGAAGTTCCTGGCATCGCACCCCGACGGTCAAGTGCTCAGCCTCGACACCGGCCATTCCCGCCGCTACGGGCAGAACCCCTACGAGTTCTACGACTCCAGCAACCGGCCCTTCCTGTTCAGGGGTCCCTTCGATGACCGGCTCGAACCCATCACCCGGGTGTTGGCGCTGCGCGACGGCAGCGAGGGGGCTGTCATCGAATACGAGGTGCTGGCGGAGCGCCGGGTTGTGCCCTTTACCTTCGCTGGCAGGGATTTGGTGGCCCTGTTCGAGCCGGGAACGGCCAGCGCCCTCGACCGCCCCCTGATCGAGGAGGGCCGCGACGTGGGCGCCACCGGCGTTTTCGTCGGCTCCCTCGACGGGCACCCGCTGGAGCTGTCGGCGAGTCCGGAGGGTGGCTTCGTCGACGCCCGCACCGGCACCGGCTTCGACATCCTGGGCCGGCCAACCGGCGGCTCCGGGCCGGCGCTGGAGCCGGTCGAGCATCTCGACACCTTCTGGTTCGCGGCGGCCGCGTTCTATCCCGACGCTGAGATCATCGGGCGCTAGAGGCCCAGATCGCGGCGCCAACCCGGCCGGCCTCTTAGCGGCGGAACGAGCGGAGCCACGTCAGGAAGGCCGCCGCGGCCGGATTCAGCCGGCGGGCCGCCGGGGTCACCAGGTAGAAGTGCTCGCGCGACGGTCGCACCATTCCCGCGACCACCGCGAGCTCGCCTCGTTCGATGAGGTCCTCGACGATCATCTCATGGATGAGCGCGACGCCTCGCCCCATCCAGGCCAGGTCGATCATGTGCAGGTAGGTCATCGACCGGTGGGTGTGGGGCCAGGGCTCCAGTGTCGTGTCGAATCCTGAGAGGAAGTGCTGCCAGCCGTCCCCGCCGACGACCTCCAGCAGCGTTGCGCTGCTGAGGTCCGCCGGACCGGTGATCTCCGACGCGATTTCGGGCCGGGCCACGGCCAGCAGCGTCTGGGGCCCCACAAGCAGCTCCGCCTCCTCCGAGACCGGACCGAAGTCGATGTGCACCGGCGCGCCGGTCGCCAGAGGCGGCTCGGCCCAGTAGCTCGTCGTCAGGTCGAGTTCGACCTCCGGGTGCTCATCCAGGAAGGCGGGCAGCCGGGGAAGCAGCCACCGGGTCACGAAGGTGCTGTTGGCTCTCACCTCCAGGCAGTTGTCATGTGCTCGCGCCCGGATCTGCCCCAGGCCGTGCTCGATGCGAGCCAGGCCGTCGGCCACGGCGGTGGCCAACTGGCGACCGTCCTCCGTTGGCCGCACCGAGGGCCCGCTCCGCTCGAACAAGACCCGGCCGAGCATCCTCTCCAGCAGGCGGATCTGCTGGCTCACCGCAGGCTGGCTGACGGCGAGCTCGTGAGCGGCCCGGGTGAAGTTCGAGTGCCTGGCGGCCGCCTCGAAGGTCCTCAGCAGGTGAAGCGGTGGCTCGGGACCGGAGAAGATCATCATCCAATCATAAGCAATTCTTATGTACAGGCGGAGGATTCGCAGCCGTCAAGGTCTCGCTCGCGGCTCTCGCGTCGGCTTGAATGGGGGAACAGGCCAACCGCCGTGTTCGCAGCAGAAGGGAATGCCAGGAATGGCCGACACGCCGACAGACACCTTCACCGTCAGTTGGACCGCGATGGCCGACGGGACCGTCGAGGACTACGCCCAGCTCAGCAAGATCTTCGAGAGCCACGGCCGCGAGACGCTCGTCGGTCACCTGCTCTCGGTGATGAGGCTGCTGGAGGGCCCCACCCTCGGATACCAGATCGACCGGGAGCGCCACTGCCGCCAGTCGGCCACCCGGGCGCTGCGCAACGGGGAGTCCGACGAGTTCGTCGTGGCCGCGCTGTTGCACGACATCGGCGACGTGCTGGCCCCCGACAACCACAGCGGCGTGGCGGCCGCCATCGTCGCCCCCTACGTGAGCGAGGAGACGGAGTGGGTCGTGCGCCACCACGGGCTGTTCCAGGGCTACTACTACTTCCACCACCTGGGCGGCGACCGCCACGCCCGCGAGCGCTACGCGGAGTCCCCCCACTACGACCGCTGCATCGACTTCTGCGCCTCCTACGACCAGAACTGCTTCGACCCCGCCTACGACGACCTTTCGATGCAGGAGTTCGTGCCACTGCTGGAAGAGGTCTTCTCCCGACCGCCCAGCTACACCGCCTGAATCTCAGAGGCCGAGCGGATAGGCGGCGCGAGTCACGTCCATACGGGCGAGGCCGTGGCCCGAGCGGCCCGTGAGTGCAGCGAACAAGAGCGGAATCTCAGGCTGCACCGAAGGTTCGGGGGTGGCGGTAGGTGGCGGCCACGATCCGGCCGTCGACCACCTCGAGCTCCCAGATGGAGCCCTTCTTGCACCGGCCCCGATCACCGATCTCCAGCCCGTGCCGGGCCAGCACCCACAACACTCCTGGAATCACGTCGCCGTGGCTGCAGAGCACCGAATCGCCCTCGGCCGCGGCCAGCGAGCCCAGCAATTCGAGAGCCTCGGCATAGGACCCCTCGGCCAGCTCGTCGGAGGCCTCGACCGGCAGCCCCAGAATCTGCCCCAGGGGCGCCACGGTGGCCACACAGCGCACGTAAGGGCTCGACAGGATCCGTCGCACCGGCCGCCCCGCCAGAGTGACCGCGATGGCCTCGGCCTGCATGCTTCCATGGTCGTCGAGCGGGCGCTCGAAGTCGTCGCCGACCCAGGCCCCCCGGCTGCCCGCGTCGGCGTGACGGACCAGGTGCAGCATCAACCCGCTACGAGCCGTCCTGGGCGGCCCGCCCGACGTCGCCGGCCGCCTCCGTCTTGAGGGTCGTTCTGGACACGCCGTTAGCCTAAACCCGTGGCCGTCACGGAAGCGGAGGTGATCGAGGCCCTCCGACCGGTGGAGGACCCTGAGCTGCACCGCAGCATCGTCGATCTCGGCATGTACAGGGGTTCCACCATCGACGGGGGCCATGCCGATGTGCGCATCGCGCTCACGGTGGCTGGCTGCCCGCTGCGCAGCGAGATCCAGCGCCGGGTGACCGACGCGCTGCTCGAGCTCGACGGCGTGGCCGCGGTCACCCTGGACTTCACCGTGATGAGCGACGCGGAGCGGGCCGAGTTGCGCACGAAGCTGCACGGCAACCCGGCCGCCACCGCCGGATCCGCCCCTGCCCACGGCCACGCCGAGGGTCGGGCCATCCCGTTCGCAGAGCCCGGCAACGCCACCCGCACGCTCCTGGTCGCCTCGGGCAAGGGCGGCGTGGGCAAGTCGTCGGTCACCGCCAACCTGGCCGTCGCCCTGGCGGCCCGGGGCCGCTCGACGGCGGTCGTGGACGCCGACGTGTGGGGCTTCTCGATACCGAGGATGCTGGGAGTGGACCGGGCCCCGGTGGTGATCGACGACATGATCGTTCCGCCGGAGGTGCACGGCGTGCGCTGCATCTCGATGGGCTTCTTCGCCCAGGAGGACCAGCCGGTGATCTGGCGGGGGCCGATGCTGCACAAGGCTCTCGAGCAGTTCCTCACCGACGTGTTCTGGGACGATCCCGACTTCCTGCTGGTCGACCTCCCGCCCGGCACCGGCGACATCTCTCTGTCGCTGGCGCAGTTCCTGCCCCGGGCCGAGGCCTACGTGGTGACCACGCCCAACCCCGCGGCCCAGAAGGTGGCCCAGCGCTCGGCGTTCATGTTCTCCAAGGTGAACATCGCCGTGCGAGGCGTGATCGAGAACATGTCGTGGTTCACCGGCGACGACGGCAAGCGCTACCCGCTGTTCGGCTCGGGCGGCGGCGCGGAGCTGGCCCGCCGGCTCGATGTCGAGCTGATCGGCCAGGTGCCGATGACGATCCCGCTGCGCGAGGGCAGCGACCAGGGCCGGCCCATAATGGCGGTGGATCCCGGCTCTGAGGCCTCGAGGGTGTTCGCGGCGATGGCGGACTGGATCGAGGCCCACGGCCCCACCAAGAGGACCCATCCCGAGCTGAAGATCGTCTGAGAGCCAACAGGACTGACAGCCCGCGAAGGCACAGCCAAGGACCCAGCAGCCAAGGAGAACAGCGTGGAGCTTCGTATCGGAATCGCCGACAACCCCCAGCCGATCACGGTGACCCTTCCCGATGGCACCGACCGCACCGCCGTCAAGGCGTCGGTGGAGGCCGCGCTCGGAGGTGAGGCTGCGGTGCTCTGGCTGACCGACGACAAGGGCCGGGAGATCGGGGTGGCGTCGTCGCGCCTCACCCACGTGGAGATGGGTCCGCCCGGATCCAACCCCATCGGATTCGGCTGAGAGGCCTCTGACGGCCAGAGGCCGAGCGAGTAGGCGAGCGATGCAGTCCATACGGGCGAGGCCGTGGCCCGAGCGGCCCGTGAGCGCAGCGAACAAGAGCGGGAATGACACCGCTGCGACGCGGGTCACTCGCACCTACCCCCGCACGTTCTAAGAGGGGCGCCGGTGGTCGGTCTCGCGGAGTTGGCCTGGGCCGGAACCGGGCTCGACGAGCGCTCCATCGACCACCTGCACCGGCTCGTCGCCTCGTGGGCGCCGCTGGCCGACCTGTCCTTCGGCGACCTGCTGCTGTACGCACCCTGCACCGGCGGGTTCGATCCGGCGACGGTCGCCGTTGGTGACGACGGAGAGCCGGGCCGGTCCGCCACCAGCTCCGACGGCGACTTCGTGGTGTTGGCCCACGCTCGGGCCAACACCGGTCCCACGGTCCATCTCGTCGACCCGGTCGGCACTCTCGTCCAGGGTCCGGCGTCGGCGTGGCTCCGTGACGCCATCGACAACGGCGAGGCGGGCGAGGCGGAGATAGCCGAGGTCGGCTCCCATTCCGTCATCGGCGACGACACGGTCGTGGAGGAGGAGGGCAGCCTGGCGCTGCGCGACCGGCGCCGTGTGGTGGACTACGTGCCGGTTCGCTGCGGAGATCTGCCGGTGGCGGTGCTGGCCCGCGAGGCCGCACCGGCCCCGATCCGTCACGAGAACCCGCTGGAGACCATCTACCGCGGGCTTTACGCCCGCTTCGCCCAGATGATCGCGGACGGCGCCTTCCCCTACGACTGGGTCGAGCGGGTGGGCGAGTTCCGCGAGCCCCGCGTCGGCGACGGCGTGATGGTGCTCGACCGCGAGGGCCGCATCACCTACGCCTCGCCCAATGCCCGCAGCGCACTGCACCGTCTGGGCGTGATGCGTCCGGTGCCGGGATGCCGCCTCGGGGACCTCGGGCTGGACGACACCGTCATCAGGCGCTCGTTCTGGAGGCGGCGCTCCACAGTGGCCGAGTTCACCGCCGGGCAGGGGATCGTGGTGGTGATGCGGGCCTACCCGCTGGTGGCCGATGACCGGGTCAGCGGAGCGATCGCGCTGTTGCGGGACGTGTCGGAGCTGCGCCACCACGACCAGCTGCTGCTGTCGAAGGACGCCACCATCCGCGAGATCCACCACCGGGTCAAGAACAACCTCCAGACGGTCAGCTCGCTCCTTCAACTCCAGGCCCGCCGCCTAGCCAGCCCGGAGGCCAAAGTGGCGGTGGAGAGTTCGGTGCGGCGCATCTCGTCCATCGCAATGGTGCATGAGCACCTCTCCCTCGACACCACCTCGGACCTCGACTTCGATGAGATCGTGGGCCCGCTGTTGCGCCTGGTCGAGGAGGGGCTGGCCCCGGCTGGGCGTCCCCTGAAGATCCGGGTGGACGGCGCCGTCGGCGAGATCGATGGCGAGACAGCGATGCCGCTGGCCGTGGTGCTGGTGGAACTGGTGCAGAACGCCTTCCAGCATGCCGGCCCGCCGGCTGGCCCGGCCAAGCTCGTCGAGGTGCGCTTCGCCGGCACGGCCACGACGCTGACCATGCGGATAAAGGACGACGGACCGGGGGTCCCCGACCGCTTCTCGCTGGATCGTGACGCCGGGCTCGGCCTCACCATCGTGCGCAGCTTCGTGGTGCACGACCTCGGCGGCTCGATCACCATCAAGGCCGCATCGGCCGAGTCGCCCCGCGGCACCGTGATCGACATCTCCGTCCCGCGCCGGCCCGCCACCGCCCCAATCGGCTAGTTGCCGGGTTCGTGCTCGAGCACCTCGCCGAACTTGACCGGCTCCTCGCCGGCTAGGCGGCGTCCTAGGCGCTGCGGGCTGCGGCGGCTTCGGTGAGGTTGAGCTCGGAGATCGACTGCTCGCGCATCTTGAACTTCTGGATCTTGCCGGTGATGGTCATCGGGAAGGTGTCGGTGAACTTGACGTAGTGGGGGACCTTGTAGTGGGCGATGGTGCCCCGGCAGAAGTCCTTGATGTCGTCGGTGGTGGTGGCGGCGCCGTCCCGGAGCTGGACCCAGGCCATGATCTGCTCGCCGTAGCGGGCGTCGGGCACCCCGATGACCTGGACCTCCACGACATCGGGATGGGTGTAGAGGAACTCCTCGATCTCGCGGGGGTACACGTTCTCGCCGCCCCGGATGATCATGTCCTTGATGCGCCCGACGATGTTCACGTAGCCCTCGTCGTCCATCACCGCCAGATCCCCGGTGTGCATCCAGCCGTCGGCGTCGATGGCCTCGGCCGTGCGCCCCGGGTCGTCCCAGTAGCCCAGCATCACTGAGTAGCCCCGGGTCAGGAACTCCCCGCTGGCGCCGCGGGGGACGGTCCGGCCGGTCTCGGGGTCCACGATCCGGATCTCCACATGGGGATGCACCCGCCCGACGGTGGTCACCCTCTTCTCCAGGGGGTCGTCGGCCGAGGTCTGGGTGGACACCGGGGAGGTCTCGGTCATGCCGTAGGCGATGGTCACCTCGCTCATGTTCATCTGGTCCACCACCTGGCGCATCACCTCGATCGGGCACGGTGAGCCGGCCATGATCCCGGTGCGCAGCGACAACAGGTCATAGCTGTCGAGGTCCGGGTCGCCCAGCTCCGCGATGAACATCGTCGGGACCCCGTACAGGCTGGTGCAGCGCTCCGAGGACACGGCTCCGAGCGTGGCCGCCGGGTCGAATCCCGCTGCGGGGATCACCATGGCGGAGCCGTGGGTGGTGCAGGCCAGGTTGCCCAGAACCATCCCGAAGCAGTGGTAGAACGGCACCGGGATGCACACCCGATCCAGTTCGGTGTACTTGCAGGCCTCCCCGATGAACAGTCCGTTGTTCAAGATGTTGCGATGACTCAGCGTCGCGCCCTTCGGGAAGCCGGTCGTGCCGCTGGTGTACTGGATGTTGATGGGATCGTCGGGCTGGAGCTGCGCGCAACGCTGCTCCAGCTGCTCGACCGGCACGGCGCCGGCGGCCTCCCGCAGCTCGCCCCAGTCGGAGGTGTGGAGGTAGATCACCCGCTCGGCCGGCACCCGGTCCCACACCTCCTCGATCATCGACCGGTAGTCGCTGGTCAGGAAGGACTCCACCGCCACCAGCACCGAGATCCCGGATTGGTTGAGCACATACTCAAGCTCCGACGACCGGTAGGCCGGGTTGATCGTCACCAGGATCGCCCCGATGCGGGCGGTGGCGTACTGGACCAGCACCCATTCGGCGTAGTTGGGACTCCAGATGCCGACCCGGTCGCCCTGGGCCACCCCGATGGCCATCAGGCCCCGGGCCAGGTGATCGACCTCGGCCGCGAACTCGGTGTAGGTGTAGCGCAGCCCCTGCTCGACGGACACCAGCGCATCGCGGTCCCCATGAGCGGCGACGGTGCGGGCCAGGTTCTGCGGGATCGTCTCGTCCAGGAGCGGCACGCTTACCGGTCCTGAAGCGGCTGACAGCTGCATGGGGCGACCTCGGTGGGTAGCGGTCTGTCGTGACAGGGATCGTAGGTCCAACCTGGCCTCGTCGTCCGGTTCGCGGTGCCGGTCGATGTCTGCGAGACTGGCCCTCGTGGCAGCGGTGATCGCGCATCGGGGGGCCAGCCAGGCTGCGCCCGAGAACACGGTGGAAGCGTTCCGGCTGGCCCGCGATCTCGGCGCCGACTGGGTGGAGTTCGACGTGCGCCGCACCACCGACGGCGTCGCCGTGGTCCATCACGACGCCCACCTAGCCGACGGCCGGCGCATCGGCAGGATGCAAGCCGACGACCTTCCCGACTACGTGCCCAGCCTGGCCGAGGCCCTGGAGGCGTGCGAGGGAATGGGCGTGCACCTCGAGATCAAGAACCTGCCCGACGATCCCGACTACGACCGCGACAATCTCGTCGCCGACGCGGTAGCCGGTCTCATCGCTGCCTACCTGGGTCCTGGGCGGGGCGTGGTGTCGTCGTTCAATGTGGACGCGGCGGACGCGGTGCGGGCCGTCAATCCGACGATCCCGACCGCTCTGGTCTGCGGGATTGTCCAGCCCGCCCAGGCGGTGGCCCGAGCCACGGCTCACAACATGGCCGCGGTGCACCCGTTCGACGCCATGTGCGACGCGAGTTTCGTGCGCCGGGCCCACGACGCCGGCCTGGCCGTCAACGTGTGGACCATCAACCAGGCCGAGCGCATGGCGGAGCTCGTGGCCATGGGCGTCGATGGGCTCATCACAGACGTGCCCGACGTAGCCCGAGCCGTTGTCGACGCCGGCTAGGCGAGCGGACAGGCTGGGCGTGTGCGGGTCCTGCTGCTGGTGAATTCGGCCGCGTCGTCCGTGACCGGGCGCCGCCGAGTGGTGATCCAGAAGGCGCTGTCCGCCGATCACGATGTGACCCTGGCCGAGACCGCCCGTCGGGGCCACGCCACCCGGCTAGCCCGCTCGGCCGCCTCGGAGGGAACCGATGTCGTGGTGGTGCTGGGCGGCGACGGCACGCTCAACGAGGCCGCCAACGGCCTGGCCGGAACCGACACCGCCCTGGCCGCCCTGCCGGGGGGAAGCACCAACGTGTTCGCCCGAATCATCGGCCTGCCGGACGACCCGATCGAGGCGGCGGGCCAGCTTCTCGACGCTCTGGACCGCGGCGCGATCACCAGGATCGGGTTGGGGGCCGTCGACGGGCGGTACTTCCTGTTTCACTGCGGGATCGGCTTCGACGCGGCCGTCGTGGAGCAGGTGGAGAGCCGCGGGCCATGGAAACGCTGGGCCGGGCACCCCCTGTTCATCTACGCGACCATCACCACCTGGCTGCGCCGGGCCCAGCGGCGGCGGCCGCCGATGCGAGTACTTGACGCCGACGGTACCGCATTGGCCGAGAGCCTCTTCACCATTGTGCTCAACGCCAATCCCTACACGTACCTGGGGAGTCGCAGCTTCGACCTCACGCCTGGCATCCGGCTGGATCAGCCGCTGGTGGCGGTGACCTTCCCCAGCCTGGCGGTGCACCGGCTGGTCCCGGTGGCCCTGAGGGCTCTGGGCGACGGCGACGTGAGGGGCATGCCGCACACGGCAGTCCACGAAGGACTGCGGGACATGACGGTGACCGCCGATCCGCCAGTCGAGTACCAGGTCGACGGCGACCACCTGGGCGCCGCCCCCCGGCTCAGGATCCGCTGGGCACCCGAGGCTCTGCGCCTGGTCCTGCCCTGAAGCCGGACAGGAGCGGGAAAATCGGCGTTTTGTGGCTCAGCCGGGGTTCGTTTCTGGCCGGGCTCTGGCACACTTGGCGCCCATGAAGGTTGTCGTCTGCGTGAAGCAGATCCCCGATCCCGCCGATCCCGGCGCGCTGGACCCCGACACCAAGACGCTGCGGCGCGATGTGAAGCTCATCCTCGACGAGTCCGACTCCTACGGGGTGGAGATGGCCCTGCAGCTGGTGGACGCCGCCGGCGAGGGTTCCGTGCACCTGGTCTCGATGGTGCCCAACGACGAGGTGAGCGGCCTGCGCACCGCCCTGGCCATGGGGGCCGATTCGGCCACGCTCATCAGCGACGAGGCGCTGGCCGGATCCGACGCGCTGGGCACGTCCCGCGTGCTGGCCGCGGCCATCGAGCGGGCCGAGCCCGACCTGGTGCTGGCCGCCACCGAGTCCAGCGACGGCTACACCGGTGTCGTCCCTGCGCAGGTGGCCGAGCTGCTGGGCCTGCCCTCGGTGACGTTCGCCAAGGAGATCTCCATCGACGGTGGGACCGCCACCGTCCGCCGCCAGACCGAGGCCGGCGCTGATCGGGTCGAGTGCCCGCTGCCCGCGGTGGTGTCGGTCACCGCCGGCGTGGTCGAGCCCCGGTACCCGTCGTTCAGGGGGATCATGCAGGCCAAGAACAAGCCGGTGGACAATCTGAAGATCGCCGACCTACAGATTGCGGCCGAACAGGTGGGCTGGGCCGGTGCCGGTCAGGAGATCACCGACATCGCCGACGCGCCCGAGCGGGCGGCCGGCGAGGTCGTGGTGGACGAGGGCGACGCCCACGAGCGCATCGTCGCCTTCCTCGACGAGCTCAAGGTCATCTAGGAGGCGAGGAGATGACACTGGACAAGATCTGGGTGTATTGCGAGGGTGGCGCCGACGGGGTGGCCACCATCACGCTGGAGATGCTGGCCAAGGCCCGTGAGGTGGCCGGCACGGTCGAGGCGTTCTGCGGTGGGGACGGAGCGGCCTGCGCCGCAGAGCTCGGCGACCACGGCGCGACCGCGGTGTACTCCACCGGCGACCTGGGCGGGCGCATGCAGGGGGTGTCGGTCGCCTCGGCGGTGGCCGCGGCCGTCTCCTCCGGCAGTGTGGCCGCGCCCGACGCCTTCCTGCTGGGCACCACCTACGACGGCCGCGACGTGGCCGCCCGGCTGTCGGTGAAGCTCGATGCCAGCGTGCTGTCGAACGTGGTCGACCTGCGCCTCGACGGCGACCGCTTGGTCGGTGTCGAGCCGGTGTTCGGCGGAACGATCAACGTGACCTCCCGATTCACCAACGGCGGACCCGACATCTGGCTGGTGCGCCCGAAGTCGTTCGAGCCCTCGGCAGTGGGCGGACCACCGGCGGAGTCAGTGGAACTGCCGGTCCCCGATCTGGGCGCCGCTGGAGGCGCGGTGGTGCTGGACCGCTTCACCGAGGAGTCCGAGGGACCCAAGCTCGACGAGGCCGCCATCGTGGTCTCCGGCGGGCGGGGGCTCGGCTCCGCGGAGGCGTACTCCATGATCGAGCAGCTGGCCAAGGAACTCGGGGCCGCTCCGGGAGCCAGCCGGGCCATCGTCGACGCGGGCTGGGTCCCTTACAGCTACCAGGTCGGCCAGACCGGCAAGGTGGTCAAGCCCACCGTCTACATCGCCTGCGGTATCTCCGGCGCCACCCAGCACCTGGTGGGCATGAAGGGATCGAAGAACATCATCGCCATCAACAAGGACTCCGAGGCGCCCATCTTCGCGGTGGCCGATCTCGGCATAGTCGGCGACGTGCACAAGGTGGTCCCCAAGCTCACCGAGGCCCTCGAAGGCCGCTGAGGCGGCACGCCCCCGCCGGCTCAGGTCCGCAGCCGGGAGGCGCTCACTTCCCGCATGCGGGCCAGCACGTCGACGCCCAGCTGGTGCCAGACGTGCAGCAGGTCCACCAGAACCCAGTTCTCACGGATCAGCAGCGTCTCCGCGCCGGTGGAGGCGTCGCGGCATCGTTCGACCCGCCAGAAATCGAGGCTGCGCATGTCCAGCCGCCGGCCTGCCGGAGCGATGCCTAGCCAGCCGTCGCCGGTGAGGGTCATGTGCATGCCCGGCCACGCCGTGACCGCGACGTAGTCGCCGTCCGCGAAGAAGCTGTGCTCGCCGTGGTAGCCCCCGCCGCGGTCGGGCATGGCGGCCAGGAACGGGATCTGGTGCCACCGGCGGAATCCGTCGACGCCGCGAGCGGTCCCGATCCCGGCCGGTCCGTACCAGCTGAACCTGGGATGCCACCAGTGCTCGAGGTTCATGGCCTCGACTGGCTCGGTCGGGTGCTTCACCATGTCGCCGAGCATCCCGACGACGTGTCGCAGGCTCGCCTCCGAACGGGCGTCGTCGCGCGGCCCGGCCACGAGCCCGTCGCTGTGGGCCGGGCCCGGGACGTGCCACTCGCGTCCTAGCGACGGCCCCATCGGCCACGTCCCCGACTGCATCATCAGCTCGGGCAGGTCCCAGAGGGCCTGCATCTCGACGATCCGCCCGTCGGCGAAGCGGTAGAACTCGTGGAACCTCATGGCGGCCTGCTGCCCGGAGGGCGGGATGTCACAGAACGGCTTGAGGAAGGTGCCCGTGTAGTGACCGCAGCAGCCCACCCAGTCGCTGCCGTGCGGGTCGGGCCCCGCCATCACGATCGTGTCGCGCCGCTCCAGATCGGGCATGGCTCGCTGCAGGGGTGCCAGTGCCTGCCCCAGCAGTCCCTCGAAGCCGTCGAGATCCTCGAAGGGGTGGGCCAGATGAACCTCCGCATCGGGGGAGAACGCCGCTTCGAGGACGGACCTGACCCTGTCACCGTCGTAGTCGTACAGAGCGGCGCGCAGCGGGGCCAGCAGAGCCTTGTTGCTGCTGTGGGGGTCGCTCACGGTCCGTCCGGCCTCACCACAGGCGCCGGCTGGCCAGTTCGGCACCCTCGGACAGGGCGGCCAGCTTGGCGTAGGCGATCTCGGGGTCGATGCCCGCGTATCCGGCGAAGGTGGAGAACCCGCAGTCGGTGCCCGCCATCACCCGCTCCCGCCCGACGATCGCCGCGAAGCGCTCAATGCGCTGCGCGATCAACTCGGGATGCTCCACAAAGTGGGTGGTCGTGTCGATCACCCCAGGCACGAGGACGAGGTCGTCGTCCAGGTCTGCCTCCGTGAACACCGTCCATTCGTGGGCGTGCCGGGGGTTGGCCGTCTCGAACAGCAGCGTCCGGGGCTTCGCAGCCAGCGCGATCGGCAGGACCTGCGCCATCGGGGCGTCGTGAGTGTGGGGCCCCTCGTAGTTGCCCCAGCACACGTGCAGGCGGACCCGGGTGCCGTCGATGTTGCGAAGCGACCAGTTGAGCGCCTCCACCGCCATGTGAGCGGCTCGCTCGTAGGCCTCGTCGGGCTCGCCCTTGAACATCATGTGCCGGCCGAGTCCCAGGTCCGGAGAGTCGAGTTGCAGCATCAGGCCCGCGGCGACGATGGCCTCGTACTCCGGGCGCATGGCTTCGGCCAGCGCGTAGAGGTAGGCCTCGTGGTCGCCGTAGTGGTCGTCCGGCTGGAACAGGGCGATCACTCCGGGCGAGGCGGCGTTCATGAAGCCGCCCGCCGGCGAGTGGCGCTCCAGGGCGGCTGTGAGGTTGGCGATGTCGCGCCGACACGGCTCGCTGTCGGTCGGCGCCACCGGCCCGACACACCGGGGCCGCGTGTAGGTGGGCGTGCCGCCGGTGGCGGCTTGGCGCTGGAGGAACGTCGGGTACTCCTCAAGGTCGGCCGGAGCCCGTCTCGGACTGTCTCCCGCGAAGCCGCTTATCCGGTACTTGATGTAGGTCGCGTAGCTGAGCTTGCTCATCTCGCCGTCGCTGACCACGTCGACGCCCACGGCCACCTGCCGGCTGACGACCTCATCCACGGCTGAGGCCACCGTCCGGTGGTGCTCCTCCATGTCGACGTCGGCACCGTTCTCGATCCCGAAGACGCCCTCAGTCACGGCCTCCGAGCGCGGCAGGCTGCCGACGTGGGTGGTGAGCACGCGCCCCGCGCCCCCCGTCACTGCTCTGCTCCGTGCGCTCGGTCCCGGATGGCCAGGTGTGTCTGGCGGTCGAAGAAGTGCAGCCTCCGCCCGTCGACGTTCACTCGTATCCGGTCGCCCACCCGGGCCGGCGAGGAGGCCGAGAACCGGGCGGTGCAGCGTCCGGTGTCCCGCAACTCGTCCAAGGCGTCCGGATCCCCGCTGTCCACGCTCTGCGCGTTGAGGTTGAAGTGGACCAGCGTCTCCGCCCCCAGCGCCTCCCGCACATCGACCGTGGCGTCGAGGCGCTGGTCGTCCGGGTGGTCGGGCGCGACCGAAGCGTCCTCGAGGTGCTCGGGACGGATGCCCACGACGACCGGCCGGCCCTCATAGGAAGCCAGCGCGGGCCGGTCGGCGACCACCTCGGCGGGAACGGCCAGGCGGTGATCGCCTAGCACCAGCGAGTAACCGCCGCCGCGCTCGTCGTTGCCGGTCAGTGATGCCTCGAAGAGGTTCATCGAGGGCGAGCCGATGAACGCGGCGACGAAAACGTTGTCGGGGCTCCCGTAGATGCTCTCGGGTGTGTCGACCTGCTGAAGGACGCCGTCCTTGATGACGGCCACCCGGTCGCCCATGGTCATGGCCTCAACCTGGTCGTGCGTCACATAGAACGTGGTCACGCCCAGCTCGCGCTGGATGCCGGCGATGTCGGCCCGCATCTGCACCCGGAGTTTGGCGTCCAGGTTCGACAGGGGCTCGTCCATCAGGAAGAGGGCGGGATGCCGCACTATGGCCCGTCCCATGGCCACCCGCTGCCGCTGGCCACCGGACAGATGCGCGGGCTTCTTGTCGAGTTGTTCGGTCAGTTCCAGGATCTCGGCCGCGTGGCGGACCTGGGCGGTGCGCTCGGCCTTCGGAACGCGCCGCAACTTCAGCGGGAAGGCGATGTTCTCGGCCACAGTCATCTGCGGGTACAGGGCGTAGTTCTGGAACACCATGGCCATGTCGCGGTCCTTGGGAGCGACATCGTTGAGGCGCCGGTCGCCGACGTAGAGATCGCCGCTGGTGATGTCCTCGAGTCCGGCGATCATGCGCAGCGCAGTGGACTTGCCGCATCCGGAGGGCCCGACGAGCACCAGGAACTCGCCGTCGTCGAGGTGCAGGCTCAGGTCCGTGATGGCCCGGAAGCCGTTGGGGTAGTCCTTGACCAGGTTCTTCAGCGTGACGGTGGACATTCAGAACTCCTTGCTCAGAACTCCTTGATTCCTAGTTGGTGGCGCATGCGCTCCAACGGCTCCAGGCCCTGTAGCGACAGCCAGTGGAGCAGATCGATGAACACCCAGTTGTCGGCGAGCTTGTCACCGTCCCGGCGGTACACGTCTACTACCCGCATCTCTGTAGGACCGCTGGCCGGCAGGCCTAGGAAGCCGCCGCGGGGCCGGTGGGACACGTTGGCCCATCCGAACCACGCCGCGTAATGCCCCTCGGCCAGCCGGGCCACATGGCCGTGGAACTCCTTGTCGGTGAGACCGAAGCGGAACGGGAGCGAGTGCTGCTGCCGGTAGCGCTCGATCGTGTAGGACGAGCCGATGCCGTCCGGGCCGATCCAGAGCATGTCCTCATGCCAGCAGCGGGCCAGCACGTCGTGGGGCAACCGCTCCTCGCCGGACTCTCTGGCAATGCGGTTGGCCTCGCTGAGGTCCTCCGCCATTCGCCGGGCCACTGAGAGGGTGGCCCGGCCCTCGGCCGGGTCCTGCTCGCCGAAGAGCAGACCGTCGCCGGTGCGGGGACCGACGTAGAAGCCGGGCTGGCCCGTGGGGGGCGGCAACGGGAACTGGCCGGCCTGGCGCATCACGCTCAGCAGGTCCAGGAACATCGCCGTCTCGGCAATCCGGCCGCCGGCGACCCGGCTGAACTCGGCGTAGCGCAGTTGCACCACCCGCCGCGTCGGAGGTATGTCGAGCCACGGCCCGTCGAACCGGCCGATCAGGTTGCCCATTGAGCACGCCCAGGTCGTGGCCCCGCCGTCGACGTCGTTGTCGCCGGCGAAGAAGACGTCGCAGCGGCGCTGCAACGGGGCCATGGCCCGCACCAGCGGCTGCCAGAAGACGTTGGCCACATCGGCTGCGCCGTGCTGCTCGTAGAAGGGGTGCATGCCGCGCCAGAAGTAGTCGTCGGACACGCAGCTCCCCAGCGCCTTGGCGATGTCGTCGACCGTGGCGTCGCTCGCGGCGCAGACGGAGTCGAGCGCGTCGTGGTAGTCCAGCACCACCCGCTTCGTTTCCTGCAGGTGCGGTGGCATCGCTCAGCCCTTGACCGCGCCGGCGCCGAGGCCCCTGACGAGGTGTTTCTGGAACAGGATGATCACGATCACGATCGGTAGCGTGATGGACACCGACGCCGCCGCGGCCTCGGTGATCGTGCGCGAGCTCTCGCCGCCGGTCAGCGACACGATCGCCACCGGCAGCGTCCACTCCGTGGGGGCCAGCACCCTCACGAACAGGTACTCGTTGTAGGCCAGCAGCATCGTGAACAGGCCCGTCGCGATGATGGCGGGCCACATGATGGGGATGATCACCTTGCGGAAGGCCTGCAGCCGGGTGGCGCCGTCCATCATGGCGGCCTCCTCCATCTCCTTGGGCACCTCGATGAAGAAGCTGCGCAGCATCCAAATGGTGAACGGCTGGTTCACGGCCACCAGGGCGAGCACGATGGCCAGCCGCGTGTCGAGGATCTGCAGGGTGTCGACTCCGGGAAAGTCGATCAGCGGGAAGTTCCAGGAGCCGACGCCGGTGCTGGTGAGCCAGTCGTCGATCTCCTTGGCGCCGAAGAAGTACGGAAGCACGAACGCCGTCCGCGGCAGCGCCCGGAACCCCAGCGCGACTATCAGGATGACCGCGCCCGAGATGCCGGTGTAGCGGGCGAGGCCGTATCCGGCCAGCAGCCCGATGGACAGCGAGATGACCATCGTCAGGATGGTGACGACGACGCTGTTCACCAGGAAGTCGTACTCGTCGTTGGCCTCCCAGATCCGGGGGAAGCGCCACAGAGCCACACAGATCACCGCGGTGGCCCCCAGGAACCAGGGCCAGCCATGGCGGGCCCGGCGCCCGATCAGGCCCAGCGCGGTGGCTGCCGCCGCGACGACCAGTATGAAGGCCAGCACGCCCCACATGTTCAAGTCGTCGGAGTCCAGCCAGAAGTTGCGGTAGGCGTTGGCCGTGGTCTCGTATCCCCACAGCACGGGGGTCTTCGAGGCCACGTCCCGGGTGAACTTGATCGAGGTCTGAGCGGTCCATACGAACGGTGTGACGCTCCACACCACCAGCAGGATCATTATCGCGTGGAGGGCGATACGGGAGGGCCGGACGGAGGGCCGCGAGAGTTGCACGGGTCAGGTCCTCTCCGCGATCTGGTCGCGGTAACTTCGCCACAGGAACGGTATGAGCACCACGAATATGCCGATGACGGTGATCACCGCGATGGCGTTGCCCTTGCCCAGCCGGCCGATGTCGAAGGCGGTGGCGATCCTGACGTTGTAGACCGCCAGGGTGTGGGCCTCGGTGAACCGGTTGCCGGTCCACACGAACACGCTGTCGTAGACGCGGTAGGCGTCCATGACCGAGATCAGGCCCACGAACACCACCAGCAGCCGCAGGTGCGGCAGGGTGACGTGCCAGAGGTTGCGCCAGAAGCCGGCCCCGTCGAGGGCCGCTGCCTCGACCCGCTCCTCGGGAAGCGTCTGCAGCCCCGCGAAGAAGGTGATCATGGCGAAGGGCATGACGTACCAGATGTACTGGACCACGATCAACACCTTGACGTTTGAGGCGCTGACCGCGAAGGCGTCGTCGGTGAACACCTCCCACAGCCAGGAGACCAGTCCGCCCCGCTCGAACAGGTCCTCGTAAATGAGCGTCCCCACTACGGGGGTGACGATGAACGGGAGCAGCAGCGCGGCCATGTAGATGGCACGCCCTCGCCCGATCCGGTCGAGCAGCAGCGCCACGGCGAGGCCGAAGACCATCGACGCCGGCACGGTTACCACGACGAATACCAGCGTGAACTGCACCGCGGCCCAGAACTCCGGGTCCGACAGCACGTCGCGGTAGTTGTCCCAGCCCACCCATTCGGGGTTGTTGAGGTCTCGGAGGAGCAGCTTCTGGAAGCCCAGCCAGACCGTGGTTATCAGCGGGAACACCATCAGGGCCAGCATGACGATCACGCTCGGGATGGTGAACCACCAGAACGTTCGTCGATTCACGGCCGTGTCCTCCCGCTTGGGAACCCTACGCGTTGGGGGGACTGGGGGTAGGCGGGGTCGGAACCCATCGCCTACCCCCAGTCATCCAAGTGCTAGAGCAGTCCCTGCTCGGACGCCTCGGCCAGGTAGGCGGCCTCGGCGGCGGCCAGGGCGTCGGCGACCGGCGTGCCGTCGAGGATCGTCACGAGCGCCTCGCCGAGCTTGGCCCGGGCCAGGCCGGCGGCCGGATGGGTGAGGTCGGCTCCGCGACCCCGCACCAGGCTCGCCTCGGCCGCAGCCGCGTCGCGCGGGCCGTTGGGATGGGACACGCCTGTGCGAGTCACCAGGCCGAACTCGGCCGCAGCCTCCTGGCTCTCGAGGTCGGTGGCGGCCAGCATCACCAGGAAGATGTGCTCGACCATGTCCTCTGGGGTGCCGACCGGGATCATCCAGCCGTCGATGTAGGCCGGCGCGGCCACGGTGTCGCCACCGGTGCCGAGCGCGGGCGCGAACTGGATCTCGCCCACCACGGTCGAGGCCTCGGGGTCGTCCATGGCCCCGGCCCGGGACGCCCAGGTGTGGCCGAGGATCGCCTCTCCAGTCTGGAAGGCGGCCTGCACGTCATCGGTGCTGTATGACCCGGCCGCGTCGGGCGCGCAGGTCTGCCACATGTCGCGCAGCAGCGTCGCGGCCTGGACTCCCTCAGGGCTGTTGAAGTTCGGCTGCCCGCTGACGGGATCGATCGGGGTGACCCCCAGCGATCCGAGCACGCTGTCGAACTCGATCTGCCATGCCCATCCGGCGGAGAGCATGTACAGGAATCCGATGTCGTAGCCACTCGCGATGATCTGCTGGCACGTGTCGAACGCTTCCGCGAACGTTGTCGGCACCGACATGCCCAGTTCCGCCATCGCAGGCTCGTTGTAGAAGACGTGCATGGTGTTGGAGATCATGGGGATCGAGTAGATGTTGCCGTCGATGGAGGCCATGTCCCAGAACGCAGCATCGATCTGGTCGAGATTGAACTCGTCCCGGTACTTGTCGATCAGGTCGTTGAGGGGCAGCACGAAACCCTGGTTGGCCAGCTCACCGATGAACGCGTTCGAGCCCTGGTAGACCTCGAAGGTCGGAGCACCCGTGGAGGCGTCCAGCGTCATGGCGTTGCGGGCCTCGACCGAGTCGAGGAACTGGTAGTTGAACGAGTAGTTCCCGGCCTCGCAGTCGGCGATCTCCTCGGCGTACTGCGAAACGATCGGGAACTCCCACCCCATCAGATCGATCTCAACTTCCGAATCCGGGTTGGGGATCGGGCATTCGTCGGAGATCAGCTCCATAGCCATCTCTTCTTCGGCCATGTCGGCGTCGTCTTCGGCCATCTCTTCTTCAGCCATGTCGGCGTCGTCTTCGGCCATCTCTTCTTCGGCCATGTCGGCGTCGTCTTCGGCCATTGCTTCTTCGGCCATGTCGGCGTCGTCGTCGGCCATGTCGGCGCTGTCGTCGGCCGAGCTGGGCGCAGACGTGTCGGCATCGGCCGCTGGGGCCGGCGCTTCGTCATCGTCGTCGCCGCATGCTGCGGCCACCAGGGACAGTGCACAGAAAGCGGCGAGGATTCGCCACCAACGGCGCGATGTTGCTTTCATTGTCTTCCCTCCTGTTGGGATTGTTGTAGGGACACCGTCAGCGCCTCTCGGGCGCCGTAGATCGTGTAGAGGGGGAGGTTCATGGCACCGCCCCCGATGCTCCGGCCACCAGCGTCGCGGGGGCCAGGTAACCCGACGCGTCGCGGCGCCAGCCGTTCGCGGCAGCCGACTGCGCAAGAGACTCGTCCCACTCCACCCGGGGCCGCTCCTGGGAGTTGCACACCATGAGAGCGCAGGCCTCGGACTCGCCGACGTTGAGGAAGTCACGCCACACGCCGGGAGGCATCGACACCACCGAGCCCTCCTGGGGGCGGGCCGTGAGCCTGGACGAGCCACGGTTGACGGCCACCTCCCAGCTGCCCTCCGTAAGGATGGCTGCTTGGTGACGGGCCAGCCGGTGCAGCCCGAAGCTGGCTCCCGGAGCAGCCCGCAGCCACTCGATGCTGAAGCCGTGGGGGATCGTTATGGGTGGCTGGTGGCGGCGGTCCTCGGTCATCCCATAGCCGATCACCGGCGCCAACTCGATGCTGCTGCCGGCGCGACCCTGGCCGGCGCTCGACAGCAGCGAGCGGCCCGACCAGGCCAGGTCTTCGAACCTCACGGTACGGGCGACGAGTTCGTCGTCGCTGTAGCTGTCCAGCGACGAGAGCTGAGACTCCTCCAGCGGCTCGATGCAGCCGTTGACGCTGCTGCCGTCGGAGGCGTCGATGACCGTGCCGTCCGCTCCGAGGAACAGCCCGGTCTCCGCCGCCGCCCTCAGCACGTCCGGGGCCCACACGATCCCTCCGGTCTCATTGCCGCCGAGCACAGCGAAGAGCCAGCCGTCGTCCGGGCCGATGTTCTCGAAGCCTCGGAACACCCATGTCGGCACCGAGAACACGGTGCCCTCCGAGATGTCCAGGGTCTGCTGTCCGTGCTCGCCGATCCTCATTCGCCACAGGCCTCGGGTGCAGATGAACACCTCGGCGGTGAAGTGCATGTGCTGGTTGTTGACGACGCCATGGTCCATGGAGGCCGCGCCCAGGTGGAACCCGTGCGCTTCGGGCAGGTTCACAACCTGCTCAGGGTTCTGGGAGACCCCCGGGCCGATCAGCGAATAGCTCGCCTTTCCGGCCGAACGGGGGAGCCTCACGTCCACGAAGGCGGATCGGTCGGCCACGAAGTCGCCGGGTTCGATCACGCGGCGGGCGAACTCAGACGGCCCCAGCGCGGCGTCGCCCGACGTGCTCATCAGCGACTAGCCCTCGACTGGGGTCCGCAGCCTCGCCCGGGCCGTGACTGCGGTCGGGCCGGAGGTCCCTCGTCGCGGCGGGTGGTCCGGCCCCGGCGAAGGGTTCCGGCCACCACCACCGACGGAGGCACGACATCGGAGGGGGTGTCCAACCCTCTGGCCGCGAGTTCAGCCGCGTGCTCGGCAAGCTGCTCAGCCGGCTGCACCAGAGTGGTCAGGTCGTAGCCCGCCCAGCTCGCCTGGGGAAGTCCGTCGAACCCAGTCATCAGCAGGTCCTCGGGTGCCGTGATCCCGTACTGGCGCAGACCGTCGAGCATTCCGAAGGCCACTTCGTCGCCGCCGACCATGATGGCGTCGGGCAGACTGTCCATCTGGTCGACCCGATCGGCGGCCTTGTAGCCCGCCTCGTAGGTGAAGGCGCCGGCCTCCATGTAGTTGCAGGTCGCGCCGGCCGAGGCGAGGGTGCGGGCTGCGCCGCGGAAACGGGCCCGGTCGGTGGAGGCTGCAGCCACCCCGCCGACGTAAAGGACCCGGGCGCATCCGAGATCGGCGAGGTGGCGGGCCAATTCGGCCGAGCCTGCCTCGTTGTCCACTGTTACCGAGGGGACGATGCCGGCGGCGTCGGGGTGGTTGAAGGCCACCAGCGACAGGCCCGTCTGTCTCATCCGGGCCAGTTGCGCCTCGGCGATGGTCGCAGAGGCCAGAATCAGACCGTCGAGGCGATACTGCGCCACCGCCTCCAGGGTGTCGTCCACGTCGGCCTGGTCGAGGAAGCTGAACAGCAGCAACTGCCGTCCGCTCGCGGTGAGGCAGCGTGAGAAGCCGGTCACCACGTTCTGCCAGTACTCGCCGACAGCCGGAACGACCGCGCCGACAATGTTGGTGCTCTGTGACTTGAGGCTCCGAGCGATGGCGTTGGGCACGTAGCCGAGCCGCCCCGCGGCAGCCTCGATCCTCTGGCGAGTGCCGGGCGCCACCACCTCGGGCGTGTTGAAGCAGCGGGCGACGGTCGCTTGCGACACGCCTGCGGCTACCGCGACGTCCACCGACGTGATTGGGCGCCTCCGACCTGACCGAGCCATCCGGACGATTCTATGTATACGTATTCATCCTTGCAAATCAAGGACTTTGTGGATGCTGGCGCGGCCACCCACAAGGGGAACTTCAGCCGGTGTGCAGCAGGATCTGCTTCCAGATCGCCGTCTCGTCGATCAGCACCCACTCGCGCCGCAGCCCTCTGGGGCCGAACTCGGCGTGGCTGATTCCCATGATGTGAACCGGGGCTCCGCTCGGTTGTCCGAATGCCCCCCAGCCGTCGTGGGTGCCCGTGAGCGACCAGCGCAGCGCGGCTCGGGGCGGCATGCCGGGGTCGCCGCGCCCGATGCGGTGATGGACCTCGAAGCGGGCCCCGGAGAAGGAGCTGCGCAGCCCGAGCCAGAAGCGGTCGGCCTCGGCCTGCCCGTGGGCAGTGCAACCACCGGGCAGTTCGACCTGAACGGCTCTGTCGTAATGCTCGGCCACGGCGTCCAGGCCGCCGTCCATCACTCGCTCCAGCAGGTCTGCGTACCGTTGGCCCGCCTCGTGGTCGTTGCCTGCGCCGGTGTAAGCGGGTGCCGCATCGGGTGACGGGCGGAAGGGGCGCTGGCAGGTCTCGGGCCCTCCCTCGGAGTCGATCTGATCCGCGGCGTACCGTTTCGGATCGATGCCTAGCTGGCGCACGATCGCACCCTGGTCCCGTACGAGCCACTCGTCGTATATCTGGTTCTCTCGAGCCGCGCAGTCGGCGATGATCCGGTACCGCACCTTTGCTCCGGTAGCCGGTCCGTAGGTTCCGTCCCCGCTGTGCGTGGCCAGCGACATGATGCGGTGTGACGAGAGGAAGCCGGTCTCGTCGTCGCCGCTCCAGATCACGTCCTCTCCCAGGAGTTGGCGATCGCCGAACTGGGCGAGGGTGGTGAGGGTGGCTGCGATCACCCGTTCGTTGCCGTTGACGACTCCTTCTGGCGACCGCACCGTGATGTCCGGTGCGTAGAGCTCACGGAGCGCGTCCACCTCGCGGCCTTCCCAGATCCGGTAGGTGATACCGAGGATGTAGTCGGGCAGGTCCTCGTAGCGGGGGTCGAAGCCCTTCAACGTCAGCCTCTCCGTTCAGCCTGGGAAGCGTCCAGCCGGGCGTCCCGGCTCTGGAGGGCAGCAGGCTATCTAGACGAGGGGCCAGGGCCATCGGTGGCCGTGGCCGTCGGACGGGAATCGGCCCGCGGCCAGCAGGCTCTCGGTCCGGTCCAGGGTCGCGTCCACTTCCTGCGGGGAGAGTTCGGCGGCCAGAGGCTCGGGCAGGCCGGTCTCCAGCAGGCCTCGCAGGTCGCGGCGCATGTCCTCAGGCAGCCCTTCGCCGGCGAAGTCCCAGATCACGGTGCGGAGCTTGAACTGGGAGTGGAACGACAGGCCGTTGTCGATGGCCCAGATCGTGCCGTCGGTTCCCAGCAGGCAGTGCCCCGACTTGCGGTCGGTGTTGTTGATGACGATGTCGAGCGCGCAGACCCGCTGCAGTTCCGGCCCAAACCGATCCTCGGACACCAGGGTGAAGTAGTGCTCCTCGAAGTTGGAGGGCATGAACAGCTGCAGCGAGCCGTGGTCGAAGGGCAGGTCGTCGCGCACGACCGTGGGCGGCACCAGACCCCATCCCAGGGCCTCGTCCACCAGGAAAGCGCCCTCCTCCCGGTGGGCCAGACCGGACGGGAAGTCCCACAGCGGCCGCTCGCCCCGCACGGGCTTGTATATGGCCTGGGCGTCGAGCCCGTCGTGAGCCACATCCACCAGGAACGTGACGTTGGAGCTGTAGGGCATCCTCCCCCTCAGCTCCACGTCGCCCTCGGTCAGCAACCTCAGGGCCCGATCGGTCGCAATCGGCAGACGGTCCCTGATGGGCGATTGCTGCCCGGCGTCGGAGGTGCCGGTGCCAGCGGTCATCGTCCCGCCGCAAGGGCGGACCGAGCGGCTGTCAGTTGTGGCACGGGCACCAGTCCCCGTTCGACGGCTCCAGGGGGCGCAGGCAGTAGGGGCACGGGGGCCGTCCGGAGGCCACCACCGCCCGGGCTCTGGTCACCAGCGCGCCGACCTGCGCACGCGAGAGCGTGAAGCGCGCCGAGGCGCCTGCGGTGTCCTCATCCTCGACCAGCTCCTCGGCTACGAGAATCACCCGGTCAGCCTGCTCGTCGTAGGCGATGCCCAACGAGCCGATGGTCCAGGCCTCCACCACCGGCTCGCGCATGTCGAGGTCTGCGGGCGGCTCGCCCTCGCCGGCCTCGGGGAGCTGGCCCAGGATCCGGTCCAGATACTCGGCCAGAGCGGCGGCCTGCTGCTTCTCGAACTTGAGGGACACGAGCTCGCCCTCGGCGAGGCACTGCAGGTAGAAGACCCGCTCGCCCTTGGGTCCGAGCGTTCCCACGGTGAGCATCTCGACCGCCTCGAAGTGGAACGACTCGCTCATGAGGGCGCCAGCGCGGCTAGGTCGTCGCCGGTGTTGTTCACGGTGAGGAGGACCGGACCGGCCGGGTGGTAGGCGATGGCGGTGACCGAACAGGGGGAGACCACGATCCGCTGGAACATGTCCAGCGGGGTGCCGGCCGCGGCCGCGGCCACCGCCTTGATCACATCAGCGTGGGACACGGCCACCACTGTCTGGCCCGGGTGGCGGGCCGTTATGGCCGAGACCGCGTCGAGGGCTCGGGCCTGCATCTCGGCGAAGGACTCCCCGCCCGGGAAGCGGAACCCGCTCGGGTGGCGCTGCACGGTGGTCCACTCCTTGCGCTTGCTCAGGGTCTTGAGCTTGCGCCCCGTCCACCGGCCGAAGTCGCATTCGATCAGGCCGGGGTTCTTGCGGACCCGCAGGCCGCAGGCGCGGGCGATGGGAGCGGCGGTCTCGACGGCACGCTCCATCGGCGAGGCGTAAACGGCCTTGACCCGGCCCAGGCCGGCCACGCGCTCAGCCACCGCGCGGGCCTGCTCGACACCCTCGGGCGCCAGATGCAGCCCGGGAGCCCTTCCCGGAAGCACATCGCCCGTAGTGGGGGTCTGCCCGTGGCGCACGAGCAGCACCAGGCAGCCGACGGGTGCGGCCTTGTCGGCAGCGGGCTCGGCCGAGCCGCGGGCGGGGCTAGTGGGCATGGTGAACGCCAACGTAGCCTGCTCACTCGTGGAGTCCCCCGGCCGGCGCCGTGTCCTCGACGAGGTCGCCGCCGAGGTGGCCGCGTGCCGGACCTGTCCCCGGCTGGTGGAGTGGCGCGAGCGGATCGGGAACCAGAAGCGGGCCGCCTACCGTGACGACGAGTACTGGGCGCGAGGGGTGCCCGGGTTCGGCGATCCCGACGCCCACCTGCTCGTGGTCGGACTCGCGCCCGCGGCCCACGGCGCCAACCGCACCGGCCGTATGTTCACCGGTGACCGCTCCGGGGAGTGGCTCTACCGGGCCCTGTACCGGGCCGGCTACGCCAACCAGCCCGACTCGACCAGCCGGGATGACGGGCTCGTGCTCACCGGGGCCTGGATCACCGCGCCGGTCAAGTGCGCGCCGCCGGACAACAAGCCCGCGCCCGCGGAGCGGGACGCATGCATGCCATTCATGCGGCGTGAACTGGCGGTGCTCGAGGCCCTGAAGGTGGTGGTCGTGCTGGGCGGCTTCGCCCAGCAGGTGGTATGGCGCGAGCTGGGGTCGGGTCCCCGCCCCCGCTTCGGCCACCTCGCCGAGGCCGCGCTGGACGGCGGCCTGACGCTTCTGTGCAGCTACCACCCCAGCCAGCAGAACACCTTCACCGGCCGCCTCACCGAGCCCATGCTCGACGCAGTGTTCGCCCGGGCCTCAGAACTGAGCAGCTAGTTGCAGGCGCTAGCCTCGGACCCGCTATGGCCCCCCGTCTCCGTCTCGTCTGGGTTCTCGCTGCGGCGGTGGTGCTGGTGGTGGCGGGTTGCGGCACCAGCGCCGATCCCGAGACCTGGGACGAGGCCGAGCAGGACAGGCGCTACGTCTCGGAGGGGTTCGACTCCGCGGTGGAGAAGAACTTCATCGACTCGTGCGAACTGGCCAACACCAGGAACCTAACGGAGCCCGAGGCTCGCGTGCTGTGCAGGTGCTCCTTCGACGGCCTGCGCGACTCATTGACGCTGGACCAGTTCAAGTCGTTGGACAAGGCCCTGCGCGAGAACCCCAATCCCAGCGATCTCGAGGACAGTCCTGAGGTTCTATGGGACGACACCGCGGAAGATATCTTGAGGACGTGCGCCGCGAGGGTCGATTCCTGAGGCCGGAGCCCCCTTCGCCCGATCGGCGGTCGCGCCGGGAGCCGGGTCAATGACAGCGACGCCTGCCGTTGAGGAGCTTCCGCTCATCATCTCGGTCGACGACCACGTGATGGAGCCCAAGGATCTGTGGCAGCAGCAGCTGCCACCGTCCATGCGCGACCGCGGCCCCCGAGTGGTCCAGGAGAAGATCAGGCTGCACTTCACCGGCGGCCACTACGGCTTCGAGCGCGACGACCCCGACGGCCATTGGTGCGACGTGTGGCTGTTCGAGGACAGCGTCACCCCTACCGGCTTGTTGCACGGCCCCGCGGGCATGCCCCGGGAGGAGCAGCGCAACGTGGCCGCCCGCTACGAGGACCTCCGGCCCGGCACCTACGAGCAGTCCGCCCGGCTCGCCGACATGGACCTGAACCATGTGGAGGCGGCCATCAACTTCCCCAACATCTTCCCCCGCTTCTGCGGGCAGGGGTTCCTGGAGCGAGACGACAAGGAACTCGCAGCCGAGTGCCTGCGCATCTACAACGACTGGATCATCGACGACTGGGGCGGGGG
>VYCW01000029.1 GCA_009843735.1 Acidimicrobiaceae bacterium | reverse complement strand
GGAAGGCGAACCACTTCTCCCACACCGACGACTCGGTGCCGTCGGCGTTGCGCTGCGCCTTGACCCGCTGCCAGGGCAGGCCGTCATCGGACAGCCGGCGGATCACCGGGCCTTCCGCCATCAGGCCGACCAGTCCGCGCTGGCCTGATGCAGGCCCCAGAGCTCGACTATGCGTCCACCCTCCACCCGGTACTGCGCCAGCCAGGCCAGCGACATCGGGGCCGCAGTCGCCAGGCTCACTCCCCGCACCGTGAGACGTACCCACACGGTGGCCCCCTCGGTCGTGACGGCGTCGAAGCTCACCTCGCTGGCCCGCACCGTGTCGAACGCGCTGGCCAGGCGCTGGCGCAACTGCCGCCGGGTGAGTGTCTCGGTGCCGTCGGGCCCATGGCGCACGATCGGCTCGGACACCAGGCTCTCCAGCGCGTCGAGGTCCCGCTCGAGCCAGATCCTCTCCCAGTAGCGGCGCACCACCGACTCAGCGCCGGACATGTGATCTTGGCCGGTGTCATCGGCCATGGTCGCCTCCTCGTGTCTCGATGTTCACAGTGTTGTCTCTTCCGAGAGCCCACGCGGCTGCGCGAGGCGCGCTGCCGCCATGACCAACAGCACCAGGATCCCCAGACCGACGAGCGTGGCCCTGATCCCGACCGCGTCGGCCACGATCCCGATGGGAAGCGCCGCGATGGCGAAGCCCGAGAAGCTCAGCATCAGCAGGCTCTGGACCCTGCCGTGGTACTCGACCGGCGTCGACGTGAGCAGCAGAGAGTTGTTCAGGGCCTGGAAGACGCTGGAGGTAGCGCCCACGATCGCGATGACCGCCAGCGCGGCATAGAAGCTCGGCATCACCGCGAACACCGCCAGTGAGACGCCGAAGGCCACCGCGCTGCGGGTCTGGAACGCGCGCAGCCTGCGCCGCTCCAGGTTGGCCAGAGCGAGCGAGCCGATCACCGCGCCGACCGCAGCCGATGCGTTGAGGAGTCCGAAGCCGGTGGATCCGCTGTCGTGGACCCGCTCAGCCACGATTGGCAGGAACGCCATGTGGGGGAATCCGACTAGGACCACGCCGAACGACACTCCCAGCAGGTGCACCAGGTCCGGACGGGAGCGGACGAAGCGCACCCCGTCGACGATGTCGCCCAGTGCGGTGCGGCCCGAGGGGCTCGACGGCGCACCCCGGGGCAGGCCGATCAGGAGGACCACGCTGAGGGTCCCGAGCACGCCTGCGGCGAAGAAGACCCCCGCCAGGCCGAACAGGGCCACACCGATCAGGGCGCCAGCGGCGGCCGGACCTACGACTCGGGCCATCTGCACGGTCGACATCGACAAGAAGATGGCGTTGGTGATGCTCTCGCGCCCGACAACCTCAGAGATCATGGTCAGCCGGGCTGGAGCCAGAATGGAGATGACGCCGCCCTGGACGACGCTCGCCGCCAGCAGCATCCAGTAGCTGGCGGTGTCAGTGGCCACAGCCACGCCCAGCCAGACCGGAGTGGCGGCCTGGAGCGCTCCGGCCAGGATGAGCACGTTCCGCTTGGAGAAGCGGTCCGAGATCATGCCCCCGTAGGGGATGGCGAAGATGCTGCAGGCGCCGAAGGCCAGCATCACGCCGCCCAGGCCGGTGTTACTGCCGGTCAGCTCGAAGGCGAGCCAGGCCCTGGCGATGCCCGCAACCTGCATGGTGAGGAAGGTGAACAGACCCCCGACGAAGAGCTTGCGGAAGGCCGGGTTGTGAAGCGCTGCGAATCGCCCGGAGTCGCCGGCCGGTCTCGCTTTGCGCATCTGCCAGCGTACCCACGAGCTGTGCTCGGCTACGCGGCCCCCATCGCCGAGCGAAGGGGGGATAGTTGATGTATTGTCCGCGGCCCGCGTGGTCCCCACGCGCACCGCGACCCTTTGGGGGTGCAGGATGCTGCCGGCCCGATTCGACTACGTAGCCGCCTCCTCGGTGGAGGAGGCCATTGCGGCCAAGGCGGAGGGGGGTGATGAGGCCCGGATCCTGGCCGGCGGGCAGAGCCTGCTGCCCATGATGAAGCTCCGGTTCGCGACCCCGTCGAAGCTGGTCGACATCAACCGGATCGCCGGGCTCGACGACGTCAGGAGCCACAACGGCCACCTGCACGTGGGCGCGCTGGTCCGCCACGCCGACATCGCCGCCTCCGGCGCGGTCTCCGGCGCGGTCGCGTCGGCCGCACCGTGGATCGCCGATCCGCTGGTCCGCAACCTGGGCACCATGTGCGGGTCGGTGGCCCACTGCGACCCGGAGGGCGACTGGAACTCGGTGCTGCTGGCCACGGGCGCCGAGGTGGTCGCCCAGGGCCCGTCCGGCCGGCGGACCATCGACATCGGCGACTTCGTGCAGGACTTCTTCACCAACTCCCTCGCCGACGACGAGATGGTGACCGCCCTGCACCTCCCGGTCCCGTCGGGCCGCTCCGGCGGCTCCTACCAGAAGCTGGAGCGCAAGGTCGGCGACTACGCCACCGTGGGCGTTGCCGCCCACTTGGAGCTGGCCGCCGACGGCACCATCAGCGCGGCGGGCGTCGCCATGACCTCGGTGGCGCCTATCAATCGCAAGGCCACCGGCGCCGAGGCCCTGCTGGTGGGCAATGCCCCCAGCGCCGAGCTGTTCGCCGAGGCCGGCGAGGCGGCCGCGGCCGAGGCCGACCCCCGCGACGACGTGCGAGGCTCGGCCCGATGGAAGCGCCGGGTGGTGGCCGCCTTCACCCAGAGGGCCCTGGCCGCCGCGGCCGAGCAGGCCCAGGCCTGAGAGGGGGAGACATGGAGATCACGATCAACATCAACGGAACCGACCACACCGCCGACGTGGAGCCCCGGCGGCTGCTCGTCGACCACATCCGCACCGGCGCCGGGCTGACCGGCACCCACATCGGCTGCGACACCACCAGTTGCGGGGTCTGCACCGTGCTGGTGGACGGCACGCCCGTGAAGTCGTGCACGATGCTGGCGGTTCAGGCCGACGGCCGGGAGGTCACCACCGTCGAGGGCCTCAAGTCCGCCGACGGTCTGCACCCGGTCCAGCAGGCCTTCAGCGACGAGCACGGCCTCCAGTGCGGGTTCTGCACCCCGGCCATGATGCTGGTGGGCGCGGCCCTCATCGACGAGAACCCGGCACCGTCCGACGACGAGGTCCGCTGGGCCATCTCAGGGAACCTGTGCCGGTGCACCGGCTACATGAACATCGTCAAGGCCATCCAGGCCGCCGCGGCGGCTGCGGCGTCGTCCAACGGCGACAGCTGAAAGGGAGCACGCAATGACTGACACAACGACAACGCCTCCCGAGATCGGCGGCGTCGGCCACAGCGTCAAGAGGGTGGAGGACGCCCGGCTCATCGAGGGCCAGGGCAACTTCCTCGACGACATCGCCCTGCCCGGGATGCTGCACATGGCGCTGGTCCGCTCACCGGTGGCCCACGCCCGCATCAACGGCATCAACACCGACGCCGCCACCGCGGTGGACGGAGTGCTGGCCGTGGTCACGGGCGAGCTGATGGCCGCCCACAACCTGGCCTGGATGCCCACCCTGTCGGGCGACACCCAGGCCGTGCTGGCCACCGACAAGGTCCGCTACCAGGGCCAGGAGGTGGCCGCGGTCATCGCCACCGACCCCTACGCGGCCGCCGACGGGGCCGAGCTGGTCGAGGTCGACTA
>VYCW01000139.1 GCA_009843735.1 Acidimicrobiaceae bacterium | reverse complement strand
ACCGGTCAACACAGGGAGAAGCGCATGACAGCTGTGACCCTGACCGTCAACGGCACCGAACGGAGCCTCGACGTGGAGCCTCGCACCCTGCTGGTGCACGCGCTGCGCGACGACCTAGGGCTCACGGGCACGAACGTCGGCTGCGACTCCAGCAGCTGCGGGGCGTGCACGGTGCTGGTGGACGGCCAATCCGCCAAGTCCTGCACCATGTTCGCGGTGCAGGCCGACGGCGCCGACATCACCACCATCGAGGGTGTCGCCGACGCCGACGGGACGTTGCACCCCATGCAGCAGGCGTTCCACGAGCACCACGCCCTGCAGTGCGGCTACTGCACGCCGGGCATGGTGATGGCCTCCATCTCGCTGGTGGAGGAGTACCCCGGCCTCGACGAGAACGGCGTGCGCCACGGCCTCGAGGGCAACCTCTGCCGCTGCACCGGCTACCAGAACATCGTCGACGCCGTGCTCGCCGCGGCGGGCTCGGGAGGTGACTGACATGACCGTCACCGAGGAAGCTCCCGGCCACGTCGGCTCCCGCCGGCTCCGCAAGGAGGACCCGGCCCTGCTCACCGGTGAGGCCAAGTTCATCGACGACCTCGCCCTTCCCGGCGCGATCTGGGTGGGCGTGGTGCGCTCCACCGAGGCCCACGCCCACATCGTCGGCATCGACGGCTCCGCCGCCCTCGCCATCGACGGCGTGAACGAGGTGCTGTCCGGCGAGGACCTGGCCCCGCTGTGGGGCGAGGGCGCCCTGCCGTGCGCCTGGCCGGTCACCCCCGACATGAAGAGCCCGGCGCACCTGCCGGTGGCCCGCGGCACGGCCAAGTACGTGGGCGACGCGGTGGCGGTGGTCCTGGCCGACTCGCGCTACGCGGCCGCCGACGGCGCAGCCGCGGTCGTCGTCGACTACGAGCCGCTGCCCGCCGTGGTCGAGATCGAGGACGCGGTGGCCGACGGTGCGCCGCTGGTCCACGCCGACCTCGACAGCAACGAGTGCTACACCTGGGGGCTCTGGGGCGACAACGCCCCCGCCATCGACGCCGCCTTCGCGGAGGCGGCCCACGTGGTGAGCGAGCGCTACCTCCAGCAGCGCCTCATCCCGGCGCCCATGGAGCCCCGGGGCTGTGCCGCGGTGCCGTCGCCGGCCGGCGGCGAGCTCACGCTGTACTCGGCCACCCAGATCCCGCACATCCTCAAGGTGATGACCGCAGTCGTGCTCGGCATCGGTGAGAACAAGCTGCGGGTGGTGGCCCCGTCGGTGGGCGGCGGCTTCGGCTGCAAGCTCAACGTCTACGCCGAGGAGATCCTCTGCAGCGCCCTGGCCATGCAGCGGGGTGCGCCCGTGCGCTGGACCGAGGGCCGGGCCGAGGCCGCCGTGTCCACCATCCAGGGCCGGGGCCAGGTCCAGCACATCGAGCTGGCCGCCGACGCCGACGGCAAGGTGACCGCGGTGCGGGTGAAGCTGCTGGCCGACATGGGCGCCTACCTCCAGCTGGTCACGCCGGGCGTGCCGCTGCTGGGCGGGTTCCTGTACCACGGCTGCTACGACATCCCGAACTACATGTTCGAGTGCACGTCGGTGTTCACCAACCGGACCCCGACCGACGCCTACCGGGGAGCCGGCCGTCCCGAGGCCACCTACGCGGTGGAGCGGGCCATGGACTCGCTGGCCGTGTCGGTGGGGGTGTCGCCCGAGGAGATCAGGGCCCGCAACTTCATCGGCGCCGACGCCTTCCCGTACGAGTCGGCCGCCGGTCTGATCTTCGACAGCGGCGACTACCAGGCCGTGCTCGACAAGGCGGTCGCGCTGGCCGACGTCGACGGGCGCCGGGCCGAGCAGGCCCAGCGGCGGGCCTCGGGCTCGTCGAAGCGCATCGGCGTCGGCTTCTCCAGCTACGTGGAGATGTGCGGCCTGGCGCCCAGCCGGGTGCTGGCGTCGCTCGACTACGGCGCCGGCGGCTGGGAGGCGGCCACGGTGCGGATCTCGCCCACCTGCAAGGTGCAGGTGGTGACCGGGTCCACGCCCCACGGGCAGGGCCATGAGACCTGCTGGTCGATGATCGTGGCCGACCAGCTCGGCGTCGATCCCGACGACGTGGAGGTCCTGCACTCCGACACTGCGGTCAGCCCCACCGGCCTGGACACCTACGGGTCCCGGTCGCTGGCGGTCGGCGGCACGGCGGTCTACATGGCCACCGAGAAGGTGATCGACAAGGCCCGGGCCATCGCCGCCCACCAGCTGGAGGCCAGCGAGGACGACCTGGAGTTCTCCGGGGGCGTCTTCCGGGTGAGGGGCACGCCCGACGCCGAGGTGCCGCTGGCGGGGATCGCCTTCGCGGCGTTCACCGCCCACGACCTGCCCGACGGGATGGAGCCCAACCTGGAGGCCCACGTCACCTACGACCCGCCCAACTTCACGTTCCCCAACGGCACCCACATCGCCGTGGTGGAGGTCGACACCGACACCGGGAACGTGGACCTGGTGGACTACGTGGCGGTGGACGACTGCGGGGTGCAGATCAACCCGCTGGTCGTCGAGGGCCAGGTGCACGGGGGCATCCTCCAGGGCGCCGCCCAGGCGCTGTACGAGGACGCCGTCTACAACTCCGACGGCCAGCTGGTGTCGGCCAACCTGGCCGACTACCTGGTGCCGTCGGCCGCGGAGGCGCCCCGCTTCCGGCTCGACAGCCACGCCACGCCCAGCCCCACCAACCCGATGGGGGTCAAGGGCGTGGGCGAGGCCGGGACCATCGCGGCCGCCCCCGCGGTGATAAACGCCGTGGTGGACGCGCTGCGCGACCTGGGGGTGACCGATGTGGACATGCCGGCGTCGCCCCAGACCGTCTGGAAAGCCATCGCCGATGCCCAAGGAGGTGCGTCGTGATTCCCGCCGCATTCGACTATGAGGTGGCCGAATCGGCCGACCACGCCATCGCGCTCCTGGCCGAGCACGGCGACGACGCCAAGCTGCTGGCCGGAGGCCACAGCCTCATCCCGATGATGCGCTATCGGCTGGCCACGCCCAGCGTGCTGGTTGACGTGGGCCGTCTCGACGGACTGCGCTACATCCGCACCGGCAACGGCACGGTGTCCATCGGGGCACTGACCCGCCACAGCGAGCTGGAGCACTCGGCCGAGCTGGCCGGGGCCTGCCCGATGCTGGCGTCGGTGGCCGCCCTGGTGGGCGACCCGGCCGTGCGCCACCGGGGGACGCTGGGCGGGACGCTCGCCCACGCTGACCCGGCGTCGGACCTGCCCGCGGCGGTGCTGGCCCTGGGCGGCACCATCGTGGCCCAGGGGCCGGGCGGCTCCCGTGAGATCGCCGCGGCGGACTTCTTCACCGGGTACTTCGAGTCGGTGCTGGCCGCCGACGAGATGATCACCGAGGTGCGGGTGCCGGCCGGCGGTGGTGGCTGGAACTACCAGAAGTTCAACCGGCGGGCCCAGGACTGGGCCATCGTCGGGGTGGCCGTGGCCGGCGGCGGCTCCGGAGTGAGCCTGGTCAACATGGGTTCGACGCCCATCCGGGCCTCCGGGGTGGAGGCCGCGGTGGCCGGCGGGGCATCAGCCGCGGAAGCGGCCGCAGTGGCTGCCGACGGGCTGGAACCCCCCGACGACCTCAACGCCGACGCCGAGTACCGCGGCCACCTGGCCAGGGTGCTCACCGAGCGGGCCCTCAACGCGGCTGGCGTGGCATAGGCACTAGCTGAACTGACGCCCCAGTCGGTCGAGCCAGGCCCGGCCGGCGGGTCCTGTCACGGGCGCGCCTTGGCGGCGCAAGCGCCGCCATTGCTTGCCCCCGTGCCACCCCCCGGCCTCAGGATCCGCGCCGTTGCAGGTGTCCGGGGCGCCCCGCCATGGAGCCCATTGGCAAACGCTGCGGCGCGATGGCGCGAGTTGGTCCGGCGCGGGCAACACTGGCGGTATGTCTCGATTGCCGTCCGCGGTGACCCGTACCTCGGTGGCGGGGATGGTCTCGACTGTCGATCATCTGGCCACCGGCGTCGGGGTGGACCTGCTGCGGCGGGGCGGGTCAGCCGCGGATGCAGCCGTGGGAGCCAACGCGGTGCTGGCGGTGACGTCACCTCACATGTGCGGGCCCGGCGGCGACGTGTGGGCTCTGGTGCACGAGGGAGGCGACGGCGCGCCAGTGGCGCTCGATGCGGCCGGCTTCGCCGGGTCGGGGGCTGATCCTGACCGGCTGCGGGCGCAGGGGTACGACGAGATGCCGTTGCACGGCGACGTGGCCTCGGTGACCGTGCCCGGTGCGGTGGACGGCTGGCTCGCTCTGCACGACCGCTACGGGCGGCTGGCGCTGGCTGATGTGCTGGCCGAGGCCATCCGGATCGCGGACGCCGGGTTCGCAGCGTCGCCCCTGCTGGCCGAGCGGGCCGGCGAAGTGGCTGGCGTGGAGGACAACACCGACATCCCCGCCGGTCTGAGGACCGGAGCGGTGGTACGGCGTCCCGGCACGGCCCGAACGCTGCGGGCCATCGTTGAGCAGGGCCGCGACGGCTTCTACGGCGGCGAGTTCGGCGAGGGCCTGCTGGCGGTCGGCGCGGGCGAGTACACCTCCGACGACCTGGCCCAGCCGATCGCTCGCTGGGTGGAGCCGGTGCGGGCCGAGGCCTTCGGACGTGTGCTGTGGACGGTGCCGCCCACATCGCAGGGCTACCTGACCCTGGCCGGGGCGTGGATCGCCGACGGACTCGACCTGGGCGACCGCGACGACGACCGGTGGACCCACCTGCTGATCGAAGCGGCCTCGCAGGCCGCTCACGATCGGGTGCGGGTGCTGCACGAGGGCGCCGACGGCCAAGCGCTGGTCGATCCGGCCCGGCTCGGTCCCCGGCGTGACGCCATCGACCCGGAGCGGGCCGGCAACGTCGCCGCTCCGGCAGCCATGGGCGACACCACATATCTGTGCGCGGTGGACCACGACGGCATGGGCGTGTCGCTCATCAACTCCAACGCCAACGGCTTTGGCGCTCTGCTGGTGGCCGGCGGCACCGGGATCTTCCTGCACGACCGGGGCCTCGGCTTCAACCTGGTGGCCGGCCATCCGGCCGAGTACGGGCCGGGCCGACGCCCGCCCCACACCCTGTCGCCGGCGCTGGTCACCAACCCGGACGGCTCGCTGCGCCAGGTGCTGGGCACGATGGGGGGCGACTCCCAGCCCCAGATCCTTCTGCAGTTGCTGGCCCGAACGCTGGGCCTGGGCCAGTCGCCGGGCGCGGCCATCCGGGCGCCCCGCTGGGTGCTGACCCCCGACGACCGCGAGGCCGGCTTCGCCACCTGGCGCCCCGGCCAGGGCCGCCGGGTGCTCATCGAGGACGCAACCACCGGCTGGCACGAGTCCCTGGCTGCCCTCGGCCACAACACAGAGGTACGCGACGCGTCACCCCACACCTACGGCCACGCCCACCTCATCGAGGTAACCACCGAGGGCACCTTGGCCGGCGCCGCCGACCCCAGAGCAGCAATAGGAGCAGCCGCCGGCCTCTAGTCTCCGCCTCCGGGCCTGCACTGGCCGGGTTAGGGTGGCCTGCGTCAGCGATGCAAGCAGGGGGAGGTGTGAGCGGTGTTTGAGCGGTTCACCGACCGGGCCCGTCGAGTGGTGGTCCTGAGCCAGGAGGAGGCGCGCCTCCTCAACCACAACTACATCGGAACCGAGCACATCCTGCTGGGCCTCATCGGTGAGGGTGAGGGGGTGGCGGCCAGGGCGCTGGAGTCGCTGCAGATCAGCCTCGAGTCAGTCCGGGGCCAGGTAGAGGAGATCATCGGCCAGGGCGCCAGCTCGCCCACCAGCCACATCCCCTTCACGCCCAGGGCCAAGAAGATCTTAGAGCTGAGCCTGCGCGAGGCCTTGAAACTCAAGCACAACTACATCGGCACCGAGCACATCCTGCTGGGCCTGTTGCGCGAGGGAGAGGGGGTGGCGGCCCAAGTGCTCGTGAAGCTGGGAGCAGGCCTGCCCCGGGTGCGCGAGCAGGTCCTCCAGCTACTGGAGGCGCCCGGTGGGGCGACATCGGCGGAATGGGTCCCCGAGCCGGAGCCGACCGTTGTCGTGTCGGACCGGGTCTACGTCTCGAGTCGTGGGCCTCTGGAAGCGACGGTGGGCTACTCCCGGGCGGTCCGCGTCGGTGCCCATCTGGTGGTAGCTGGTACGACCACGCTCGGACCGGACGGCGTTGACTACCCCGGCGACTGCTACCAGCAGGCGAGGCTCGTGCTGCAGTACATCGAGGATGCTCTGAACCGCGCGGGGGCGTCACTGAACGATGTGGTGCGGACTCGGGCCTTCCTCACCGACATCTCGAAGGCGGAGGAGTATGGGCGGGCCCACGGCGAGGTCTTCGGCGAAATCCGTCCCGCGGCCACTCTGGTGGAGGTCTCCGCGCTGGTGCATCCCGACCTCGTAGTCGAGGTCGAGGTCGACGCCATCATCTCCGGCGGCTGACGATCAGGCGGAGCCTTGCCCTCAGCGTGCTTGCCTCCGACCAGCCTGATCCCGCACTCCTGTGGGCGCCTAGAAGAGTTGGTCGCGAAGGCGAGGGCCGAATTCGACCGCGAGCGGCGAGCGCAGCGCAGCCTCGACCGACACCGGGTCGACCTCGACGCCGTACAAGCGCTGTAGGCGTTCGACGACCCATTCAGGCTCGATAGGGCAACAGTCCTCCGCCTCGGCCTCGAAGTAGTCGCGCACCTCCTGCGTGAACCGCCCCCGGGTCTGCCCGGGAAAGGGTCCCGACACACCACGGTCGCTTCGCACCGTGACCCGCCGGCCGTCGCTCAAGTCGGCGAACTCGACGAAGTCGACGCTCATCCGATTGCGACTGCGCAGGCGACGGGCTGCGGGCGCCGGTCCGTACACCACATCTCCGGGTCTGGCGGACCTGAGGCGCTCCTTGAACTTCAGTCGTTCGGCCTCCAGGAGTGCCTGGGCCTCTTGCCGCGGCAGCCGGAGGTGGTCCTGCACCACCGGCACGCAGTCGTCGTCGCGGATCTCGCAAGTCACGCCGAAGGCGAGAACGTTCACCGCTGACATGTCGACCTCGCATCGGGCGGCGTGCCCACGGGGCCGCCACCTGGTTGGCTGTGTCTTGGCAGGTTACTGACTTCGGGGAGGGCCGGGCCCGACGCCGGTAGGGTTTGCGGCCATGCGGGGCGTGATCTCGGCAGCGGGTTACGTGCCGTACCACCGGCTCGACCGGTCCGAGATCACCGCATTCTTCGGCTCGGGGGGCGGTACGGGCACACGGGCAGTGGCGTCATACGACGAGGACACCACCACCATGGGCCAGGCCGCCGCCGATCTGGCCCTGCGATCCACCCATGTGGAGCCTGAGGCTCTCTGGTTCGCGACGTCGGCGCCGGCCTACCTGGAGAAGACCAACGCGGCCGCCATCCACGCCGCCCTGCGGCTCGACCCCACCGTGGGCGCGCTCGACTTCGGCGGCGCAGTCCGCTCCGGCATTGGTGCGCTGCGCACCGCGCTGGCGGGCCGCGGCTCCACTCTGGTCGTTGCCGCCGACACCCGAGACGGCCTGCCCACCGGCGCCGACGAGGCCGCCGCCGGCGACGGCGCCGCCGCGGCGTTGGTGGGTGACGATTCGGCCGCACCGGTGCTGGCCGAGTACCTCGGTGGAGCATCCCGAACGCTTGAGGTCACGGAGCGCTGGCGTACGCCGGAGGGAACCCGTTCGCGCAACTGGGAGGAGCGCTTCGGCACCCACGTCCTCGGCCCAGCCGCGGCGGACGCATGGCGGGCCGCGCTGGCGAACAGCGGTCTCGACGGAGCTGATGTCGATCACCTGGCCTTGGCGGGCCTCAACAGCCGGGCCGTCGCCTCGGCTCTCAAAGCCATCGGAGTCAGCGCCGGCATCCTCGTCGATTCCCTCCTGGACACGGTGGGCAACACGGCCGCCGCCCACCCGGCGCTGCTGCTGTGCTCGGCGCTGGAGCAGGCCAGCCCGGGCGAGACCGTCGCGGTAGTGGCGCTGGTCGACGGCGCGGAGGCCGTCATCCTGCGGGCCACCGATGCGCTGGCCGATCACCGACCCGTCGCGCCCGTGTCGGAACAGGTAGCTGCGGGCGGGTCCGTGAGTTATGGCCGTTTCCTGACCTGGCGCAACATGGTGGACGTCGAGCCGCCCAACCGGCCACCGCCCAACCGGCCGTCGTCGTCCGCGGCACACCGGAGAGCCGACTGGAAGTACGGGTTCACTGGCTCCCGAGATCGGCCGAGCCAGATGGTGCACCTGCCGCCGGCCCGGGTATCGGAGAAGGGCGGGGCGGTTGACGACATGGATCCGGCGCCCATGGCCCACGCCACCGGCACCGTCGCCAGCTTTACCGTCGACCGGCTCGCCTACTCGCCCAGCCCGCCCACCGTGTTCGCGATCGTTGACTTCGACGGCGGGGGCCGGGCGCCTTTGGAGCTCACCGATGTCGATGCCGGTGAAGTGCATGCCGGCATGCGGGTCGTCCCCACCTTCCGGCGCCTCTACACCGCCGACGACATCCACAACTACTTCTGGAAGGCCCGACCCGTACGCAGCGAGCCGGCAGTGCCATGAGCTCCCGGGGGATCTGTGACCGGGTGGCCGTCATCGGCATGGGCTGCACCCCCTTCGCCGAGCACTGGGACCTCTCCCTGGACGACCTGATCATCGACGCGGCCCACGCCGCCTACCGCTCGGCCGGGATCGCTCAGGACGACATCGACGCCTTCTGGTTCGGCACGTCGCAGTCGGCTGCCTCCGGTCTGGCACTCGCCGGACCGCTCAAGATCAAGGGCAAGCCGGTGACCCGGGTCGAGAACTACTGCGCCACCGGATCCGAGGCGCTGCGCCAGGCCTGCTACGCGGTGGCTTCCGGGGCTTACGACACCGCCATGGCCCTCGGCGCCGAGAAGGTCAAGGACGGCGGCTACCAGGGTCTCAACGCCCTCCCCATTCCCACCGACGGCACCCAGCGCACGCTCACCGCGGCGGCCATGTTCAGCCTGATGCTGCCGGTCTACGCCGACCGCTACGGCGTGGATCCCGATGAGCTGCGCTACGCCGCGGCCCGCATCGCCTCCAAGAACCACCACAACGGCGCCCGCAACCCTCGGGCCCAGTTCCGCCGGGAGATGTCGGCCGAGCAGATCTGCGAGATGCCGGCGGTGGCCGGGATGCTGTCGGTGTTCGACTGCGCGGGCGTGGCCGACGGTGCCGCGGCCGCCATCGTGTGCCGGGCCGAAGACGCCCATCGCTGGTGCCCGAACCCGCTGTACGTCAAGGGGCTGGCGCTGGTGGCTGGCACCGGCGCTGGCTCCCTCGACCCCGGCTACGACTACACCACCATGCCCGAGTGCGCTCAGGCTGCGGCCGAGGCCTATGCCCAGGCCGGAGTCACCGAACCCCGCTCGCAGCTGGCGCTGGCCGAGGTGCACGACTGCTTCACCCCCACCGAGCTGGTGCTGATGGAGGACCTGGGGTTCTCGCCTCGGGGCACGGCCTGGCGAGACGTGCTGGACGGCGTGTTCGACCTCGACGGCGAACTGCCCGTCAACGCCGACGGCGGGCTCAAGTCGTTCGGTCATCCGGTGGGGGCCAGCGGGCTGCGAATGCTCTACGAGGTGTGGCTGCAACTGCGGGGCGAGGCGCCGGCCGAGCGGCGGATACCCGACACCGGCCGTACCCTGGGCCTAACCCACAACCTGGGCGGCTATCCCGGCGAGATCGTGAGCTTCGTCGGCATCTTCGGCACCGGGACCGGCCCGCCAACATGAACTTCCGGGGGTTATGGGGAGTGATTCCCCTCGACCCCCGGAAGTTCGGTCGGACGCCTTCAGAGGAGGCTGCACATGCCCGTTAGACCACTCACCGGAATCCGGGTCATCGACCTCGCCGTCGACCGGGGCGAGCTCTGCGGCCGGCTCCTCAGCGATCTGGGCGCCGACGTCATCAAGGTGGAGCCCCCAGAGGGGTCGCCCAGCCGCGGCCTCCCGCCCCTCGACCCGCTCACCCCGGAGCACTCGCTGTTCTTCACCATGCGAAACTGTGGCAAGCGCAGCGTCGTGATCGACCCCGGCGACGCCGCCAGCATGGCGAGTTTCGAATCCCTGCTCGCGTCCGCCGATGTGCTGATCGGCTCGGCCGAGCCCGGCGCGGCCGCAGACGTGGGCGCCCCCGAGCTCGAGGCCGAGGCGATCGCGGCCCGTCACCCGCACTTGGTGGTCGCCTCGATCACCGCCTACGGACGCAGCGGCCCCTACTCGGGCCGCGACGTGCCGGGCTCGGTGATCGACGCCACCTCGGGCATGTGCTGGAAGGCAGGCCTGCCCGAGCGCGAGCCCCTGATGCCTCCCGGCAACATCTCGGGCGACGTCGCCGGCCTGACCGCCGCCTTCGCCATCGTCTGCGCCCTAATCCAGCGGCTCAGCCACGGTGCTGGGCAGCTCATCGACGTGTCGGCCAACGAGGCGGCCGCCCAGATCACCGACTGGTCGCTGCCCAACTCCTCCAAGGCCATGATCGAGGGCGTCGAGCCGATGGAGATCAGGGCCGGCCCCGGCCCGGTGTACACGATCCTGGCCGCGGCCGACGGCTTCGTGCGCCTGGTCGTGCTCAGCCCCCGCCAGTGGCAAGCCATGAGGGCCTGGCTGGGCGAGCCCGACTACCTGCAGGACCCCGAGTACGACGGGTTCATCGCCCGCTTCATGATCGCCGACGCCGTGCTCAACCCGCTGTACGAGGAGCTGTTCTCCACCATGACCATGGAGGAGGTGGCCGAGGAGGCTCAACGCCGCGGCATCGTGGCCACCCCCATCCTCAAGCCCGGCGACGTGATCACCAACGAGCACTTCGAGGCCCGCAAGACCTTCGACCGGGTGCCGCTGTTCACCGGCGGGCTCATGAGCCTCCCTTCGGGGTGGATGGAGATCGACGGCGAGCGGGTCGGCCCCACCGGGCGCCCGCCCCACCTCGGGGAGCACACCGACGAGGTGCTGGCCTCGCTAGAGGACGGGCCGCGGCCGGACTGGCCCGAAGTCCCGGAGTCCGCCCCCGAACCGACGCTGCCGCTGGCCGGGATCCGGGTCGCAGACTTCGGCCACGGCGGTGTGGGCGTGGAGATCAGCCGGATGCTGGCTGAGTACGGCGCCGACGTCATCAAGATCGAAAGCCGCACCTACCCCGACTTCATCCGAGTCGTGCTGGGCGGGGAGATGTCGCCCTCGTTCGCGTCGTCGTCGCGCTCCAAGCGGGGCTTCGGCATCAACGCCAAGACCGAAGATGGCCGCCGGATGCTGCTGGATCTCGCCGCCGCCGGCGGGGACTCGACCGGCTTTGATGTGGTGGTCGAGAACGGCTCGACCGGAGTCATGGACGAACTCGGTCTGGGCTACCGCGATTTCCGGACTGCTAACCCCGACGTGGTCATGGTCTCCAGCCAACTCATGGGCACGACCGGGCCGTGGTCGGCCTGGCGGGGTTACGGCCCGAACACCCAGGTGACCGGGGGCATGACCCACCTCTGGGACTACCCCGACGTTGACCGGCCCTCCGGCTCCCAGTCGATCTTCCCCGACCACTGGGCCGGACGCATGGGCGCGCTGGCCGCGATCGCCGGCGTGCTCGGCCGCAGGCGGGGCGTGATGGACGCCGGATACCACGCTGCGGTGTGCCAGGTCGAGCAGGTCGTCGGCGTGATGGGCGACCTGCTGGCCCGCGAGTCCCTGGAGCCGGGCTCGGTCAGGCCCCAGGGCAACCGCAGGGACCGTGGCGCACCTTGGGGCTTCTTCCGATGCGACGGCGAGGACCAGTGGGTGGCGATCTGCTGCCGGACCGACGCCGAATGGGCCGCACTGGCCAGCCTTCTCGGCCTTGATGATCCGGCGCTGGCCACGCTAGAGGCGCGCCGGGAGCGCGAGGACGAGCTGGAGCAGGCCGTGTCGGCCTGGACCGAGACCCTGTCAAAGCAGGCCGTCACCGAGGCCTGCCTGGCCGCGGGCGTGCCCGCTGGCCCCATGCTCACCTCCGGCGAGCAGCTCCAGGACCCGCACCTGGCGGCCCGGGGCTATCTGGTGGAGTTGGACCAGCCGCCCATCGGGGTGATGACCTTCGAGGGTCCGGCATTCGTCGCCACCGGCATGGCCGACGCCGACATCCGTCCCGCCCCCGGCCTGGGCGAGCACACCCGTGAGATCGTCGCCGAGCTGGGCCTCGACGAGGCCGCCATCGAGGATCTGATCGCCCGAGGAATCCTGGAGACCGACAGCCCACTTGAGTCTTGATATTGCATAGAAATCTATTGAAATTAGTTGTATATGTTATCCAGGGTGCTAGTATGCAAGTCAATGGACGCTTCGATCGCTACCGCCATCATCGGCCTGTTGGGCGCCGCTGTGGTCGGAGGCCTCGGCTTCATCCTGACGGGCTTGCGGGTCGCGGTGCGGACCAATAGCGATGACATCAAGGACAACGGCAAGCAAATCGGCAGGCTTGAGATGGCCTTCGGCAGGCTCGAGGAGCGCACCATCTCTGAGTTCGGACAGGTCAAGGACGTGCTGGCCCGGATCGAAGCCACCCAGGCGGAGCAGGGCCGCCAGATCGAGAAGCTGTCGGCCGGCGACCTCGGCTGACGGGACGCGGGCCTTCGGCGCTCCTTGCTTCCGGCTGGGCGACTAGGCCTGCGGGCCGCCGATCTCAGCCGGCTTCGCTGTGGGTTACCGGCTCCTCGCCCATCCACTCCCGCAGCGTGTTCTTGAGCTTGGTCTGCTGGATGAACAGGTCGTGCTCCACGTCGGCCTGGCCTGAGGGCTGGGGCGCCTTGAAGTAGAAGCTCAGCCACTCCTGCACGCCGGACTCGCCGGCCCGGGCGGCCAGGTCCATGAACAGGGCCAGGTCGAGCACGATGGGCGCGGCCAGGATCGAGTCCCGGCACAGGAAATCGACCTTGATCTGCATCGGGTAGCCGAGCCAGCCGAAGATGTCGATGTTGTCCCAGCCCTCCTTGTTGTCGCCCCGGGGCGGGTAGTAGTTGATGCGCACCACATGGTGGATCTCGTCGTAGAGGTCGGGGTACAGCTCGGGCTGCAGGATCGTGCCCAGCACGCCCAGCTTGGAGACCTCCTTGGTCTTGAAGTTCTCGGGGGCGTCGAGCACCTCGCCGTCGCGGTTGCCCAGGATGTTGGTGGAGTACCAGCCCCGCAGGCCCAGCATCCGGGCCTTCAGACCGGGCGCGATCAGCGTCTTCATCAGGGTCTGGCCGGTCTTGAAGTCCTTGCCGGCGACGGGAACGCCCCGGATGCGGGACAGCTCCTCCATACACGGCAGGTCCACGGTGAGGTTGGGGGCTCCGTTGGCGAAGGGCACGTCGCTCTGCAGCGCCGCGTAGGCGTAGATCTGGCTGGGGGCGATGGCGTCGTCGTCGGCCTTGAGCCCGGCCTCGAAGGACTGGACCGACTCGTGCACGGCCGTGGGCTCCGAGAACGCCTCGGTCGAGCCGCACCACACCATCACCAGCCGGTCGCAGCCGTGGGTGCTGCGGAAGTTCTCGATGTCGTCCATCAGGGCTTGGGCCTGGTCCCATTTGGACGCCGACGGCTTCACCCGGACGCCGTCGAGGCGGCTCACCCAGCGCTGGTCGAACACCGCGTCCATGGCCACGACGCTCTCGAGCTCGGCCGAGATGGTCCCCAGCTCCCGCTCCTCCAGCACGCCGCAGGCGCGGGCCGCCTCCAGCACGTTGGCCGACAGGGGGTCCCAGCCGCCGAAGACCAGGTCGTCCAGCCCGGCCAGCGGCACGAAGTCCCTGATTGGGGGGTTGCGGTTCTCGGTCTTGGTGCCGAGCCGGATGTGGGCCATCTGGCTGATGGAGCCGATGGGCGGGTTCAGGCCCCGGCGGGCCGCGATCACGCCGGCGACGAAGGTGGAGGCCACCGCGCCCATGCCCGGGGTGAGAACCCCCAGCGAGCCCTTCGCGGGAGCGATCTGGCGGGCAGTGGCCGGTCTGGGAGACCCGCTCGGGGCGCCCTCTTGGGTCGGGACATCAACAGTCATGGGCATTAGATTAACCAGTGCTGAGTATTTTGTGTTAATAGTGAAGCAATACTTAAGTATTATGTGGATGTGATCGCTCCGCTACCTGATCTGTCGATCAGACAACTCGAATACCTGGTGGCTGTGGCCGATTCGGACACGTTCGCGCTGGCTGCCGAGCATGTGGGTGTGAGCCCGTCGGCGCTGTCGCAGGGGCTGGCCGAGCTCGAGCGCCGTGTCGGTGTTCCCCTGTTCGACCGGGAGGGCCGGCGCCGGGTGCTGCGACCGGACACCAGACCGGTGCTGGAACACGCCCGCCAGGTGGTGGCCCTCACCGCCGACCTCACCGACTGGGCTCAGCGGATCCGCTCGGGCGACCACGGCCAGCTGCGATTGGGCATGATCGACGCCTGCGCGGTGCAGCATCACGGCGAGGCGCTGCGCCGCTTCCGGGCCGAGCATCCGGACCTGCGCATCCATCTGCGGGTGGGGCCCTCCGGCGGGCTGCTGCGCGAGCTCGTGGACGGCGCCCTCGATCTGGCCGTGTGCGTCGAACCCCCCGAGCCGGTCAGGGGTGTGCACACCGAGCCGCTGCTCAGCGAGGATCTTGCCGTCTACGCGCCCGACGGGCGCCGCCAGCCGGGGCCCAGCGCCGGCTGGGGCCCGTGGGTGCTATTCCCCAGGGACGCCCACACTCGTGCCGTGACCGAGGCGGCTCTGCGCCGGCGGGGGGCGCCGCTGGAGGTCGTGGCCGAGTCTCACCAGCCCGAGGTGCTGTGCGAGATGGTGAGGCTGGGCCTGGGGTGGTCGGTGCTTCCCGTGGCCCAAGCCGAGTGGGGGGACAATCCGCTGACCGGCTGCCAGGTCCTGGCCCGCCGCCGCCTCGTGACCGCCCGCCGGTCCGGTGCGGCCCCCCATCCGGCCGGCCTGCTCCTTGAGCAGGCGCTGCGCATGCCGCCGGCCGCCGGCTAGGCCTTGCCTCGCTGAGACTGTCGCGACCCCCGAGACGGACGGGCCGGTAGGTTGACGCCGTCGCAGCCCAGCCACGAGAGGTGACCCGAATGAGCAGTGCCGAGGCGGCCTATGCAGTCCTGAAGCCCACCGAGGGAGACGAGCGGGGGCACGGGGACTGGTTCGAGATCACCCAGGACCAGATCAGCGCCTTCGCCGACTGCACCTGGGACCACCAGTTCATCCACATCGACGAGGAGCGGGCCAAGGCCGAGACCCCCTTCGGGGGCACCATCGCCCACGGCTTCCTGACCCTGTCGATGCTCACCCACCTGATGCAGTCGGTCCCGGTGAACACCCCGAGGCTCGACGGCGTGGTCATGGGCATCAACTACGGCCTCGACCGGGTGCGCTTCATCAGCCCCGTCAGCCGGGGCAAGCGGGTGCGGGCCCACGCCGTAGTGAAGTCGGTGGAGCTCAAGGCGGCCGCTGTCCAGGCAGTGACCACGATCACCGTCGAGATCGAGGACGGGCCCAGGCCGGCGCTGGTGGCCGACTGGGTGACCAGAACGGTGTTCGACTCGTGAGCACCTCTAACGCCATCGCGGCGCCCGAGGCGGGGGAGGACCGATGAACACCTACCCGGTGCGGGTCGGCAGCTGCCTGTTCACCATGGTCGACCCCGAACGCGGCCACGAGGTGGCCTACAACCGCTGGTACGAGCGCGACCACTTCTACGCCGGATGCCTGATCGGCCCCTGGCTGTTCGCGGGCCGCCGCTGGGTGGCCACCCGCGACCTCAAGGACCTGCGGTTCCCGAAGGACTCGCCGCTGGCGGTGCCGGTCGACGCCGGCTCCTACCTGGCCATCTACTGGGTCCACGAGGGCCGCCATCGCGAGCACTTCGCGTGGGCCATCGACCAGGTGGTGGACCTGTATAAGGACGGTCGGGGCTTCGACAACCGGATCCACGCCCACACCGTGCTGATGCACAAGCCGTGGTCGCACTACCGCGACGACGATCCCGTGCCCATCGAGTTGGCCCTCGACCACCCCTACCAGGGCCTGGCCGTGGTGGCCCTGGACCCGGCCGGGGGCACCGACCTCGACGGGCTCAACGCCCACCTGCGGGACGAGGCGCTGCCCGCGTTGATGGACGGCTCGGCCATCGCCTCGATGGTGTCGTGGCGCTACATCGATCCGGTCGGCGGCGAGACCGAGCGGGCCCCCATGGACCTCGGCACCCCGGCCGGGCCGGCCGAGCGCCAGGTGCAGATGTTCTTCCTCGACGGCGATCCCGCCCGGAGCTGGGACCGGTTCCGGGCCTACGCGGCCTCGCTGGCCGATGCCGGTACCGGCAATGTCGTGTTCGCGGCGCCGTTCCTGCCCACCATCGTCGGGACGGACACCTACACCGATCAGCTCTGGTAGCTCGGCGTTCGTGAACACAGCATTGCGCCATGCGGCCGCGGCGATCGGGCTGGCGTTGGTGGCTACAGCCTGCTCGGGCGGGACCAGCGACTCGCTCCCCGAGGTGATTTCCGTCGAGGACGGGGGTCCGTTCGACTTCGCTGAAGTAGCGCCCTTCGAGTCGTCCTCACCCGTGACCGGCGTCCCCGGCGACGTCGTCGAGCAGGACTGCCCCGAACTCCTGGCGGGAACGGGATCCAGGTGCGTCTGGGTCGTCGTCCCGATCGATCGGGACGATCCGGACGTAGGCACGATGGGCGTGAGCGTCGCCATCCGCCCCGGCACCGGCGATCAATCGTTGGCACCGCTCGCGGTGCTGCAAGGAGGTCCCGGCGGGGCCAGCAGCGACCTGGCGCAGGCCCTGCCGAGCCGCCCGTATGCGCAGGTGCTGATCGATCAGCGGGGCGTCGGCTTCGGCAGCGCCAACTTCTGGTGCCCGGAGTGGCAGATACCGCTGGCACAGATCCTCGAGGGGCCCCGCGACCGGGCCGAGTCCATCGCATCGGGTGCGTTCGCCAAGTGCTCGGAGCGGTTGAAGCAGGATCCGGCCTTCGTTCACACCTCGACCGGGGCCCACGCAGCCGATGTCAGTGATGTCATGGACGCGTTGGGCTACGACCGGTGGTTCCTCTACGGCGTGAGCTACGGCACGACGATCGCCCTCGAGGTGATGCGGGACGCTCCCGCGGGCCTGGCCGGAGTGGTGCTCGACGGCGTGTACCCCGCATCGCTCGACCCGGACGTCAACACGGCGGAGGGTGCTGAGCGAGTCATGCGTGAACTCGACGGGGAGTGTCGGGCCGACCCGGCTTGCTCTGCCATTCTGGCCGGTACCACCGGCGTGGACGGCGTGACCATGTCCGGGCTGCTCGCCGCTCTTGTCCCGCGCTTCAACGCCGATCCGGTCCGTGTCTCCTTCTCCGCGGAGGAGACCACCCTGCTCGAGCCCTTCGATGCGCTGGTCGACGGCGACATCGTCGCCGGCGTTGTGTTCCAGTTGCTCTACAACGACTTCACGGCGACCTTGGTTCCGGGAGTGCTGGCGGGACTGGAAGAACATGACGATGATGACGCCGCGGCCGATGACGGAACGGTCACCGCGGCCCAACTGGTGGCTCTGGTGGCCACGGAGACCGCGTCCCAGCAAGCCCACAGGGGCACTCCGGCGACGTTGGCCGCGGTGACATGCGCCGAGCGGTTGCCGCTCGCGTCGGGGCCGCCCGCGGGGGCCGGCCCGTTCGCGGCCGCGGTTGTGGGGAAGGGTCTGGCCGCGTTCTGCGAGCCGTGGGCGATCGAAGCGGCGCCGTTGCCGGTGGAACCAGTCGAGAGCGACCTGCCAGTGCTGCTTATCTCGGGTTGGTTCGACCCGATCACCCCGCCGGGGTATGCCGAGAAGGTCGCGCACCATCTGCCCCAGGCCACGAGCATCGTGAGCAGGAGCCGGGGACATGGCATCTGGGTGTGGGGCTATGACAGCTGCGTCGACCGGATCGTCGTCGACTTCCTCAACGAACCCTCGGCTGAGCTTGACACTGCGTGCGCATCCGAGGACCGCGCCCTCCGGTGGCAGGCCCTGCCCTAGCCGACATCGCGCCGCGCGGTGCAACCTCGCCTCCGCGGCAACAGACTGGAGCCATGATCCTCGAAGGACGAACCGTGCTGGTGGTGGGCGTCGGCCCCGGACTCGGCGCCAGTTGTGCCCGCCTCGCGCTCCGCGACGGTGCCAACGTGGCGGTGATGGCCCGCAATGCTGAGCGCCTGAGCGAGGCCGCGGCCGAGCTCGACCCGACAGGGGACCGGATAGTCGCCTGCCCGGGTGACGTCACCAAACAGCAGGACTGCACCGACGCGGCCGACGCGGCCGCGGCCCGCTTCGGCGAGCTGCACGCGGTGATCAACGTGGCCGCCCTCGACACCCAGAAGGGTGCGTTCCACAACACCACCGACGAGGACTGGACGCTCAACCTCACCGTCAACGTGCTCGGCGCAGTGCATGTGGTGCGGGCGGTCGAGCCCCACATGAAGGCGGCGGGCGGCGGTTCGGTGGTGCTGATCGGGTCGCAGGCCTCGATGAGGCCGGTGGCGGTGTTCCCCCAGAGCCCCTACGGCGCGGCCAAGTCAGCGCTGCTGTCGGTGGCCCGCGACCTGTCCGCGGAGCTCGGGCCGTCGGGGATCCGGGTGAACACGGTCGTGCCGAGCTGGATGTGGGGGCCCAACGTCAAGTTCTACTGCGAGTGGCAGGCCGGCATCCGGGGCATCACCGCCGAGGAGGTCAAGCACGAGATCGCGCAGGGCATGGCCCTGCGGGAGATGCCCAACGACTCCGATGCTGCCGAGGCCGCGATCTTCCTGGCGTCTGAGCGGGCCCGGATGATCACCGGCCAAACGCTCGTGGTCAACGCGGGAGAGTTCTACCCGGTCGCCTGACCGGGCAGATACGGCGATCCGCTCAGCGTCTTACGCTGGGGCAATGGCCCGGGCCGCCGCACTCGCTCCGGACGCGTCGTGAGCGCGGTGCGCCTCGCGGGCGCGGTCGTACTGCTGGGACGTTTCCCGGCGCTGGCCGGGGCCGACCTCAGCGTCGATCCCGGCGAGGTGGTGCTGGTGCGGGGACCCAACGGCGCAGGCAAGTCGACGCTGCTGCACCTGTGCGCCGGCTTGCTGCCGCTGTCGGAGGGACGGGGCGAGGTGCTCGGGTGCGACCTCGGCGCCGATCGGGCCGCGGTGCGCCGCCGGGTGGGGCTGCTGGGCCACGACACCGCCCTCTACGGCGAGCTGAGCCCGGCCGAGAACCTCGATCTCTGGGCCCGGGCCTCCCGGGTGGACGCGGCCGTCGTTCCGGGCGTCCTTGGGCGTCTGGGAGTGCCCGAGAGGCTGTGGGCCGTTCCGTCGACGCGGCTGTCGGCCGGCCAGCGGCGCCGGGTGGCGCTGGCTGCGATCGTGGTGCGCCGCCCCGAGCTCTGGCTGCTGGACGAGCCCCACGCCGGGCTGGACGGCGAGGGCCGAGCGCTGGTGAGCGGTCTGTTGTCGGAGGCGGCCTCCGCAGGCGCCGCGGTGGTGTTGGCCTCCCACGAGACCGGCCCCGCCGACGACCTGGCCACCCGCATGGTGACCATGGCAGGAGGAACGGTGGGCGTAGATGCGGTGTGAGGGAGCGCGCGCCGCGACCGCGCCCGCTCGGGCTCATGTGGCGTGACCTGCGCCTGCTCGCGGGCGACGTCGGGCTGGTGGCGGCCAAGGATCTGCGGATCGAATGGCGGGCCCGGACCACGCTGGGGCAGGTCCTGCCGTTCGCGCTGCTGGTGCTGGTGCTGTTCGGGTTCGCGCTCAACGCCAACCGGCCGACGCTGGAGCTGGCCACCCCTGGTCTGCTGTGGATGACGGTGCTGTTCGCCACCGTGGTGGCGGTGCAGCGCTCGGTGGCGGTCGAGTCGACCGACGGCGCCGGCCGGATGCTGTTGCTGAGCGGGATGGCCCCGGCGGCTGCCTTCGCCGGAAAGGCCTTGGCGGTGGCCGTGCAGCTGCTGGCCGTGGCCGCGGTGCTGCTGCCCGGCGTGGTGCTGCTGTATGGGGCCGGCATCGAGTCGCTGCCGCTGGCCGTGGTTGCCTCGCTGGCGGCGACGGCCGGGCTGGCAGCCGCCGGTAGCCTTCTCGGTGCTGTGGTAGCAGGAGTGCGAGCCCATCAGACGGTCCTGCCGATCCTGCTGTTGCCGGTGGTGGCGCCGGTGCTGATCGCCGCGACCCGGGCATTCGAGGATGCGCTGGGCACGGCCGCGGTCAACGGCTGGTCGTGGGTCGGCCTGCTGGCCGGATTCACTGTCGTCAACGTCGCGTTGGGCGCGGTCGCATACGGTCCCCTGATGGAGGAAGCATGAGCCGCGCCGGAACCGGCGATCCCAAGCCTCTGGCCGGATACCTGGACGGCCCTGCTCGCACCGGATCTCGCTTCACCTTCTGGCTGGGAGCGGCGACCCTGGCCGGTTTCGCCGGGGTGGCGGCGCTGGGTCTGCTGGTCGTGCCGGCCGATGACGTGCAGGGCGACGCGGTGCGCATCATCTTCGTGCACGTGCCGTCGGCGCTGGGGGCCTACACCGCGTTCGGGTTGACCGCGCTGGGCTCGGTCATGTGGCTATGGCGGCGCTCCGAGTGGTGGGACATCACCGCCCACGCCGGAGCGGAGGTCGCGGTGCTGCTGTGCGGCCTCACGCTGGTGACGGGAATGCTCTGGGGCCGGCCCACCTGGGGCACCTACTGGGAGTGGGGCGATGTGCGCCTCGTGACCACCCTCATCCTGTTCCTGGTGATGGTCGGATATCTGTCGGTGCGGGCCCTCGGCGGGCCGACCGGCCCGGTCGCCACCCGGGCCGCCGTGGTCGGGCTGGTCGGTGCGGTGAACATCGGGATCGTCAACCGCTCGGTCAACTGGTGGGCCAACCGCACCCTGCACCAGCAGTCCTCCCTAACCGAAGGCAAGCTCGAGGACATGACCCTGCTCACGCTGGTCCTGGCGTTCGTCGTGGCCGCGATGGCCATCTGGTGGATGGTCATGCATCGCTTCCGCATCGGCTGGCTGGAGCGTCAGCTGGCTGACCGCGACATCCATCAGGCGGTCCAAGCCCGGAGAGCGGAGGCTGGCCGATGAGCCACGCCGCCTACGTGCTGAGCGCCTGGGGCGTGACCGTGGCCGCGGTCGCGGTCTACACCGCGTCCCTCCGGCTTCGAGGCCAGCGGCTGCTGCGCCGGGCCCGGGCCGGCACGATCGACAGTGCTGGCACCGACGAAGAGTGACAGACCATGGATGACGCGGCCGCGGGCACGGAACAGAAGGCCACCCAGGAGACGGATCTGTCACCGCTGACGCCCCGGCCCGGTCCCCGGTCGGCGCGAGCCCGACGATCGGTCGCGGCCCTGGTCGTCGTGGCGGTGGCCGCAGCGGTGTCCCTGCTCGTCACGAATCTGCTCGGTGACGCCTCGCTGTTCTTCTACAACGCCGACGAGGCGGTGGAGCGCCGCGACGAACTGGCCGGCAAGCGCTTCACCCTCCAGGGAACGCCCGTCACCGCGCCGGTGGACACCTTCTTCCACGACCGGCCGGTGCTGGCCTTCGGTGTCGGCTTCAACGGCGTGGTTGTGGACGTCGTCCACACCGGCGATCCGCCCGAGCTGTTCCAGCCCGGAGTTCCGGTCGTCCTCGAAGGGGCCTGGCGGCTGGGTCCGGGCCCGGGGCCGGTGATCGCCGACGACGGCTGGCACTTCGCGTCGGACCGGATGCTGGTCAAGCACGACAACGACTACCGCGAGCGCGACAACTACACCGAGCGCATCAGCGAAGCCGAGGAAGGCGGCACGATCCCGTGATCGCGCTTGGCAGACTGCCGGCCCCGCGGCGTCGATGAGCAACGTCGCGGCCGGCTCGGCGGCCGTTGCCGCGGGACTGGCCGCGGCCCTGCTGGGCATAGCCGTCACCGCGCTGGGCCTGGTGGGCCGCTATCCGCGCTGGGGACACGCCGCCCGCCTGCTCACCTACCTCATGGCCGCGGCCGCGGTCGCCGGCGTCGCGGTGATGGAGCGGGCTCTGATCACCCGCGACTTCGGTGTGAAGTTCGTGGCCGACAACGGCTCGTCCACCACTCCGGCCATCTTCAACGTGGCCACCCTGTGGTCGGCGCTGGAGGGATCCATCCTGCTCTGGGCGCTGGTGCTGTGCGGCTACACGGTGGCCGTGGCGGTGCGATTCCGCCGCCACCGCAACGACTTGATGATGGCCTGGGCGCTGCTGGTCATGTTCGCGGTCAGCGCCTTCTTCTTCGCGCTGATGGTCGGACCGGCCGACCCCTTCATCGGGGTCGAGGTGCCCGCGGGCTACGACGGGCCTGGCCCCAACCCGCTGCTGCAGAACCACATCCTCATGGCCTTCCACCCGCCGATCCTCTACCTCGGCTACGTGGGGTTCACCGTGCCCTTCGCCTTCGCGGTGGCCGCGCTGGCCACCGGGCGCCTCGGCGAGGGCTGGCTGGCCTCCACCCGGCGCTGGACCGTGGCCGCCTGGGGCTTCCTGACCTTCGGCATCGTGCTCGGCGCCTGGTGGAGCTACGAGACGCTGGGCTGGGGCGGGTACTGGGCCTGGGACCCGGTGGAGAACGCCTCGCTGCTGCCGTGGCTCACCGGCACCGCGTACCTGCACTCGGTGATGGTGCAGGAGCGTCGCGGGATGCTGCGAGTGTGGAACCTGTCGCTGGTGATCGCCACGTTCTCGCTGACGATCCTGGGGACGTTCCTCACCCGGTCCGGGGTGCTGGCCTCGGTGCACTCCTTCACCGAGTCGGGTATCGGACCGGCCATCCTCGGCTTCTTCGCGGTCATCGTGGCCGTATCGCTGGCCCTCATCGCGTGGAGGGGCGACCGGTTGCGCACGCCCGGGCGGATCGCGGCGCCGGTGTCGCGGGAGGGAGCCTTCCTGGCCAACAACGCGCTGTTCGCCGCGTTCGCGTTCGTCGTGCTGCTCGGCACGGTGTTCCCCCTGCTGGTGGAGGCCTTCGACGGCCGCACCATCTCGGTGGGGAACCCGTACTTCGATCGGATGACCCGCCCCATCGGCTTCGCGCTGCTGTTCCTGATGGCGGTGGCGCCGATGCTGCCCTGGGGCGGCTCCACCCGCCGCGTGCCGACCGAGCTGTTGGACCGGCGGTTACTGGTGCCGGCGTGGATCGCGGCCGCGGCGCTGGTCCTGGCCGTGCTCGGCGGGGCCAGGGGATGGGCCGCGCTGCTCGCGTTCGGTCTGGGCGGCTTCGCGGGCGGGGCCGCCCTACGCCAAATCGTCCTGGCGGTTCGCCGCCACCGGTGGCGGGGCCTGGTGGGACGCACCAACGGCGGCATGACCGTGCACCTGGGCGTGGTCCTGGTGGCGGTGGCCTTCGCGGCCAGCCAGTCCTATGTCCGCCAGGCCGAGTTCGATCTCGAGGCCAACCAGCAGGCGAGCTTCGCCGGCCACGAGATCGTCTATCTCGGCTCCGCGGTGGTGGTCCACGAGAACCGGACCGAGCGGGTCGCCTTCGTGCGGATCGACGACGCTAAGACCTATGGCCCGGCCATCGCCACCTACCCGTTCGCCTCCCAGACCATCGGGATCCCGTCGGTGCGCTCCACCCTGCGCGACGACGTCGCCCTGGCGGTCCTGTCGTTCCCCGACGAGGTCGGTCCCGACCGGGTGATCCTGAGAGTGACCGTCCAGCCGCTGGTGGTGTGGCTGTGGCTGGGCGGCATCGTGATGGCGACCGGCACCGTCCTGTCGCTGGTCCCGGCCGGATCGGGACGCCGCCGGCCCGAGCAGGTCGAGGCCGCCGCGGCCACCGCGGAGCCGGTGGCATGAGCGCGAGCGACCTTCGTGATCCGGATACCGCCCCGGGGACGCCGCGCCCGAGCGGATCGAGCGCCGACAGATGGCGCACGGCCTGGATCGCGGTGCCGCTGGCGGTGGCGGTCGCCCTGCTGGTGGTCGTGCTGGCCACCCGTGACTCCGCCTTCGAGCGCAACGCCTCCAGTCCCATCCTGGGCGGGCTCGCACCACCGGTGGTGGGCGTCACCATCGCAGGAGAGTCCTTCGATCTGGACCAGTGGCGGGGCCGGTGGGTGATCGTCAACTTCTTCCAGAGCACCTGCGTCCCCTGCATCGTCGAGCATCCCGAGTTGATCGCCTTCAGCGAGCGCCACGCAGCGGCCGGTGATGCCCGGGTCGTGTCGGTGACCTTCGACGACACCGCCGAGAACGTGCGGCGGTTCTTCGAGGTCAACGGAGGCGACTGGCCGGTGCTGGTGGAGGGCGCCAGCGAGGCGGCTGTCGCCTACGGCGTGACCGGGGTTCCCGAGTCGTACCTGGTGGCGCCTTCGGGGGTGGTGGTCTGGAAGCAACTCGGCGGGGTCACGGCCGACGGCATCGACGATGTGATCTCCGAGCTCACGACGGCCGCTGCGACGCCATGAGCCGCCGCGCTGCCAGCTGGCTCGCGGCCCTCGTGGTGGCTGCTGCGGCGTTCCTGTACGGAGCGGTGGCCGAGGGGCCTCCCAGCACCAACGCCGACCGGGTCCGCGACCTGTCCGAGGACTTCGCCTGCCCGGTGTGCGCGGGCCAGTCGATTGCCGAGAGCGATGTGCCCGTGGCCCGCGAGATCCGAAGGCAGATCGCGGTCTGGGTCGACGAGGGCCGCAGCGACGCCTACATCCGCGACGAGTTGGTGGCGGCCTACGACGCCGACATCGACTACAACCCCTCGGGCTCGGGAGTCACCAGCCTGGTATGGATCCTTCCGCTGTTCGCCGGAGCCGGCATCGCGACCGTCGTGGTCGTGATGCTGAGACCCGGTCGCGCTCGGGCCCGGGACTCCGGGGAGCTTCCCACGGCGGGACGCCGCCGCTGGCGCAACGCAGCGGTGTGGACGGTCGCGGTCGTGGTGGTGGCCGGCGCCGCGGGCCTGCTGGTGGCCCGGTCCTCGGGCAGCCGAACCGCCGACGGATCCATCACGGGCGAGATCCGGTCCACCGCCCGCGAGAAGATCTTCGAGGCCCAGCAACGGCTCTCCGACGGCGACATGGCCGGCGCCATCGCCGCCTACGACGAAGCCCTGGAACTCCAGCCCTCCAATGTGGAGGCGCTCACCTACCGGGGCTGGCTCACGTCCCGCCAGGGCGACCTGGCTGGCGCCGCGCCGTACCTGGACGACGCGGTGGCGATGGATCCCGCCTATCCGGACGCCCGGCTGTTCCGGGCCATCGTGGCCCTTGAGGAGGGCGACGGCGCGGGCGCAGCCCAGGATCTGGCCGCCTTCGACTCACTGGACCCGCCCCCTTACGCGGAGCAGTTGCTGACCCAGTCCCGGGTTCGGGAGCGGGTGGCCGAGGCCCGTGACGCCGCCGCGCTGGAGGCCGTCGATGCACTGGCCGCCCTCGAGGAGCGCCCCGCCTTCGGCGACACCGCGCTGTCGGTCGCGGACGCTCTGGCGGCGTCGGAGGCTCTAGCCAGCCGTGGAGACCTGCTGGAGGCGGTGCAGCTCCTCGACTGGGTTCTGGAGTCCCGCCCTGCCGACCCGGACGTGCTGTCGGGTCGGGGTTGGCTGCTGGTCCGCAGCGGTGACGCCGAGCTGTTTGCGCTGGGCGTCCACTACCTGGACGCCGCTCTCGGCAATGACCCGTCCAACGCCAGCGGTCTCGTCTACCGGGCCTTCGCGCGCTGGCTGCATGGGGACACTCCGGGGGCGCAAGCCGATCTGGCGGCCTTCGATGCCTTGCCACACCAGCCGCCCGACCTGGTGCGCCTCATTGAGGATCAGGGCCTGCGAACCGCCCTCAACTGAGGCGGTCGTAGCCCTCCTTGAGGAAGGCCACCGCGGCGCCGTAGTGGTCGCCGGCCGGGGCCAGGTCGCTGAACCCGAGGGAAGCGCCGTTGAAGTCGGCCTCGTTCCAGAACGGGTCGGAGCGGTTGACATCGCCCCAGGCGGCCACGTAGATGTAGGGCTCGTCGTGGGAGTGGTCCCCGGGCGAGAAGCCGTAGGTGGCCCGCCGGCCCGACCCGGCGTCGCCGGCCGCGATGGCCGGGTCAAAATGCCCCGGCCACAGCTGCACCCGCTCGGGATCGACGATTCCTGAGAAGCGCAACTCCTCCAGCGCGGCGGTGGCCAAGCCGAACCATGCGCCTAGGAACTCGCCCACGTCGGCCCGGGTCTCGAGCGGTCGGTCGATGTCGCCCAGTTCGGGGCTGTCGTGCTCGGCTGCGGAGGTGCCGGGGGCCACGCCGGTGAACTCACCGGCCTCCCGCAGGGTCGTGATGGTGATGGAGCGGGCCTGCGCCGCTGTCTGGACCACCAGCCGGTTCCCGGCCACCCGAACCTGAGTGTCGTCGCCGAAGAAGGGCGTGCCGAAGCCGCCTCGCGTGTAACGCAGACCGAACTTGCCGTTGCACTGGTAACGGGCCTCGGCCACGACCGAGTAGGCCAGCCGGTGGAAGTCGAACAGAGTGGCCGGGTAGCCCGCAGGCAGCTCGGGGAGCTGCCTGCGGGTTCCCAGCCAGCGATCCGCGGCGAATCCGGCCAGCTCCGGCCGGGCCCCGATCAGCTCGTCCCAGGTGAGGTCCCCTCCCGAGTGGGGCGCTATCACCGGGCCGGCGCCCGAGGGCGTTGGATCGGCAGGGTCGTCGGCCCAGAACGGCGGATCGGCCACCGCCGGCGGGCTGGGTTCCAGCACCCTCACGTCGTAACCGGCGCCGGCGGCGGCTGCGGCCTCGGCTGCGGGATGGTGAGCGAGGGCATGGTCGTTCATGGGAACGCCTCTGCGTGGGTGGAGGGTGGGTGACGTTAGGTTGCTCCAATATGTCCCGCAAGACTCATGATGTTTCTCGCTGGGCTGCCGCCGCGGTGGTCCTGACCCTGGCTGCGGCGACGCTCGGATGCTCGGAGTCGCCCGGCGAACCCGATACGACCGTCACCGCTTCCGAGCCGGCGAGCGACTCCTTCCAGACCGGCGGTCAAGAGGGCAGCGCCGGCGACACCGACCCCGACGCCGACTCGGGTTCGGCGTCCGGCTCCGCATCCGGGCAAACCGGCGAGGACGCCGGCTCCGACCCCACCGCGGCGGCCGACTCGGCGGCCGCGCCCGGCATCACCGCCGCCGCCGAGGCTCCCGAGGAAGGCTCGCCCGCCGCGGACCCGACCGGACCCATCCAGTCGACCCCGCGCGAGGACGTGCCCAGCGCGCTGCGAGATCCGTTCGGCGCCGACCATCCCGAGCCGCTGGTGGACCTCGACGAGATCCAGGGCATCGTCCCGCCCGACGCCATTCCCGCCCTGGAGGACCCGGCCTTCGAGCCGGCCGCAGAGGCGGGCTGGCCGGCGCCGGTGGAGCCGGTGCTGGCGCTGGAGATCAACGGCGACGCCCGGGCCTACCCGCTGCGGATCATGACCTGG
>VYCW01000059.1 GCA_009843735.1 Acidimicrobiaceae bacterium | reverse complement strand
GCCGTGCTCTACAACACCCTCGGGCACTGCCGGGGCCACTGGGACATGTTCCCGCTGCGGGACTACTACCCGAAGGTCGAGCGCTGCTCGTGGAACGTTCCCGAGTACTACGAGCTGCTGCGCCGGGCCATCCGCTGGGGTCTAGGAGCGGGCGCATGACCGCGCGTAGGGGCGTTCAGTGACCGGCCTGTCGCACGAGGTCCTGCGCGACATCCACCGGCGCATGGTCCGCATCCGGCTGTTCGAGGAGGCCGCCGGCCGGATCTTCGAGGCGGGCCGGATGCCGGGCTTCATCCACCTGTACGTCGGCCAGGAGGCGGTGGCCGCCGGGGTGTGCGCCGCGCTGCGCGACGACGACCAGGTCAGCTCCACCCACCGGGGCCACGGCCATCTGGTGGCCAAGGGCGGGGACCTGTCCCGGATGATGGCCGAGCTGATGGGCAAGGCCACCGGGTACTGCGGCGGCAAGGGCGGGTCCATGCACGTCAGCGACCTGGACCTGAACATGCTGGGAGCCAACGGCATCGTGGGCGGCGGCGTGCCCATCGCGGTGGGTGCCGGGTTCGCCAACAAGTACCGGGCCAGCGGGGCGGTGAGCGTCGCCTTCTTCGGCGACGGGGCCACCAACATCGGGGCGTTCCACGAGGCCGCCAACATGGCCGCCGCGCTGGAGCTTCCAGTGCTGTTCGTGTGCGAGAACAACGAGTACGCCGAGTACACCCCCCGCGACCAGACCATGGCCATCGCCGACGTCGTCGAGCGGGCCGCGGCCTACGGGATGCCCGGAACCAAGGTCGACGGCATGGACCCGGTGGCCGTCTTCGAAGCCACCACTGCGGCGGCCGGCCGGGCCAGGGCGGGCGCGGGCCCGTCGTTCATCGAGTGCAAGACCTACCGGTACTACAACCATCACGGCGTCCAGACCCTCGGCATGAAGTACCGCTCCGACGACGAGGTCCAACAGTGGAGGGCCAAGGATCCCATCCCCCGCCACGAGGACCTGATGGTCGGCGCCGGAGCGATGACCCCCGACGGGATCGAGGCCGTCCGGGCCGAGATCGCCGCCGAGGTCGAGGCGGCCATCGAGTTCGCGGAGCAGAGCCCGCTGCCCGACCCCGACGACCTGCTCGCCGACGTGTACTCAGGCCCCGCCGGCGGGCGTCAGCCGCTGCCGCCGCCATGACCGAGCTCACCTACCTCAAGGCGTTCAACGACGGCCTGCGCCAGATGATGGACGCGGATCCCGACATCTTCGTGGTGGGGGAGGACGTAGCCCGCAAGGGCGGGGTGTTCGGCAGCTACACCGGGCTGATCGACGCCTTCGGCGAGCGCAGGATGGTGGACACCCCCATCTCGGAGCAGGCCATCGTGGGGTTGGGGATCGGGGCCGCCGTCTGCGGGCTGCGGCCGGTGGTCGACCTGATGTTCATGGACTTCGTGCTGGTCGCCATGGACCAGCTGGCCAACCAGGCCGCCAAGCTCAAGTACATGTTCGGCGGCAGTGCCCGGCTGCCGGTCACCATCGCCACCAACGGCGGTGCCGGTCTCTCGGCCGCGGCCCAGCACAGCCAGAGCCTCGAGGCCATGCTGTGCCACGTCCCGGGCCTCAAGGTCGTGATGCCTTCCACTCCCTACGACATGAAGGGCCTGCTGATCGCGTGCCTGCGGGACGACAACCCCACCGTGCTGGTGAAGAACAAGCGCATGTTCGGGGTGAAGGGCGATGTCCCGGCGGAGTTGTACGAGGTTCCGATCGGAGAGGCCCGCGTCGCTCGCCCGGGCGCCGACGTGACCGTGGTGGCCTACAGCCGGATGGTCACGGAGTCGCTCAAGGCTGCGGACGAGTTGGCCGCCGACGGCATCGACTGCGAGGTGATCGACCTCAGATCGGTGCAGCCGCTCGACATCGAAACGGTCGTCTCGTCAGCCCGCAAGACCAACCGCATCGTGGTCGTGCACGAGGCGGTCCGGTTCGCGGGCCTCGGCGCCGAGATCGCAGCCCAGGTCTCCGAGCACGCCTTCGACTACCTCGACGCCCCGGTGGCGCGGGTCGCGGCGCCCTTCGCGCCGGTGCCCTTCAGCCCGGCGCTCGAATCGCGCTACGTCCCGGATGCCTCCCGGATCGCCGCGCAGATCCGAACCACTCTCGACCGCGCTTAGGGCAGAGCGAGCGGGCATGGCCACCGAGTTCCAGATGCCGAAGCTGGGCCTCACCATGGAGGCCGGCACCATCATCGGCTGGCATGTCCCCGACGGTGCCGAGGTCACCAAGGGCACACCGGTCCTAGCCATCGAAACCGACAAGGTCGAGAGCGACGTCGAAGCCAGCGCCTCGGGCCGTCTCCACCAGATCGGAGCGCCGGGGGAGACCTTCGGTTGCGGGGCGCGCATCGGGTGGTTCCTCGCCGAGGGGGAGGAACCTCCGGCCGGCGGTGCCCGCCCACCGGCGGCCGCCACTGGATCGGAGGCTGCCGCAGCACCGGCAGCCTCAGCGGTGGCCGCGGTTGCGGGCGGGCCGGTTCGCGGCGCCGGCGGGCGGATCCTCTCGTCGCCCAACGCCCGACGTGTGGCCGCCGAGCTAGGTATCGACATAGCCGCAGTCTCAGGCTCCGGCCCCGGCGGCCGAATTGTGTCCGAGGACGTGCAGCGCCACGCCGAAGCACGCCCGGCACCGGTACCCGATCTCGGCGTCCCGCTGATGACTACCGTTGCGGCCCGCCGGCTGGCCGACCTGCTGGGCGTCGACATCGCGGCCGTTCCCCGAACCGGCGCCGACCCGCGGGTCACCCGCGACGACGTGGCCTCGCATGTCCGGCAGCAACTGGCCGGGGCCGGGCCTGCACCCGCCTCGACCCCGCCCGGACAGGCGCCCGAACGACGACGGTCGGGGCGCCGGGCTCGTCCGTCCGGCTCTGGTACCGCATTGCCCCCACCCTCGCAGACACCCATGGGAGTCGTTCCGATGCGAGGCATGCGGCGCACGATCGCGTCGCGGATGCACGACTCGCTCCACAACATGGCCCAGCTCACCCTCACCATGGACGCAGCCATGGACCGGATCGTTGCCGACCGGCGGCGGCGGCAGGTCGACGGTGCCGCCCCCAGCTACACCGACTATGTGATCGCGGCGGTTGCCGCCGCCCTCGTCGAGCATCCGGTAGTCAACAGCCAGATCACCGATGACGGTATCGCTCTGCTGCCCGAAGTGAACGTGGGGATGGCGGTGGCCCTCGACGACGGGCTAGTGGTCCCCGTCGTGCGGGGCGCGGACCGCCGGTCCATCACCGACATCAGCGTCGAGACGGAGCGGCTGGCCGCGGCTGCTCGTTCCCGGTCGCTGGGACTGGACGACTTCCAGGGAGCAACTTTTACGGTCACTGCGATGGGCATGTACGGCGTCGACGCGTTCACCCCGATCATCAATCCACCCAACACCGCCATCCTGGGTGTGGGCCGCATCCGGCGCGATGTGCACTGGGACGACGACGATCAGCCGGTGCCGCGGTCCACCCTGACCCTGAGCCTCACCTGGGATCACCGTGCCTTCGACGGGGCTCCGGCCGCCGAGTTCACCGGCACGGTCCGGGAGGTGCTCGAGTCATGGGGGCTGGAGTGACGGGCTGTGCTGACGGCCGTCAGTCGGGCGTGTCGGGGCCTCGCTTGGCGGGCAGCTCGATGAAGATCTGGCCGTCTCGTACTTCCAGCGAGTAGCGGGGCTGGTAGCGCTCCCTGGCCTTGCAGTAGCCGGTGGTCACCTCGTAGGCCCACTGGTGGCCGGCGCACACCAGCCGGGTGCCCAGCATCACGC
>VYCW01000025.1:482-3854 GCA_009843735.1 Acidimicrobiaceae bacterium | reverse complement strand
GGTTCTCGATCAGCGCGAACCGCACATGGCCCTCGCCGCCGGGCCCGAACCCCACCCCGGGCGACACCGCCACATGGGCCTCCCGCACCAGCTTGGACGCGAACTCGATGGAGTCCATGTGCCGGTACGGCTCCGGGATCCTGGCCCACACGAACATGGTCCCCCGGGGCGGCTCGACCTCCCAGCCGATGCGGTTGAGGCCCTCGCACAAGGCGTCGCGCCGGCGCTGGTACACCGCGCACGCCTCCAGCGGGTAGTCGGGCTGCTCCCGCAGCGTCACCGCCGCCGCGATCTGGATCGGCTGGAACGACCCGTAGTCGAGGTAGCTCTTGAGCTTGGCCAGCGCGGCCACCACCTCGGCGTTGCCCAGCATGAACGCCATCCGCCAGCCCGCCATCGAGAACGACTTGGTGCACGAGTAGAACTCCACCGCGCACTCCTTGGCCCCCTCCACCTGCAGGATCGACGGCGGCTTGTACCCGTCGAATCCCAAATCCGCGTAGGCGTTGTCGTGCACGACCAGCATGTCGCGCTCCCGGGCCCAGTCGACCACCTTCTGCATGAAGTCGAGGTCGACGCAGGTGGTGGTGGGGTTGTGCGGGAACGAGATCACCGCCACCCGGGGCTTGGGCCGACTGTAGTGCCAGCTGAGCTGCATCCGATGGACGAACTCGTCGCCGTCGGCGAGGGGCACCTCCCGGATCTGGGCGCCGGCGAACAGCGGCCCGTAGATGTGGATCGGGTAGCTGGGGGTGGGCACCAGGCAGGTGTCGCCAGGCTGGAGCAGCACCCACATGAGGTGGCTGAACCCCTCCTTGGCCCCGATGGTGTTGATGACCTCGGTGTCGGGGTCGAGGTCCACGCCGAAGCGGCTCTGGTACAGGGCGGCGACGTTGCGCCGCAGCGCGGGCAGGCCCCGGCTGGACGAGTACCGGTGGTTGCGGGGGTTGCGGGCCGCCTCGCACAGCTTGTCGACCGCGATCTCCGGCGACGGCAGGTCGGGGTTGCCGAACCCGAGGTCGATGATGTCGGCGCCCTCGTGGCGGAGCTGGATCTTCAGGTCGTTGATGATCGTGAAGACGTAGGGCGGGAGGCCGTTGATTCGGCGGAAGTCCATCGGACCGAAGGTAACAGGCCGGCCGACCCGAGCAAGTGACATTTGTCGCGCTGCGGGCGCTGGGGAGCAAGTGACATTTGTCGCGCCCCCACAATGAGAGTCACCCCGTCCTCGCTTGTCACCCGCGGGCGCTGGGGAGCAAGTGACACTTGTCGCGCCGCGGGCGACGCGGGCGCTGCGCGGCGGTGCGGGCGCATGGGTTGGCCTACGCTCCAGGCATGGACGGCGCACGGGCTGTGCTTGCGTGGGATAGAACCGCACCGTGATCCTGTCGGACCGCTCGATCCGCGAGGCGCTGGCCGCCGGCCGCATCGTGATCGACCCGCTGGACGACGACGCGGTGCAGCCGTCGTCGGTGGACCTGCGGCTGGGGTCGAGCTTCAGGGTGTTCCGCAACCACACCCTGGGCCACATCGACGTGAAGCGGGATCTGTCGGAGCTGACCACCCTGGTGGAGGCCGCCGACGACGACCCGTTCATCCTGCATCCGGGCGAGTTCGTGCTGGGCGCCACCCTGGAGCGGGTGGCCCTGCCGGACGATCTGGTGGCCCGACTGGAGGGCAAGTCGTCGCTGGGGCGGCTGGGGCTGCTGATCCATTCGACGGCTGGCTTCGTGGACCCCGGCTTCGACGGCCAGCTCACCTTGGAGCTCTCGAATGTTGCCAACCTGCCGATCACGCTCTATCCGGGCATGCGCATCGGCCAGATCAGCTTCCAGCGGATGACCACCCCGGCCGACGTGCCCTACGGGTCGGGCGAGCTGGGCTCGAAGTACCACGGCCAGCGAGGGCCGGTGCCGTCCCGCTACTGGGAGAACTTCGACTAAGAGGCCCCGCGGGTAGGCGAGCGAACCCGTTCCATACGGGCGGGGCCGTGGCCCGAGCGGCCCGTGAGCGCAGCGAACAAGAGCGGGAGACACCCCGCCCCGACACGACCGGCTTGCGCCTACCCGCGGACGTTCTAAGCGGCCCGGGCCGAGCGGGTTACGACCGGCAGGCTCTCCCAGCCCCGCACGGTGGAGGTGCGGGCCTGCACCGCGTTGTCCCAGTCGACGTCCCATTCGGGCCAGCGCTTGAGCACCTCGTCCAGCGCGATCCGGCCCTCGATGCGGGCCAGCGCCGCGCCCAGGCAGAAGTGGATGCCGTAGCCGAAGGCGAGGTGGAAGTCGATGCTGCGACCGATGTCGAACGTGTCGCCGTCGGCGAACTTGCGGTCGTCGCGGTTGGCGGCCCCGTTGAGCAGCAGCATCACGCTGCCGGCGGGCACGGTCTGGCCGTGGTGCTCCACGTCGGTGGTCACCCACCGGCCCTGGACCGGCGAGGGCGTCTCGTAGCGGAGGATCTCCTCTATGGCCTGCGGAATGAGCTGCGGGTCCTCCACCAGGGCCCGGCGCTGGTCGGGGTGCTCGGCCAGCAGCTTGCCGGTCCAGCCGATGAGGCGGGTGGTGGTCTCGTTGCCGGCGCCGTTGAGGAGGGTCACGAAGTTCATGACCTCCCCCCGGGTGAGCCGGCGGAGCGTGCCCGTCTCGTCCTCGAACTCGGCATGGAGCAGCTCGGTCATCAGGTCGTCGGTCGGGTGCTCGGACCGCCAGCTGATGTACTCGCGGAGAAAGTCGGCCGTGCTCACGTCGCCTGAGCGGTCGTAGGTGAAGTCGGGCATGGTGCCGTCGTCGAGCTTGAGGCTGTCGTCCACCAGGTCGCGCAGGGTGTTCTGGTCCTGCTCGGGGATGCCCAGCAGCATGCCGATGGCCCGCATCGGCATCTGGGCGCCGAGGTCGGTGATGAAGTCGAAGCGGCCGGTGCCCATGTGCGGGTCGAGGCTGCGGGCGCAGAACTCCCGCAGCTTGGACTCCAGGGCGTTCATCTTCTTGGGGGTGAACACCCGCGACACCAGGCCCCGGTGGTAGTCGTGGACCGGCGGGTCCTCGAAGATGAGCAGCCCGGGCGGCACGTCCATGCCGCTCTTGATGATCTCCAGCACGGTGCCCTTGGCCGAGCTGTAGGTCTGCCAGTCCTTGAAGGCCGCGGCGACGTCGTCGAACCGGCTCAGCGCGAAGAAGCCGTAGCGCTCGTTGCGGTACAGCGGCGCCTCCTCCCGCAGCCGGCGCCAGGTGGGGTACGGGTCGGCGTCGATCTCGAAGTCGAACGGGTCGTAGTAGGGGTCGGCGTCGATCTCGAAGTCGAACGGGTCGTAGTAGGGGTCGGCGTCGATTCCTGCCTCGGGCGTTTGCGGCTCGGCGGCGGGGGCCTCGGGGG
>VYCW01000025.1:0-472 GCA_009843735.1 Acidimicrobiaceae bacterium | reverse complement strand
CGACGGGTTCCGGTTCGACGGCAAGCGGGTGCTGGTGGTGGGCGGCGCCACCGGAATGGGCGCGGCCGCGGCCGAGCTGGCCCTCGACCTGGGGGCCGAGGTCGTGGTGATGGACCGGGCCGAGGTGACGCTGGACGGGGTGACGGCCATCAGCCTGGACCTGGCCTCGCAGGAGTCGATCGACGCGGCCGCGGACGCCTGCGGCGGTCCGGTGCACGCCCTGCTGGCCTGCGCGGGCGTGGCCGACGGGACGCCCGGCATCGAGCGGATCAACTTCGTGGGCCACCGCTACCTGATCGACCGGATGCTGGACGCCGGGATGCTGCCGGCGGGGTCGGCTATCGGCTTCATCTCGTCGACGGCCGGTCTGGGCTGTGAGCGCAACCTGGACGAGCTCAACGAGGTGCTGGCCATATCGGACTTCGACGAGGCCGCGGCCTGGTTCGTCGAGCACCGCAAGGCCGACTACTTC
>VYCW01000034.1 GCA_009843735.1 Acidimicrobiaceae bacterium | reverse complement strand
TCCCGGCCGACTTCATCGTGGAGTACATCAACCAGACCCGGGGCTGGTTCTACACCCTGCACGTGCTGGCCGGGGCGCTGTTCGACCGACCCGCGTTCTCCAACGTGATCTGCCACGGGATCCTGCTGGCCGCCGACGGTGCCAAGCTCTCCAAGAAGCTGCGCAACTACACCGAGCCCACCGACATCTTCGAGCGTCAGGGGGCCGACGCCCTGCGCTGGTACCTCATGTCGGCCAACATCGTGCGGGGCGGCGACCTGCGCATCAACGACGACGGCATTGACGAGGTCACCCGCCAGATCCTGCTGCCCGTCTGGAACGCCTATTCGTTCTTCACCATGTACGCCAACGCCGAGGGCTATGCGGCCCAGCCGCGCCGCGACAGCGACGACGTGCTCGACCGCTACGTGCTGGCCCGGACCCGGACGCTGGTGGAGCGGGTCACCGAGCGGATGGACGCCTACGACCTGCCCGGCGGCGCGGCCGAGATCGCTACCTTCATCGATGCACTCAACAACTGGTACATCCGCCGCTCCCGGGACCGCTTCTGGAACGCGGGCGGCGCCGACACCGACCGGGCTGCCTTCGACACCCTGTACGTGGTGCTGACCACCCTGACCAGGGTGGCCGCGCCGTTCCTGCCCATGATCTGCGAGGAGATCCACGGGGGCCTGACCGGCGGTTCGTCGGTACATCTGGCCGACTGGCCCGACCCGGACGCCGAGGGCTTGCCCGACGACGAGGCGCTGGTGGCCCGCATGGAGCGGCTACGCGACTCGGCCTCGGCTGCGCTGCGGGTGCGCGAGGATGCCGGGCTGCGGGTGCGCCTTCCGCTGGCTAGAGCGATCGTTGCCGGTGAGGGCGCAGAGGACCTGGAACCGCTCATCGATCTGCTGGCCGACGAGATCAATGTCAAGTCGGTGGTGCTGACCGACGATCTTGAGGCCCACGCCTCGCTGGTGTTGCGCCCGAATGGCGCAGTGCTGGGCCCCCGGCTGGGCGGGTCCGTGCAAGAGGTGTTCAAGGCGGCCCGCTTGGGCGACTGGACCCGCAAAGACGACGGGACGGTGACGGTCGCTGGACATGTGCTGGATGAGGGCAGCTTCGAGCTGGCGGTGGAGGCGTCTGAGGGGGGCGCCGCGGCTGGTCTGCAGTCCGGCGACGCCGTGGTTGTGCTGGACACCGCAGTCACGCCGGAACTGGATGCCGAGGGTTGGGCCCGCGACGCAGTGAGGGTCATCCAGGACTGCCGCCGTATCGACGGCTACGTGGTGACCGACCGCATCGATGTGTCACTGGCGCTGGCCTCACCGGCGCAGGCCGCGGCCGTGCACCGATGGCGCGACTACGTGGCCGAGCAGGTGCTGGCTACCGATCTGCAGGTCACGACCTTCAAGGACACCGCGGGCGACACCCAGAACGTCTCGGAGTCGTTCACCACGAGCCGCTGGCTCGCGGGCTTCGTCGCCCACGATGTCGCCATCGACGGTCAGCAGGCCCGCTGCTACCTGAAGCCCAGCACGGTACAGCCCCGCCGACCCGGCGACAGCACCCGCCGCCGCTGAAGCGGGCTACCGGGCCCGCGGCGGAGGCGCCTTCTTGCGGGCCTTCTCGTGGCCGCCGGCGATCTCCTGGCCGAAGAAGCCGTCGGCCGAGCGGCCCCCACTATGAAAAGAGGCGGACGCATCGCCCCGGGCGTGGATGGCCCCCTGCACACGACTGGCGGCCGCCTTCACTTCCTTCATGGCCGCGTTCTCGGGCGGCTTCTGGAACAGCACCCGCACGAACTCGATAGTGCGCCTGATTGCACGGCGGGTCATCTCGCGTCCTCTTATGGCTCAGCCCCCAACCTAGCAGTCGCTCAGAGCTGCTAGGGCGCCGCAGATTCGGCGACTGCACCCGTCCGGGAGATATGACAAGATTGGAGTCGATGACTGGATTGGCATAAGTGGTCTCGGCCAATCTGTGAGTTGTCGCGAGCCCGGACACCGCCGACGCTTCAGGTTGCGGAGCGCGTCACCGCGTCTCGCAGGGGGGTCCGGGCCTTGACCGCAGGCGTCGAGTGGACTTTTGACCGGTACCGGGTGGGAGACACGCCGCTCCCCACCCCCAACCTTGCCTGGAACACCTACGGCACCGGGGTTGAGAGCATGGGCCGCGGCGGTCGGCCCGAGCCGGTCCACATCCCCCGTCCCGGCGCAGACCAGCTCCTGGTGCGCGTCGACGCCGTGGGCCTGTGCTACTCCGATGTGAAGCTGATACGGCTCGGTGGCGACCATCCCAAGCTCTACGGCCGCGACCTCTCGATCGATCCGGTCCGTCTCGGCCATGAGGTCACGGTCACCGTCGTCGAGGTCGGTGACGACCTCAAGTCGACCTACAGCCGGGGAGACCGGCTGGTCATCCAGCCCGACATACACGTGGACGGCCGCTCGACCGCCTACGGCTACACGATCGGGGGCGGCCTGATCCAGTACCACCTCATCGGCCCGGAGGTGCTGTCGGCCGACGACGGCGCCTACGTGATCCCCGTCGACGACAGCATCGGCTACGCGGCCGCGGCACTGTCGGAGCCTTGGGCCTGCGTCGAGGCCGCCTACACGCAGCGACGCCGCCTCTGGCCTCTGGACGGCGGTACCGCGTGGGTCATCGGCCACGCCGATGACAGCCGTCGGTACGACTTCGGCGCATCGCTGCGGGGAGCGGCCCGGGTGGTGCTGACCGGCCTCTCGCCGGAGTTGCAGCACCGGATCCGCCAGGCCCTGGGTATCGGCACCGAAGTAACGGTGACCGGCGGGTTGGACCTGTCCGGCTACGGAGCCCTGGTCGAGGAGATGACCGGCGACCGCGGGTTCGACGACATCATCGTGCTCGACCCCGCCTCGGGCAAGCAGGTGACCGAGGTTGCTCGACACATCGCGTTCCGCGGCACCCTCAACCTGGTCGGCGAACGTCCCCTCGACGGTCCGTCCGACATCGACTTCGGCCGGCTGCACTACGACTACACCGCCTATGTCGGCACCCGCGGCCCCGACGTGTCGGCGGCTTACGGCGAGCGGCGCAACCGCTGCGACCTGCGCCCCGGCGGCGTGGCCGTGTTCGTGGGTGCCGGCGGCCCCATGGGCCAGATGCACGTGCAGCGAGCCATCGAGAAGCCCGGCGGACCGGCTGTCATCGTGGGGGTCGATCCCGACGCCGAGCGGCTCGGCGTGCTGGAGGGCTCACTCAGCGCTCTCGCCGAGCAGGCCGGCCGCCGGCTGCTCCTGCTCGATCCCGGCGCACCGGGCTTGAGCGTCGAGGAGGTCGTGGCCGACCTGACCGGAGGCGCCGGAGCCGACGACGTGGTCGTCACCGTGCCGGTGGCCTCCGTGATGGCCGGCGCGGCCCGGCTGATGGGGCCCGACGGGATGCTCGTGTTCTTCGCCGGCGTGGCCAACGGCACTGTTGGGCCCCTGGACATGAGCCAGGTGTACCTCGGCAACGCCCAGTACACCGGCACCTCGGGCTCGTCCATCGCGGACCAGGCGCTCGTGCTCGACAAGGCGGTCGAGGGAACCCTGTCGCCGGACCTGAACCTTGCCGCGGTCGGAGGCATCGACGCCGGCCGGGACGGCATGCAGGCAGTGCTCGAAGGCCGGTTTGCCGGCAAGGTCGTCATCTTCCCCCAGGTCAGAGGGGTTCCGCTGCTCAGCCTCGGCGAGCTCGCCGAGCAGTACCCGAGCATCGGTGAGGCCCTCGGTGAGAGGGGCCAGTGGACGCCGGAGGCCGAGAGGCTCCTGATCGAGACCCACGCATCGGCAACCGGTCGATGATCACGACACTCACCCCCAATCCGAGCCTCGACCGCACCCTGTCGGTCGACCGGCTCGACCGGGGCGGGGTGACCCGGGCAACCAGGGTCCGGGTGGAGTGCTCGGGAAAGGGTGTGAACGTCGCCCGTGCCCTCAGCCGCAACGGTCACGCCGCGCGGGCGGTCCTCCCCGCCAACGACGACGATGCCAGGGCCTTCGTCTCGTCGCTGGCCGCGGACGGCACCGGCGCATGCACCGTCGGAATCCGTGGCTCCGTTCGAGCCTGCCTGGCCCTCGTGGAACCCGACGGGACCACCACGAAAGTCAACGAGCCCGGACCCGAGATGAGCATGTCGGAGGCACAGGATCTCGTGTCGGCAGCCGTCGACACAGCAGCCGACTCCGACTGGCTGGTCGCCAGCGGCAGCCTGCCTCCGGGCGCGCCGGCAGACCTGTACACGCAACTGGCGGCAGCCCTCCCCGGGGCCGATCGCCGCCTGGCCGTAGACACCAGCGGCGCCGCACTGGATGCGCTGGTCGGCACGCCGTGCGCACTGGCCAAGCCCAACCTCGCGGAGCTGGCCAACGTGATCGGTCGGCGACTCCGCACCGTCGGTGAGGTGATCGAGGTCGCCGAGATTCTCCGGCGGGGCGGATGGAGCTCGGTGCTGGTCAGCATGGGCCAGCTCGGCGCGGTGCTCGTGGCCGACGAGGTCTGCTACGGCGTGGCCCCGGCTACGGAGGTGCGCAACACGGTGGGAGCCGGTGACGCGCTGCTGGGCGGGTTCCTGTCCGCCGGCGGCCGGGGCCCGGCCGCGCTGGCGGAGGGCTTGGCCTGGGCGAGAGCGGCGGTCAGATCGACTGACACGCTGGGTGAAGCGGTCGCCGACCATGATCGCCGCGCCGTGCAAGTCACCGCGGACCCGCCCCGTGACCGCGGGGTGGAGGTGTTCGCGTGACCGAGCCGTTCCCGGTCTCCCTCGCGGCGATGTTCCGTCGGGGATGGGCTGGCTACACCAGGAACATCGGCCCCTTGACCGTGGGTGCCGTTGCGACCCTCGCCGTCTACGGCGTGTTCCGGATCCTGGCCCAGCAGGCGTTCAACGATGGGCAGCAGCTGGCGTCGATCGCTCTGGACGTCGTCGGCCTGGTGCTGGCCGGCACGGTCGCGCTGCCGTGGTACGTGTACGCCCTCGACGCCGCCCGGTCCAATCCGATCGACCTCGCGGCGGCTTGGCGCGGCGGTCGCTTCTCGGCTCAGTTCGTGTGCGCGTTCTGGTTCTGGGCCGCCTTCATGCTCGGTCTGCGCTACCTGTTCGGAATCCCGTCGATCCTCGCCCTGCTGTTCTACGGGTTCCACGGCTACGTCGTGGCCGACCGGGCCGCGAAGGGCGGCCTGCGCGCCCTCGGAACCAGCGTCCGGCTCGGCCACAAGCGCCGGGTGGCGCTATTCGCCATCCTGGCGCTGTTCATCGTCTTCAACCTGGTGGCCGCGCTACCGCTCGGCTCCGGCGCCACACCCCTGGCGATCGTGATCAGCGTGGCCCTCTTCACGGCGACCGGCAGCGTCACGCTCGTGTCGGGCGCCTGCCTCTACGACGCCCTGTACGCACGCTTGGAGGACCAGTGACCGCACACTCCGAGATCCGCATCAGCGGCACCCCCGCATCGTCCGGCGTCGCGCTCGGGCCCGCGGTAGTGATCGACCACCAGACGGTTGAGGTGCACGACCGCGCCGATCCGGCATCGGCGTTCGCAACCGCGGTCGACGAGGTGCGCCGGGAGCTGCAGTCGCTGTGCGACTCCGCCCGGGAGGCCGGCCGGGCCGAAGCCGGCGACGTCCTCGAAGCTCAGTCACTGATGGCCGCAGATCCGATGCTCGTCGACGCGGTCAACACCGCCCTCGCCGCCGGGGCGAGCCTGGCCGAGGCGCTGACCCGGACGGAGACCGACATCAAGGCCGTGTTCGCGGCCATCGACGACCCGTACATGGCGGAGCGGGCCCAGGACGTGGGTGAGGTGATCGACCGGATCCGGCGCAACCTCGCCGGCGTCGACTCGCCCGGCTCGGGGCTGATCGAGACGCCGTCGGTGCTGGTGGCGAGGTCGGTGACCGCGGCCGACACCGCCCTGCTCGATCCCGAACTCGTCCTCGGGTTCGTGACCGAGACGGGCGGTGCGACCAGCCATGTCGCCATCATCGCCCGGTCGTTGGGCGTCGCGGCCGTGGTGGGCGCCAACGGAGTGGTCGACAGCGTGAGCGACGGTGACCCGATCGCGCTCGACGGTTCCACTGGCGACGTAGCCGTCCGCCCGGATGCAGGCACCGCTGATGACTTCAGGGCCCGCCGGGCCGCAGCCGCAGCCGAACTGGCCGCGGCCGAGCGGTTCCGCGGGATCGGTGTCTCCTTCAGGGGACAACCGATCCGGGTGTCGGCCAACGTCGGATCTCGTAGCGATGTCGATCGTGCCGTCGAGGTCGGTGCGGAGGGCGTGGGTCTGCTGCGCACCGAGTTCCTCTTCCTCGATCGCACCGAGGCGCCCAGCGAGCAGGAGCAGTTCGAGTTCTACTCCTATGCGGCCTCCTCCTTCAGCGAACCCGTGGTCGTTCGGACCTTCGACATCGGCGGGGACAAGCCCGCGCCCTACCTGGAGGTCGAGGAGGAGGAGAATCCGTTCCTCGGCGTTCGGGGAGCGCGCCTGTACGCCCACTGCCCGGATGTCTTCGAGACTCAGGTGCGGGCGATCCTGCGGGCAGCCGGCACCGGCGACGTGCAGATGATGCTGCCGATGGTCTCCACCGTCGAAGAGGTCACCGAGTTGCGGGCCCGGATCATGCAGACGGCGGCGGGGCTCGAGGACGAGGGGGTGGCTCATGCGGTGCCGCCGATCGGGGTGATGGTCGAGGTTCCCTCCATCGCCTTGACGGCCGACGCGGTGGCGCCCCACGTCGACTTCTTCTCGATCGGAACGAATGACCTCACGCAGTACGCGATGGCCGCGGACCGCACCAACGGGTCGCTCGACAGCCTCCAGGACGCCCTCCACCCGGCCGTGCTGGCCCTCTGCGAGCGCACCGTGGCCGCCGGCCGCCGCCACGGCATCAGCGTCTCCGTATGCGGTCTCGCCGCCGCCGACCGGTTGGGCGCGGCGGTGCTCACCGCCATGGGCGTGGACAAGCTCTCGGTCGCCGCCCGCTCGGTGAACATGGTCAAGTCGGTGGTCGACTCGCTCGAGCGAGCCGACGCCAGCGCCATGGCTGGTGAGGCCCTCGGTGCGGCAACGGCTGCCGAGGTCCGCCGCATTGTCGGCGCCGCTCTGGACCGCCCATGACGGCAGCGCTCGACACCCGCGTGCTGCGGATCACCCGCTGGCTCCTCGAGCAAGACCAGCCGCGCAGCACCGCATCGGTCGCCGCCGACCTCGGGCTGAGCGAGCGAGTCGTGCGATACCGCCTGGACCACATCGACCGGTATCTCCGTTCCTGCGGCGCGGAACTGGTGCGGAAGCGAGGCCTGGGACTCGTGGTCGACGGGCCGCCCGACGTCCGGGCCCGGATCACCGCCGATCTGCCGCCTCTCTCCAATGCACCGAGGGTCTACGCGCCGGAGGAGCGGGTACGGATCCTTCTCGCCGCGCTGCTGTGGACCGCGCCGTCGGTGGTGTCCCTCGAGGATCTCCACTACGAACTGGAGGTGTCCAAGACGTCGGCCCGGCGCGACCTGCGGGCGGGCGAGCCGTGGCTGGAGCGCAACGGTCTGCCTCTGGTGCGCCGCCCCGGGCAGGGGATCACCGTCGTCGGCTCTGAGCGCCGTATCCGGCAGGTCATCGTGCAGCTCATCCTCGAAGCGATCCCCGAGGAGGTGCTGCTGCTTCAGCTGGCGGAGAACCCATCGACCCGGTCGGCCGCCAACGTTCGCGTTCCGGTGGGCCTGCGCGAGCGGATCTTCGCGCTACCGCTGCGCGACACCGCGGCGATCGTTCGCTCGAGCGCGCTGGGCCAGACCCTCACATCAGGTCGCAGCGACGTGGTGTTCGCTCTCTTTCTGGCGGTCTCGGTGGCGAGGATCCGCGACGGGCACGCCGTGGCCGTCGAAGCCGGCCTTCACCGGTCGGTGATGGACCACCCGATAGCCAACAGCGTTGCCGGAATCGTTCCCGGCATCGAGCGCCTCGTGGGCGCTTTCCTGGCTGCTCCCGAGGTTGCCGCCATCACCGAGTACCTCCTCGGCCTCGACACTCTCGACACCGTGCGGTCGGACTCCGCCTCCACCAGCGCGGCCCTTCTCGACCGGATCATGGAGGTCGCGGGCGAGCGCCTCCATGTAGCGCTCGGTGACGACCTCGAACTCAAGCGGGGCCTGGCGGCGCATCTCGAGAGGCTCCGCGTCCGGTTGCGTTACGGCCTGCCGATCCACAACCCGCTCCTGCACGAGGTGCGTGAGCGCTATCCCGAAGTTCATGACGCCGCGTCAGAGATCGCGGGGCTGATCCAGTCGGCGATGCAGGTGACGGTCAGCGCGGACGAGGTCGGCTTCATCACCATGTACCTCTCCGGCGCCATGGAGCGCGCCCATCTGCGGCCCCGCCGCCGGGCCCTGATCGTCTGCCCCAGCGGTATGGCGACGGTGTGGGTTCTGGTCTCGCGGATCCAGGCCGAGTTTCCCGGACTGGAACTCGTCGAGGTGCTGTCCGAGCGGGGCTACGACGAACTCCAGCACGGCGAATTCGACCTCGTGATCTCCACGGTGCCCCTGGTCGAGAACGAGGTTCCGGTAGTCGTCGTCAGCCCGTTGCTGTCAGCTTCCGACGTGAGCCGGCTGTCCCGCTACGCCTAGACCCGCTCGGCGGGCGAAATCCCTGGTAGCGCGCCGGAATGTCGTATTCCGGCGGTGCGGTATTGGCAGCAGCGCCGGTCGCGCGATCGGCCGAACAGATGGGAAGATAAAGGCGTCATCTGACGCGAGGAGGACCCGCGCATGTTACAGCGTGTACAGCGTTTCGGCGGTTTCCTCTCCAGCATGGTCATACCGAACATCGGTGCGTTCATTGCCTGGGGATTCATAACTGCCCTGTTCATTCCACCGGGCTGGCTTGAGAAGACCGGCCTCGACTGGGACTGGGGAGCGATTACCGGGAACACGGTTGGCCCGATGATCAAGTACCTGCTGCCCCTGCTTGTCGCGTATACCGGCGGCAAGCTGATCCACGGCCACCGGGGCGGCGTCCTCGGGGCCGTCGCGGTGATGGGAGTCATCGGCGGCGCCTCGTTCGAGTTGGCCGAGGGCGCCATCGTGGGCGATCCGCCACAGTTCCTGGGCGCCATGGTCGTCGGCCCGCTCGCCGGCTACGTGATGCGGGAGATCGACAAGTATCTGGAGGACAAGCGGCCCGCCGGGTTCGAGATGCTGATCAACAACTTCTCGCAGGGCATCGCGGGACTCTTCATGGCCATGCTCGGCTACGTCATCATCGGTCCCATCATGTCGTGGCTCGCGGAGCGCTTCGGCGACATGGTGGAGGGCCTCAGCGACGCCGGGCTGCTGCCGCTAATGGACCTGCCCATCGAGGTCGGAAAGGTGCTGTTCCTCAACAACGCCATCAACCACGGCGTGCTGACGCCGCTCGGGACGGCGGATGTCGGCGAGACCGGCCGGTCCATCTACTACATGCTCGAGTCGAATCCCGGCCCCGGGCTGGGACTGCTGCTCGCCTACTGGTTCGCCGGGAAGGGCTTGGCGAAGCTGTCGGCTCCGGGCGCCATCATCATTCACTTCTTCGGCGGCATCCACGAGGTCTACTTCCCGTTCGTCCTGATGAACCCCGTGATGATCGGGGCCATGTGGGCCGGTGGAATCATCGCGGACATCGTGTTCGTGATATTCGACGCGGGCCTCACAGGGCCGCCGTCTCCGGGAAGCATCTTCGCCTACTTCACCTTCACGCCGACCGATGGAGCTGCGGCAGCCGGGGTGTACCTGGGCATGGCCGCCGGTGCGGCCGCCGCGTTCGTGGTCGGATCGATCCTGCTGCGGCTGTTCCCAGTCAAGGAGATCGACGACACCGACGACGACGACACGTCGCTCGGGGACGCCATGGAGGGTGTCCCTCTGGGCTAACCAGCGCAAGAGTTGCGTTTGTCCCCCAATGGCGCAACTTTAAAGGGGGGTCGGAGCGGTGGAGTGCTTCCGCCGCTCCGACCGCCTTGCCCGCAGTGGCTACCGTATTCGAACCTAGTCACTCAAGCACTACCGACGGAGGGAAGCTGTGACAGAGAGAGTCACGAAAGCAGCCGACGAGGTCAGCCTCATCGTCTTTGCCTGCGAAGCGGGCATGGGAAGCAGCCTGATGGGAGCCAACCAACTCAAGCGGATGGTGAAGAAGGCGAAGTTGGACATCTCGGTCATTCACACGCCGGTGGGCCAGTTGACTGACGACGCCGACGTGGTAGTCGTTCACAAGGGGCTCGCCAAGCAGGCCCGTGAGCGGGTGCCCGGTGCCGTCATCGTCCCGTTCACCCTGTTCGTGAACGATCCGGCGGTGAAGGATCTGGTCACGAAGCTCTCAGCGGGCAATCCGATCGTCTCGAGGCTGTGAGCGCAGTCGTGGATGATGGCCTCGGCACCGTTCTGACGCCCGGCGACGTCATGCTCGGGTGCAGGGCAGAGTCCATGGACGAAGCCATCGAGTTCTGTGGCGGTCTGCTGGTAGCCCGTGGCTCGGTGGCCCCCGAGTACGTCGAGGGCATGAAGCAGCGGGAGCGGGTCGTATCCACCTACCTCGGCAACGGGGTCGCCCTTCCCCACGGGGTGCTGGAGAGCAAGAGCGACATCCGCTCCACCGGGATCGTCGTTGCCCAATACCCCGAAGGCGTCGACTGGGGGCCGGGAACGGCTCATATCGTCGTCGGGCTCGCCGCTGTGGGGGATGATCACGTGCAGGTGCTGTCACGGCTGGCCGAGATCCTCCAGGACGAGGACCTCTGCGACGAGCTCGCCCAGTCCGAGGACGCTTCCTTCGTCTATGAACGACTGACCGCGCCGCCATCCGACGACTGAACCCACGGAGAGACACGTGTACAAGGAACTCGTCATCACCAACAGCCACGGCCTCCATGCCAGGCCGGCGGCCGAACTGGTCGAGCAGATCTCGTCCTTCGACGCGGGTGTCCAGATCGAAGTGGGCGAGAAGACGGCCAACGCAGCCAGCATCATGAGCCTGCTCGCACTGGGAGCCGGGCCCGGCAACACCGCGCGAGTCACCTCGAAGGGCCCCGACGCCGAGGCGGCCCTCGAGGCTGTCGTGGCGATCCTCACGGCGGACAGCTGACATGGCTCGCCTGGACCACGATGGGCTTGTGGCCGCCGTCTCGGCGGCCGTCGATGCGTCGCCGGACCCTTCTGGAAACGCGGACCTCGTCTTTGCGAACGGTTCGATAGTGGTAGCGGCCCAACCCGGCGACCTGAAGGCCGCCTTCAAGCGGGCCAAGAGGATCGACGGCTACCGGTGGGTGGCCATCAATCGTGAGGACCTGTTCGGCGCGAATCCGCTCTCTTTGGGATCCAAGGCCGGGATTCTCGATGCCAAGGGGCGGGTGTTGAAGAACGCGGACTCGCCCCGCAAGAAGGTCTGATCGCTCCGCTGGCGCAGGCCCGCGCGGTTGCCGGCCGGCGGGTCCTGTCGTCGAGCCGAGATGACCGACACGGGCTTCGCCCTATTCGTCGGTCATCTGACTCGCCGCCACCCACCGGCCTGGCGGGTCGCGGCGTGCGGGCTTGCCTGTCTACGATGCTCGGGGTATGGATCGTGACGGCTATGGGAGCCTCTTCGACCTGAGTGGGCGTACCGCCATTGTGACTGGGGGCACCCGGGGCATCGGTCGGGCCATCGCAGAAGGGTTCGCGTGCGCTGGCGCCCGGGTGGTGGTGGCGTCGCGCTCGGCCGAGTCCTGCGCTGCGGCCGGGGAGCGTCTGACCGCAGCGGGCTTCGAGGCCCTGGCGGTGCCCACCCACATGGGCGACATTGAGGCAGTCGAGAGGCTCGCCGCAGCCGCGGTCGAACGATTCGGCGGCGTCGACGTGATCGTCAACAACGCGGCCAACGCCCTCGCCCAGCCGATCGGGGCCCAGACTCCGGTCGCCTGGCAGAAGTCCTTCGAGGTGAACCTACGCGGTCCGGCCCTGCTGACCCAGGCGTGCCTGCCGCAGCTGGAGGCGAGCCCGCACGCGTCGGTGATCAACGTGATCAGCGTCGGGGCCTTCATGTTCTCGCGGGGCTTCTCGATCTACGGGGCCATGAAGGCGGCGCTGCTGGCCTACACCAGGGCTGCGGCCGGTGAGCTGGCCCCTAGGGGGATCAGGGTGAACGCCTTGGCGCCGGGTCCGGTGGACACCGACATGGTGCGCAACCAGGGACCCCAGGCGGCCGAGTCGATGGGCGCGGGCACGCTGCTGGGCCGCCTGGCCCATCCCGACGAGATGGTGGGACCGGCGCTGCTGCTAGCCAGTGACGCCGGCCGGTTCATCACCGGCCAGGTCATCGTCGCCGACGGAGGCCTCCACCCCCACTGACTCGGGATCCTCGACTCCGGCGTCGTCGCCGTCGGTGGTCGTGGCCTCTGCCTGAGCTTCCGCGGCCGGTGCCTGGTCCTCGGCGTCCTCAGTCTCGGCGGTGTCGGCGGTCTCGGGGGTGTCGGCGGTGTCCTCGCCGTCGGCGGCTTGAGCCTCTTGCTCGGCGTCCTCGGTGTTCTCGGGGCTCTCGGTGTCGTCGGCTGGGGCGCCTTGCTCGGGGCTCTCGGTGTCGGCGGCTGGGGCGGCCTCTTCGTCGGCCTGTTCGCTTGCATCCTGCGGGGCTGCCCGGTCACCGTCGCGAAGCCGGCGCAGCGCCTCAGCAGCCTCCCGGTAGGCGGTCTCGGCCGCGGCGGTCTCGGCCGCCGACGCCTTGGTCTCGTCGAGCCTGCGCACGGCCGCAGCCGCTTCGTCCTTGGCCCGTTCGGCCTTCTTGAGGGCTCGCTCGTGGGCCTGCTGCTCGCGGTCGGCAACCAGATAGGTGTTGAACAGCGTCAGAGCAGCCGCGGTCTCTTCGTCCAAGGGCGGGTGCTTGGGAGCTTTGGTCACACTGTCGGGCATCTATAGTCCAGAAGCTTCAGTTTCGTCGGTCCGGCGTGGGGTTGCTTGAACTGCCCGCTCCGGTTCGACGTACTACGGTATCGGCCTGACGCCTCTTGGGAGGAGTGCTGATGGTAGAGATGGGCGAGGAGATCATCGTCCTCGACGAGGTCTACAAGATATTTGGACCCCAGCCCCGCGGGCGGGCCTTCGACTTGTGCCGCGCCGGTATGGACAAGAACAGGGTGCAGGCGGAGACGGGCCATGTGGTCGGTCTCGACAACGTGTCCTTCTCGGTCAACAAGGGTGAGATCTTCGTGGTGATGGGCCTGTCCGGCTCGGGCAAGTCAACCGCCATCCGCACGGTCAACCAGCTCCACGACATTACCTACGGCTCCGTGCTGGTCGACGGCACCGACGTCCAGGCGCTGGAGGGCTCGGACCTGCAGGCCTTCCGCCGGCAGTACATGGGCATGGTGTTCCAGCACTTCGCACTGTTCCCGCACCGCAAGGTGATCGACAACGTGAGCTACGGCCTCAAGGTGCAGGGCGTCGACAAGAAGGCCCGGGAGGACGCGGCCATGAGGGCGCTGTCGCTGGTGGGGCTGGGCGCCTACGCCCAGAGCTATCCGTCAGAGCTCTCGGGCGGTATGCAGCAGCGCGTCGGCCTGGCAAGAGCGCTGGCCTCGGACCCCGACATCCTGCTGATGGACGAGGCCTTTAGCGCCCTCGATCCCCTCATCCGGCGCCAGATGCAGGACGAGATGATGGAGATCCAGGGCGACCTCCATAAGACGATCCTGTTCATCACCCACGACCTCAACGAGGCGCTGCGCATCGGCGACCGGGTGTGCATCATGAAGGACGGCGCCGTGGTGCAGATCGGCACTCCGGAGGAGATCCTCACCCAGCCCGCCACTGGCTACGTGGCTGAGTTCGTCCAGGACGTCGACCAGGGCCGGGTCATCCAGGTGCACGAGGTCATGCAGCAGCCGAGTCCGATCCCGGCCGACTCCACCCTGGCCGATGGACTCAGCCGGGTGGGGGACCGCGCCGGGGCCTTCGTGGTCGACGACTCCGGAGGACCGACCCACCTGCTTACTGCCGACGACGGGATCAGGGCCTCCAGCATGGGAACCACCGAGTTGGCCCCAGCGCTGCGCACCGACTTCGACCGCTGTGGCCCTGAGGACTGTCTCAACACGGTCTACGCCTATGCGGGCCGCGGCCTGCCCATCGCCGTCTGCGACGAGTCCGGGGTCTTGATCGGCAACCTCGATCCCCGCCACATCATGGAGGAGATGGGACGGGTTGAGCACCTCATCGACGACTTCGAGCGAGAGGTGTTCATGTGAGCATCCTCGCCCAGGCCGACGGGAGTACAGCTCTCTCGGACACCGGGTTCACCGACAACCTCGTTCTCGACAAGTACCTCGTCCCCTTCGGCGACTGGATGGATCAGGCGTTCGACTGGGTTGCCGCTGAGCTGGGTTGGCTGCTGAGCGCCATCAAATGGCCGTTCTCGACGCTCAACGAGTTCCTTGTTCGGGACATCATGGAGAACGTCTCATGGTTCTGGATCGCAGTCGCCTTCTTCGTCATCGGCTTGCTGGCCCGCAACATCAGGGTCGGAGTGTTCGCCGGCCTCGGCATCGGCGCCTGCGGCTTCCTGGGCGACGGCTTCTGGCAGGCCACGATCGAGACCATCGGATTCGTGAGCGTGGCCGTCTTCCTTTGCGTGATCATCGGAGTGCCGATCGGCGTTGCCTGCGGCCGCTTCGACGCGGTGTGGAGCGGCGTGAGGCCCGTGCTCGATGCGATGCAGGTGATCCATGCCTTCGCCTACCTGATCCCGTTCATCTTTCTCTTCGGTCTCGGCAATGTGGGGGCCACCATCGTCACGATGTTCTTCGCGCTGCCGCCGGTGGTGCGTCTCACCAACCTGGGCATCCGGCAAGTGCCTGCCGATGTCGTGGAGGCGAGCCGGGCCTACGGCGCGCCCGAATGGAGGGTGCTGGTCGATGTACAGCTGCCCCTCTCACGGGCCGCCATCATGACCGGAATCAACCAGACGCTCCTGCTGGCGATGTCGATGCTGGTCATCGCGGCGATCATGGGCGCGACCGGCCTGGGCTCGGAGCTCTTCCAGGCCGTGAGCCGCCAGGAAGTGTTCCTGGGAGCGCAGGCCGGCCTTGCGTTCTACCTGGTGGCGGTGGTCTTCGACCGGATCTCTCAACCGGAGGGAACTGAAGGCGGCCTCCTCCGTCGCATCCGGCGGGCCTGGGCCCATCGCCGTGATCCCGAGATGCTGGTGCCCGACAGTGCCAGGGCCGAGGCGTCCGATGACGAGTCGACGCAGGTTCAGGGCGAGATCGCCCCCCTGACGGCGGCCGAGCGCCGACCGATGATGGTCGCCGGTGCCGGCGGAATCGTCGCCTTCGTGTCGTTGTTCCTCACCTGGAACAGCGGTGCCGGGTTCCTCAGCGCCTACGGCCGCACCCTCGACGAGTACCGACCCGGCGAGTCCTTCAACGGGCTGTCGGCCTCGGGCGGCTCGTGGTTCGGGTTCGTCCTTCTGGCGCTCGCGCTGGTAGTGGTCGCCGCCGCGATCACCACGATGGCGACGCCGGGCCGTGGCCCGCGGTGGTTCACGGCCGACGGTGCGACCATCGCGTCGCTGGCCATGCTGGTGATGATGGCCGTCTACCTGCTTGCCGCGCCTTCGGACCTCGCCGAGGGCTACAGCCGCGGGATCGGCCCGTGGCTGGCCCTGGTCGGGGCGCTCGTCGCCTCCGCGGGATCGGTGGCCTGGATCCGGCTGGCCCCCCACGCGCCGGACCGTCCCCTCAGGGCCCGCATCGGGTGGGGCCGGGTCGCCGCGGCCGGATTCGTGGTGATCGTCTTCGGGGTCGGGGCCTTCTCGGTGTGGAGCTTCGACGAGCGGACGAGGTTGATCATCTCTACCGACACTCAGGCCCAACTCGACGACATGGCCGCGAGAGCCGAGGCGAACCCCGAACAGTCCGGCGTGATCCAGTCGCAGATGTCGGCCATCCTCGCCGCGGCCGAGCCCAACCCTCGCATCATCACCGACGGGGTGAACCGCGATGGTCCCGGACTGGGCATCTGGGTGTTCGTCGCCGGTCTGGCCGGCGCGGCCGCGGCACTGCCCGCCGCCGGCCTGTTCGGGCGCCACGAGCACCGGCAGTGGCGATGGAGCGCGATCACGGCCGGCATCGGGGTCGGTGCGGCCTGCGTCGGCTTCGGCTGGATCTTCACCCACGTCCGCTCGGGCGAGACGACCGCCGAGGGAACCTACTTGAGCGGGGTGGGGTCCTTCCTCGCCCTCGCGGGCGGCTTGACGCTGGCAGCAACCGCGGCCGGGGTCCTCAAGGAGTTCCGCCGGGCCAAGGTGTACGCCGACGATGTGGAATCAGGAACGTCGACGGGGAGCCACGGGCAACACGATCGACGGCAAGAGCATGAGGTCCTGACGTGAGAGTGCTGGCACAACAGCAGGCTGACGAGGCCGTACGCCCGGGCTTCTTCGACAACGAGGTCACCGAACAGTTCCTCGTCCCGGTGGGGGCCTGGGCCGACCAGGCTGTCGACTGGATCGCGGTGAGGCTCGACTGGCTGCTCTCGATCATCAAGTGGCCGTTCGACGAGCTCATCGGGCTATTGGTTGACGACATCCTGGAGCCGCTCCCCTGGGTGGTGGTCGTGCTCGCCTTCTTCGTGATCGGCACACTCACCCGCAACGTCAGGGTCGGCGCCTTCGCGGCCGTCGCACTGAGCATTTGCGGGATTCTCGGCAACAACTACTGGCAGCAGACGGCCCGCACCATCGGCTATGTGGGCGTGGCCGTGCTGCTGTGCGTGATCGTCGGGATACCTCTCGGCGTCGCCTGCGGGCGAGCCGACTCGGTCTGGCGAGTAGTTCGACCGCTGCTGGACGGCCTGCAGGTGATCCCCTCCTTCGTGTACATGCTGCCTTTCATCTTCTTCTTCGGCATCGGCGTGGTGCCGGCCACCATGGTGACGATGACATTCGCGCTCCCGCCGCTGGTGCGCCTCACCAACCTGGGCATCCGACAAGTGCCGGGCGACGTGGTTGAGGCGAGCCGGGCCTACGGAGCGCCCGAATGGAGGGTGTTGCTCGACGTGCAGCTGCCGCTCGCCCGTCCTGCCATCGCCACCGGAATCAACCAGACGCTGCTGCTTGCCGTCTCGATGCTCGGTATTGCCGCCATCATGGGCGCAGGTGGACTGGGTCGGGTGCTGTTGCAGGCCATCACCACCCAGGATGTCCCCAAGGGAATGGCGAGCGGTCTCGCGTTCTTTCTCGTGGCCGTTGTGCTCGACCGCATCTCCCAGCCGGAGGACACCGACAGTGCGGGCCTGATCCGCCGCGTGCGCCTCGCCTGGGCCCACCGCCGCGATCCCGAGAGGCTCCTGGCCACCGGCGAGGGCGCCGGCGCGGACGCGTCAGAGGGTCGATTCGCCGGCGTGACGGCCAAGGAGCGCCTCCCCATGGCGATCGCGGCCGCTGGTGGCGCGCTGGCGGTCGTCTCGGTCTTCCTCACCTGGACCAGCGGCGCCGGTCTGTTCAGCGCCTACGGCCGGCGGGCCGACGAGGACCTGGCCCAGCAGTCGTTCAGCGGTCTCGATGCGTCCGGGGGCTCGTGGTTCGGCTACCTGGCCCTCGGGCTCGGTGTGCTGGTGGTGGGCGCGGCGCTCATGACGTTGGCCGCGCCCGGACGGGGCCCGCGCTGGTTGACGGCCGACGGCTCGCTGATCGGCTCATTGGCGCTGCTGGTGATGATGGCCTGCTACCTGTTGGCGGCACCCTCGGACGCCGCGACTTCGTACAGCGCCGGCGCGGGTGTGTACGTTGCGCTGGCCGGGGCCTTGCTGGCGTCGGCCGGGTCGTTCTGGTGGGTCTCGTTGGCGCCTCATTCACCGTTGCATCCCCTGACGGCTCGCGTCGGGTGGGGAAGGGTGGTGCTGGCGGGCGTCGCCGTCGTGATCCTCGGGATGGCGGCCCTCTCAGGCTGGAGCTTCGACCAGCGCAAGGACGTCGTCCGGGACGCCGAGTTGGAGGCACAGATCGCCGAGCTCTACGCCGAGGCTGAGGCGAATCCGGCCCAATCGGGTGTGATCTCGGCTCAGATCTCCGCTCTGCTGGCCGCGCAGTCCGAGGAGAAGCTGATCATCACCGACGGGGTCAGCGGCGAGGGTTCCGGGCTCGGCATCTGGGCCCTGGCTGCCGGGCTGGTCGGTCTGGTCGCCGCGCTTCCGGCAGCAGGGGCGTTCGGCCGCGAGGAGCACCTGCGATGGCGGTGGAGCACGGTCACGGCCGGGATCGGCGCGGGCGTCATCTGCGTCACCATCGGGTGGATAGCAACGCAGGTGCGGTCCGCCGACGACAGCTACATCACGGGGGTCGGCGCCTTCCTCGCCCTCTTAGGGGGGGTTGTACTGGCGGCCACGGCGGCCTCCGTGCTCAAGGAGTTCCGCCGGTCCAAGGTCTATGCGGAGGACGCGCCGGCACCGGTGTAACGGGAGCAGGTCCGGGCCCGGAGGCCCAGTAATCATAAGCTGAGCTGATGATCGAATTGTGGGTAGACTTGCCGGTCTCGACCATGTAGGGTTGCGGCCCGCGAGCCGGGTCCAGTGGCCCTGTCGCGCTGAGGAAACCAAACCCAGGAGGGAATGCACTGATGAAGAAGAAGCAAGCGAGCTTGTGGCTCGCCGTGCTGGCGGTGTTCGCGCTGTTCGCGGCCGCATGCGGAGACGACGAGGCCGATACGACCACGACCCCGGCTGTGGAAGAGGCGCCGGCCGTCGAAGAGGCCCCGGCTGTCGAGGAAGAGCCGATGGCTGAAGAAGAGCCGATGGCTGAAGAAGAGCCCATGGCCGAGGAAGAGCCCATGGCCGAGGAAGAGCCCATGGCCGAGGAAGAGCCCATGGAAGAGATGGCGATGCCCGGTGAGGGCGTCTCGGTCAACATGGCTCGGGCCGACTGGCAGAGCGGCTACTTCCAGGCTCAGGTCTACAAGCAGATGCTCGAGGAGCTCGGCTACGAGGTGTCCGAGCCGTCCGAGACGGAGCTCGGCCCGTCGCTGGCGTACCTGGCGATGGCCCAGGGCGACGTGGACTTCTGGGCCAACAGCTGGTACCCGGGCCACAACTCGTGGTGGGCGCCTGAGCTGCCCGACGGCTCAACCGTGGGCGACCACCTCGAGAAGGTCGGCGCGGTGTTCCGCGGCGGCGGTCTCCAGGGTCTGTTGATCACCAAGTCGGTAGCCGACGAGTACGGCATCACCCACCTCGATCAGCTCAACGACGATCCCGAGATCAGGGCCATATTCGACACCGACGGTGACGGCGTGGCCGAGTTCTACGGCTGCCAGGAGAGCTGGACCTGTGACGACATGATGCAGAGCATGATCGCCTTCAACGGCTGGGAGAACCTGGTCCAGACGATCGCCGGCTATGACGCCATGTTCGCAGAGGCAGTAGCCAAGGTGGAGGCCGGCGAGCCGGCTGTGATCTACACCTGGACGCCGACGGCCTACATCACCCAGCTCCGGCCTGGCGACAACGTCTACTGGCTGGCAGTGGAGAACGTGCTCGACGACTCCAACCCGCTCGGTCTAGAGGGTGGCGAGGAGTTCGACCAGAGGTACTGGGCCGGCACGACCGACCCCGTCGAGCTCGACATCCCGGCCGAGCAGTGCCCGGCCAGGGCAAACGCGGACTTCTGCCAGATCGGCTGGGTCCCGGCGGACATCCAGGTGACCGCCAACTCGGCCTGGCTCGCTGCGAACCCGGCGGCCGCCGAGCTCCTCAGGCAGGCCAAGCTGTCGGTGGTCGATGTGTCGCTCATGAACGTCGAGATTCAGGGCGGACGTGACACCGAGGCCGAGATCGCCGAACTGGCCGCAGGCTGGATCGCCGAGAACCGGGCCACGGTCGACGAGTGGATCGCCGCAGCACTGGCAGCGGCCTAACCGCACGCGAGGCCTGAGGCCTCAAGAGCGATCAACCGAGACAGAGGGCGGGGCTCCGGCCCCGCCCTCGTCGCGCCCGTGCGGCGTACGTCCTCAATGTGGCTGATCAGGGGTCGCGGTCGCCGATCTCCTGCTTGCGACGGGCCACGTATTCGTCGAGTTCCTCGCGGCGTGCGCTGTCCAGCGGTGGCTCGGCGTACTCGGAGAGCGCGGCCTGCCAGATGGCGGTGGCCCTCTGGGTGGCGTTGAGCCCGCCCGAGTCGGCCCACGCGCCGTGGTTCTGCCAGTCCGAGATCAGCGGCGGGTAGAAGGCGGTCTCGTAACGCTCCAGGGTGTGCTCGTCGCCGAAGAAGTGCCCGCCGGTGGGCACCCGCTGCATGGCCTCGAAGGCGAGGTCGGGATCGGAGCAGGGAACCGGCGTCAGAAACTCCATCGTCTGCTGGAGCATCTCCACGTCGAGGATCAGCTTCTCGTAGCTGGCCTGCAGCCCGCCCTCCATCCATCCCGCCGCGTGGTACACGAGATTGGCGCCGCCGAGAATGCAGCCCCACAGCGACATCTGCGTCTCGTAGGCCGCCTGGGCGTCCACCACGTTGGACGCGCTCGAGTTCGACGCTCGGTAGGGGAGCCCGTAACGGCGGGCAAGCTGCCCCGAGGCCACGTTGGCCTTGACCTGCTCGGGCGTGCCGAACGCGGGCGCGCCCGAGCGCATGTCGACATTGGAGGTGAACGCGCCGTACAGCACCGGCGCGCCGGGTCGGACGAGCTGGGTGAGGGCGATCCCGAACAGGGCCTCGGCGTTCTGCTGCACCAGCGCGGCCGCGAGGGTCACCGGCGCCATGGCCCCCATCAGCGTGAACGGAGTGACCGACACGGGCTGGCCGTGCTCGGCCATGGTCATGAGCCCGTTGGCCATCTCGACGTCGAACCGGCGAGGCGAGTTCACGTTGATGACGGTGGTCACCCCGGGAGACGCCGCCATCTCCTCGAGGGTGTCGCCCCGGCTTATCGCCATCATCCGGATGCCGTCGAGCGCCCGGCCGCGGCCGATCGAGGTGCAGTGATACGACAGGTCCGACAGCACCAGATTGGCCCGGTAGGCGTCCAGGTGCCGGGTGTTGGCCGGCAGCTCCAGCGGCGCCACCACCTGGTTGCCGATGATGTGGATGGCGTTGAAGTAGTGGGCCAACCGGATGAAGTTCTCGTAGTCGGCCATGTTCGAGGAGCGCCGACCCTTGATCTCGTCATGCACCGCGGCCGGGCCGGCCACCAGGCCGAACGCCATGCTCCGGCCGCCAACCCGAAGCTGCTTGGCCGGACTGCGGGAGATGAGCGTGAAGGAGGCCGGCGCGGTGGCCAGTGCGGCCTCCACGATGTCGCGGCCGACCCGCACGACCTCGCCGTCGGTGATCGCCCCGGCGTCGGTGAACAGCTTGCGGGCATCCGGCGACCACAGTTCGATGCCGAGCTCCTCGAGCACCCGCATCGACGCCGCGTGGATGGTTGCTAGTCCCTCCTCGTCGAGCACCTGCAGCGTTCCGTGCGGGTTCTCGACGGCACGCCACGGCAACTGGGCGATCGCGGCGCTGCGGGTCCCCACGCGGGGCCGGCCTCGCCTCACCATGGTTCAGGACCCTAGAGGCCGAGCGAATAGGTGAGCGAGTCCGCCCCATACGGGCGAGGCCGTGGCCCGAGCGGCCCGTGAGCGAAGCGAACAAGAGCGGGAGTGACACCGCTGCGACACCACGGACTCTCACCGTGTCGCGGACACTCCTAGTGCAGGGGCCCGCGCGCCTCCCCGCCGGCGGGGAGGCACAGGAACGCGTGCCGGGTCCGCTCCTTCTTGCCGGCGGCGGGGCAGAATCTCGCCGTGAGTTCAGGCAGACACCGGCCGAGGATCGGCGCAGCCCGGACAGAGCCGCCGGACTGGCTGCTCGATCACGGTGACCGCAACATGCATGCCCTCGGGCCCGGACCGGAGCTTGAGGCTGAGTGGATGGCTGCCGGTCTGCGGCTGCCGGACCGCGGCGCCATCCGGCGCTACCGCCTGGAGCGGATCCGCTCGCAGTTGCGGGCTGCGGGCTGCGACGGGGCCCTGCTCTACGACCCGCTGAACGTCCGCTACGCCACCGACACCACCAACATGTCGATCTGGACGATGCACAACGCGGTGCGCTACGCGTTTGTGGCCACCGACGGCCCGGTGGTGCTGTTCGAGTTCTCCAAGGGCGAGTTCCTCGACACCCATTCCGAGGTCGTGGACGAGATCCGGCCGGGCCTGTCCTACGTGTACTTCTACGCGGGCGCCCGGGCTGAGGAGGTCGCAGCCGAATGGGCGCAGGAGATCGTGGACTTGCTGGCCGAGCACGGCCGCGGCGACCGCCGGCTGGCGATCGACCGGATCGACATTGCCGGCGTTCGGGCCCTTGAGCGCCACGGCGTGCACCTCGTCGACGCCGGGGAGCTTATGGAGGAGGCCCGGGTGGTCAAGTCCTCCGAGGAGATCGCGGCCATGCGATGCGCGGTCCATGCCTGCGAGGCGGCCATCGCCGACATGAGAGCAGCCTTCGAGCCCGGCGTCACCGAGATGGGACTGTGGGCGGTGCTCCAGGCCGGCAACTACGCCCGCTACGGCGAGTGGATAGAGACCCGGCTGCTGGCGTCGGGGCCGCGCACTAACCCGTGGTACCAGGAGGCCAGCAGCCGCCGGGTGCAGTCCGGCGAGCTGATGGGCTTCGACACCGACATGATCTGCGCCTACGGCGCCTGCGTGGACATCTCGCGGACCTGGCTGTGCGGCGGCGGGCGCCCGACGTCGGCCCAGCACGATGTGTGGTCGCTGGCAGCCGAACAGATCGAGCGCAACATGGAACTGCACCAGCCGGGCGCCTCGGTGAGCGAGATCGTCGAGCGCTCGTGGTACCCGTCGCTGGACGACTACAACTGCTACACGGTGCTGTCGCACGGGGTGGGCTTGTGCGACGAGTACCCGTCGGTGTTCACCCGCGAGCGGTGGGGAAGGACGGGCTACGACGCCGAGCTCAGGCCCGGCACGGTCATGTGCGTCGAGGCCTTCGTGGGACCCAAGTCCGGTGGGGAGGGCGTCAAGCTGGAGGAGCAGGTCCTGATCACCGAAACCGGCAACGTATGCCTCTCCAAGTACCCCCTCGAACTCGTCTGAGGCGGAGCCCATGAGTCCCGAAGCACATCCTGGTGGTCCCTCCGGTGAGGGCCGGGCGGGCGACGCCGCCCGTGTAGCGATGGAGCTGGACCGGCTGGACCGGCTGCAGGCTCAGCTGGTGGCCCACGGCTGCGACGGCGGGCTGTTCTACGACCCCAACAACATCCGCTACGCCACCGGCACCTCCAACATGGACGTGTACGTCCTGCACGTCCCGTGCCGCTACGCGTTCGTGCCCGCGGAGGGGCGGGTCACGCTGTTCGACTTCAAGGCGTGCGAGCACCTCTCCGAAGGCCATCCGGCAGTGGGCGAGGCCCGCGAGGCGGTTAGCTGGTTCCACTTCTTCACCGGTTCTCGGACCGAGGAGTACGCCGCTCGCTGGGCCGCCGAGGTGGCCGGCCTGCTCGGTGCGGGCCGGGGGCGCGGATCCCGGGCCAAGCGGCTCGCGGTCGACCGGCTCGACCCCTACGGGCTGCGCGCCCTCGAGCGGCTCGGCGTGGAGGTGGTCGACGGCGGCGAGGTCGCCAACCTGGCCCGGGTCATCAAGAGCGCCGACGAGATCGAGGCCATGCGGCTTGCGCTGGCTGCCTGCGAGCGAGCCATCGGCGCCATGGAGGCCGCGCTCGAGCCACCGATGACCGAGCAGGAGCTGTGGGCCGTCATGCACCACACCGCGATCGCTGAGGGCGGCGGCTGGTTCGAGACCCGGCTGCTGAGCTCCGGACCCCGCACCAACCCCTGGTTCCAGGAGTGCTCGGACCGGGTCATCGGCGACGGCGACCTCGTGGCCTTCGACACCGACCACATCGGGGTGGGCGGCTACGCGGTCGACATCTCCCGCACGTGGCTGGCCGGCGATGCCCGCGCCACCGGCGAGCAGCGAACGATGTACGGGGCCGCGTACGAGCAGGTGCAGCGCAACATTGAGATGCTCCAGCCCGGGATGACGTTCGCCGAGGTCTCCGAGCGGGCCCATCGCCCCCCGGGAGACCTGCACTTCCCGCCCGGCAACGCGGTCGTGCTCCACGGCTTGGGAGTCAGCAACGAGTACCCGCTGGTTCTTAACCGGGAACTGTTCGGTGCCGACGGCTACGGCGGCGTCGTCGAACCGGGCATGGTCCTGTGCGTGGAGAGCCTGGTCGCTCCGGCCGGCGGGGCCGAGGCCGTGAAGCTCGAGGAACAGGTCCTGATCACCGAGACCGGCGCCGAGGTCCTGTCCGCCTACCCGTTCAGCGAAGAGCTCCTGGGCTAGATTCCCGGCTCCATGAACGGCGCGGACACAGCATCGGGGCCGGGCGGGACCGGACCGAGGCTCGGCTTCGTCGGGCTCGGGACCATGGGCGGGCCGATGTGCCGGCGGCTGGCGGCCGGTGGCTACCAGGTGACCGCCTACGACCTGGACGCGGTCGCGGTGGCTGCGGCGGTGGAGGCCGGCGCGGTTGCCGCCGGGTCGGCCAGTGACTGTGCCCGCGGTGCGGACCTGTTCATGACGGCGCTGCCCGGGCCTCCTCAGGTGGAGGCGGTGATGGCCGGCCGCGGTGGCGCGCTCGGCGAGATGAGTCCGGGTTCGGTGTGGGTCGATCTCAGCACCAGCAGCCGCGAGCTGGTGCTGGAACTCGCCGGCGCCGCGCCCGGCGGGGTGGCGGTGGTCGACTCGCCGGTCACCGGCGCGGTCGACGGTGCCCGCCAGGGCGAGCTCACCCTGTTCGCGGGCGGTGAGCCGGAGGTGGTGGCCTCGGTCCGGCCGATCCTGGAGCATCTCGGGACCGTCATCGAGTGCGGGCCCCTCGGTTCCGGCAATGTGGTCAAGCTCGTCACCAACCAGCTCTGGTTCGCGGCCGCGGCCGCGCTGGGGGAGGGGTTCGCGGTGGGACTGGCCAACGGCGTGGAGCTGGACACGCTGTGGCGAGCGATCCTCGACAGCGTCGGCGACAGCTTCGTCGCCCGCCACGACGCTCCCAGCATCTTCGCCGGCCACTACGACCCGTCGTTCCCGCTCGCGTTGTGTGTCAAGGACCTGGGTCTGCTGGCCGACCTCGAGTCCAACGTGGACGCTGACCTGCCGGTGACTTCGGCGGCCCGCCACGCCTTCGAGCGGGCGGCGCAGCGTTACGGTCTCGACGCCGGCGAGATGAGCGTGGCCCGGCGCATAGAGGACGACGCCGGGATGTCGATGCGGCTAGAAGGCGACTGGACTCCCCACTGGGAGAAGTGACCGGGAAGGAGGACTGATGCACCATGCGGCCCCGATCGACCTGACCGAACTGGTCGACCTTCAGGCGTTCCCGATCCACGAACCGGCCTCGGCCGCCTATGTGGCCGCAGTGGACGCGGCCCGGGCCGGGCTTCGCTCGGAGGGCTGCGCCGTGCTGGGCGGCTTCGTTCGGCCCGAGGCGGTGGCTCAACTGAACGACGAGATCCTGGAGCGCAAGCACGCCACCCACTACTCGACGCAGGTGATGAACCCGTACTTCCACACGGCCGTCAACCCGGACTACCCGCCCGACCATCCGGTCAACACCTTCATCGAGCGCTCCAGCGGCTTCATTCCGGGCGATGCCTGGGAGTCCGGGTGCGTCACCGACACGCTGTTCCGGGCGCCGGAAGTGGTCCGCTTCATCGCCGACTGCCTCGAGATCAGTGCCCTGTACTGCTACGACGACCCGTTGGCCGGGCTCACCGCCAACATCTGCGATCCGGGCCAGCAGTTCACCTGGCACTTCGACACCAACGACTTCGCGGTGACCGTGCTCGTGCAGCCCGGTGACGACGGCGGACTGTTCGAGTACGTCCCCCAGATCCGCTCCGCCGCCGACGAGGGCTTCGACGCCATCGCCGAGGTGCTCAGCGGCGGCCGCCAGGGTGTGCGCACCTTGGAGCTGCGGCCCGGCGACCTGCAGATATTCCGAGGCCGTCACTCACTGCACCGGGTCACTCGAGTGGGCGCCGGATCCCGGCCCCGCCATGCGGCCATCTTCGCCTACACCCTGGAGCCGGGAGTGATCGGCCGGGTCGAGCGCACCCGCCAACTCTTCGGCCGGGTGCTTCCCGCCCACGAGGAGGCCGAGCGGCGGAGAGTCCGCTCCGACGCCCTGCTCGACTGAATTCGGTCTCCGCTCAACATGTCGACGTGTCGGCACGGCGCGGAGCCCGCCGGGACGCCCTGCTCGACTGAACCCCCGGCTTCTCGATCAACGGTGCTGCTAAGGCGTCAGCGCGGCTCGAAGCGCTCCACGTTCACGTAGAAGCCGGACGGCTCCACCCGCACCAGAGTCATCTCCGAGGCGGTGAATGAGGCGTCGATGGTGGGCAGCCCTGCAGGCGGCCATTGCCCCGGCGGCGGGTCGCGCCGGAAGCGGGCCACCGTCATGTGACCGGTGAAGCGCCGATTCGGCGGGGGCTGGCCGATGTGGCTGGTCGCGTCCGTCACCGCCGCTGCGAGGCCGTCCACGCCGCTCGCCGGCAGCATTACGACGCCGCGCCCCAGGCGTTTGAGCGCCGGTCCCAGCTTCACCGTGACGGGCGCGAAGCTGACTTGGCGTAACGCCCCGGTCGCCGCCTCCTCGCCGCACTGGCCCAGGAACCGCAGGGTGATGTGCAGCCGCTCCGGCTTGGTCCAGCGCAGGCCGTCGACTTCGGGCCGGGGCATCGCGGCCAGTTCACGTACGACATCGTCGGGCGGCCAGACGGCGACGAACAGCCGGGGCATGGTCCGAGGGTACGCGCCGGACCAATCCACCGGGGTAGAAGCTGTGGCCGCGCCCGCCTCGCGTATCGGCAGCCAAGCGGCCTGTCAGCCAGACTCGCGGCGTGATGTCGCCGTGACGGTGCTGTTGGGGCTGCTGTCCGCTGTCTCGGTGGGGACATCGGACTTCCTGGGCGGGCTGGCCAGCCGGCGAGCCAACCCGGTTGTCGTGACCGCAACCTCGACCCTTGTGGGCTTTCTCCTGGCGTTCGTCGCCGCGCTGATAGCGGTTGGCGAGCTCACGGTCGCCGACATGGCATGGGGGGCGCTCGGCGGGGTGGCGCTAGCGCTCGGGCTCGTGGCGCTGTATGCCGGCTACGCCCGCACGCGGGTCAGCATCGCGGCTCCCGTGGCCGGCGTCGGAGCGGCTTCGCTGCCGGTGATCGTCGAGTCGCTCTCCGGCGACGATGCCCTGTCACCGGCCGCGACCGCAGGGGTCCTGCTCGGATTGGTAGCGATCGGGCTGGTGAGCATCGCGCGTTCCGAGCAGCGCGGCACCGTCGGATCCAGCGTGCTCTACGGGCTGGGGGGCGCAGCCGGGATCGGCCTGTTGTTCGTGTGCCTCGCCCATTCCGCTGAGGACAGCGGCTTGTGGCCGATCGTGGCCGCTCGAGGATCTGGTCTCGTCGTGCTGGTGGCGATCATGGGCGCGAAGCGGCTCACGCCGTCGATGTCCGGCGGCACTTGGCCGCTTGTCATCGCCATCGCGGTGCTGGTTACCGCTGGCAACACGATGTTCCTGACTGCGACGCGGGTGGGGTCCACCTCGGTGGCAGCCGTTCTCAACTCGCTCTTCCCGGCCGCGACGGTGTTCTGGGCATGGGTCGTGTTCCGCGAGCGGCTGCTCAAGGTCCAGCTGCTCGGGCTCGGCATCGCACTGGTGGCCGTCGCGCTAATCGCCGCCGGCTGAGGAATCCGGGGCTCGGCGAGTGGGTAGGCGACCAGGTGTCTAGCGTTGGGAGTCGACGGGTCACGGCGTTGGGGTCGGGAGCTTGAGTTGGGGAGTTATAGACTTGACTTGACAATCGGGCCGCGCTAGGGTACACTGGTG
>VYCW01000114.1 GCA_009843735.1 Acidimicrobiaceae bacterium | reverse complement strand
CAACGGCGACGGACAAACCCCACCAAGACCAGCCGCAACCGCCTCAGCCAACGGCGAGACCATGTCGGCGTCACCGAAGCCGTGGCTGATGTTGGGGTCGATGAACTCGTTGGTGAACAACATGTCGTAGGTCAGGTCGGGATCGATGCCCTCCATGCCCGCGTTCACCATGTCGTTGTAGATCTTCTCGTAGCGAGAGCCCTCCATGTTGCCCGCAGTGTTGTCGGGACCGTCGCCGACGAGACCGAAGTCGCGCTGGGCTTGGACCGAGAACGCGGCCAGCTCGGGCGAGTAGGTCCACCACGTGTCGAAGGTCACGACCGCGTCGATGATGATCGCGTTGGCCCGATCCGGGCTGTTGGCGAAGTCGACCGACGCCTGCTGGATGATCGGCACCAGCCGCTCCAGGCATCCGCGCATCTCCTCGATCTGGCCGTTGCGCACGCCGATGGTCTGAGAGTAGATCTCGAACCCGGCGTCGTGCAGCAGCTCGAAGGCCACCGGACGGCCATAGTCGGTGTGCACGAACTCGTACTGGTACGGCTCGGCCGAGGCGAAGCCCTGCTGGGCGATGTCGCCGTCGGCGATGAACCGAGCCGGAGAGCCGGTGTAGCCCTTGTCGACCTGGTCTTCGGACCAGATGCCCTGGGCGATGAACACGTCGGGGAACGTGCCGCCCGCGAAGACCTGCACGACGATGCCGCGCTCACCGATCTCACGGATGCCGCTCAGGTTGGGATAGACCTCCGGATCCCACATCACCATCTGCGGGTTGCGCTCCAGGGGCGCCACCACCGACACCAGCTGGGTCACGTCCCAGTGGTTGACCTGCTGGTCGGTCGAGGCGTATCCCAGGTGGATCGAGTCGTCCAGAGCCATGATCTCCGACACGGAGGACCCGCCAAGGAACGGACCGCCGGCGCGGACCTCCCACTCGATGCCCAGATCGGTGCCGCCGAGCACCATCGGGCCGCGGACGATGCCATTGTCGCCGTCAACGGTGTAGCCCTCACCGACCAGCTCATACATCGCACCATGCTCGGACTCAGGGAACCAGTCCGTCTGAACCACCAGGGGCGACGGGCAGACCCCGGCCAGCTCGCCCTCGACCACAGGCACTGCAGTCGTCGTGGGGGCCGGCTCGTCGTCGTCGACCGCGGGCGCGGCGTCCGGCTCATCCGGAGCGGCAGCCTCCTCGGTCGGCGCGGCCGTGGTCGCCGGCGCGGCGTCCGTGGCCGGTGCTGGGGCGTCGTCGCCATCGTCACCGCAGGCCGCGGCCACCAGGCCGAAGGCCAGCGATACGGCAGCGATGCGTATCCAGGTTCTCTTGCTCACGTTGGCATTCCTCCTTTAGGGACTGCGCGAATGGCGCGCGAATGGCGCCGATCAGGGTGAAGCTAGCGATGCAGGCGTCCGGTATACAAAGCGGGCGCAGCCGCCCGAGATGTCAGTTGCCTATCTCGGCCGCCTCATACCATTTGCCGATGGCCAGCTTCCGGATATAGCCGAATACCCAGAACACGGCCACGCCCAGCGCCGATGACATCATCACCGCGGCCAGCAGCTCCTCGCTGCGGAGGTCGTAGGCGTAGGTCTGGAGCCGCTGCCCGATGCCGGCCTCGCCCCGGACGAAGAAGAAGTCGCCGACGATGGCGCCGATGACCGACAGCCCGGCCGAGATGCGAAGCCCGGCGAAGATGGCGGGCAGCGCGGCCGGGAACATCAGCTTCCGCAGCCGGGTCAGGCGGCCGGCCTGGTGCAGGGTGAAAAGGTCGTGCATCTCGCGCTCCGCCGACTGCAAGCCGAAGAGCGTGTTCAGCCCGATCGGGAAGAACGAGATGATGATGCACACGATCAGCCGCGACGGCTGGCCGTAGCCCCACCAGAAGCCGATCAGCGGGACGATGGCCAGGATCGGGATGGCCTGCACCGTGACCATGAAGGGGAACACGGCCCGCTCCACCAGCTTGGTCTGGCTCATCATCGTGGCCAGGAACACCCCGATGGCGATGGCCAGAGCCAGACCGATCATGGCCACCTGCATGCTCGACCACAGCGCCCTGAGGATCACCTGGAACCGGTCCCATTCCAGGAAGCCGACGTTGAGGACCTCGTGGGGGCTCGGCAGCAGGAACCGGCGCCTCGGCTCGAGCACGCCGTAGGAGAGGTAGTACCACAGGGAGATGAGCAGCCCGCCCAGAATCACGGGCGGCAGCACGACTCGGGCCAGCACGACCGCCGGCGACTGGGTGCGGGTAGCCGCCCGCGGCGGGTCGTCGGCCAGCGGTGCCGGCGAACCGTGCTGATCGGCGCCGTCGGGCGGGGCCGCCGACTCGGTGGCCGCAGCGGTGCCGACTGTTTCGGGAGCTGTCGTCATGAGTGGGAACCTCTCAATGCCAACGAGACCTCGCCGCTAAGCTTGGCGAACTCCGGGTCGAAACGCAGCTCGGGCGGGCGGGGATAGCTGAACGGGACGTCGAACCGGGCCACGATCCGTCCCGGTCGGGCCGACATGACGTACACCTTGGTGCTCATGAACACCGCCTCACTGATGGAGTGGGTGATGAACAGCCCAGCGAACCCCTCGGATTGGAACAGTCGCTGAGTCTCCTCGTTGAGATGCTCCCGGGTGATCTCATCGACGGCACCGAAGGGCTCGTCGAACAGGAACACCGGCGGTTTGAGGGTCAGCGTGCGGGCCAGTGAGGTGCGCATCTTCATGCCGCCCGACAGCGACTTCGGGTAGTGGTTCTCGAATCCCTGCAGACCGACGAGGTCGATCGCCGCGGTTGAGAGCCGCTTGCGCTCGGCGGAGTCGAACCCGTGCAATTCGGCCAGCAGCTCGATGTTCTGGCGCACCGTCCGCCAGGGCAACAGGGTGGCGTCCTGGAACACGTAGCCGAGACGCTCGCGGTCGACCTCGACGCTGCCCGCGGTGGGCTCTAGCAGGCCCGAGGCGATCCGCAGCAGGGTCGACTTGCCGCAGCCCGAGGGTCCGACGACGGTGATGAACTCACCCCTGTCGATCGAGAACGTGATCTCTTGCAGCGCCTCGGTGCCGTCGGGGAAGATCATGCCGATCCCGTCGAAGGACAGCGCTCCGTTGGTGGTCACGGTCGTCACCAGATCCGTCCTCCCCTAATGGCGAACATTGCGGATGGTTGCCAATGGCAGCGGCGACCATACAGTACCGCCACCAGACCGTGACCAGACCGGTGAGTGATGCGCGTTCTACTGCTCGACGGCTACAGCCCGGATGACGCCGACCACCGCCTGGTGGTTGAGGCGGTCGAAGAGTTGCACGCCGGTCGCCACGAGGTGGACCTGCTGGCGGTTCACGACTTCAACCCGGTGATGTCGGCGGCCGAGCGGGTCGCCTACCACAGCGAGCATCCAGTGATTTCCGACGATGTGCGCGACTCGGCCAGCAGGCTTCAGGCCGCCCAGGCGCTGCTGTTCTGCTACCCGACCATGGCGTTCAACGTGCCCGCCACTCTGAAGGGCTGGCTGGAGCGGGTGATGGTGCCGGGCGTGGCCTTCGTGTTCGACGACGAGCACCGGGTGCGTCCCGGCATGCAGAACGTCCGCCGGATCGGGGCGGTCACCACCAGCCCGCACAGCCGGTTGGCCCGATTCCGGGCCCGCGACGCCGGCAAGCGGACCACGGCCCGGACGCTGCGGCTCAGCGCCCACAAGCGCTGCCGCACCACCTTCGTCTCGGTACCCACGCCGGTCGACGACAAAGGCATCGCCAGGATCCGCAAAGCCCTCCACCGCTGGTAGCTGCCCGACCCGCCGGCCGGAACGACCCGCTCAGGCCAGGCCGGACCCGCCGGCCGGGGGAGCCCGCTCAAGTCAGGCCGGGGGGTGGCGGCGAGTC
>VYCW01000001.1 GCA_009843735.1 Acidimicrobiaceae bacterium | reverse complement strand
GGTCGGCCCGCCCGGCCATGCCCAGCGGCTCCAGGACCGCCACCATGCGGGGGTCGGAGCGAGGGTCCGTGGCCAGGGTCATGTCGGGGTCGCCCAGCCGTCCGGGGAGGTTGGGCCTCACGGTCGTCATCGTCGTCTCCCTTCTGGACTCGGCCAGCCCGTAGGTGGCCGCACCCTAACCCGCCAGCACGTGGCAGGGCGGCTGCGAGCGAGACCCGGCCCGTAGCGGGCTGTTGACGGCCCTTGGGGCAGACTCCCCGCCGTGAATGGCCCGGAAGACCGCATGGGGCGCAAGGAGTTCATCCTGTACGTGGCGCTGCTGAGCGCCATGGTCGCCCTGGCCATCGACATGCTGCTGCCCGCCTTCGAAGAGATGCGGACCGCGTTCGGCCTCGCCGAGGACTCCACCAGCCTGGCCCTGACGATGACCCTGTTCTTCATGGGCGTGGCCGTGGGCACGCTGTTCTACGGGCCGATCTCCGACGCGGTCGGGCGCAAACGGGTGGTGTTGGCCAGCACGGTCATGTATGCAGTGGCCGCCATGGCGGCCGCACTGGCGCCGTCGCTGCCGGTGGTGTACGCCAGCCGCTTCGCCTGGGGGCTGGCAGCCGCCGGGCCGCGCACCCTGTCCCAGACCATCGTCCGGGACCGCTTCACCGGCACAGCCATGGCCCGCGTCATGACCCTGGTCCAAGCCGTATTCTTCATCGGGCCGATCGTGGCCCCGGTCATCGGGAAGGGCCTGGTGGAGTTCGGCTCGTGGCGCTGGGTGATGGCCTTCGGGGTGTTCACCGGGCTGGTCGCGCTCGTGTGGTCGGTGCGCTTGGCCGAGAGCCTCGCTCCGCAGGACCGCCGGCCGCTGCGGCTCGGCGCCGTGCTCGTCGGTTTCCGCACCGTGCTCCGCAACCGCACCGCCACCGGCTACATGCTGGCCAACACCTTCGTGTTCGCGGCGTTCTACTCGTTCCTGGCCAGCACAGAGCTGATCTTCTCGGCCGTTTACGGCCGGCCGGAGTGGTTCGTTCCGTACTTCACCGCCATGAGCGTGGCCGCGGCGCTGACCGCCGTGGGCGTCAATCGCGTGCTGCGCTCGATCGAGGCGAGACGGGTCGCGCTCGGAGCGGGGACCCTCTACTCGGCGGTGTCGGCGGCGCTGCTGGGCGTCGCCGTCGCCGGCGACGGCGTCCCTCCCCTCCTGTTGTGGCTGGCGCTGTTCAGCATCGCGAATTGCTGCCACACGGCGTTCTTCCCGACCTGCATCAGCCTCGCGCTGGAGCCGATGGGAAAGCTGGCGGGCACGGCCTCGTCGGTGATCGTCTTCAGCACGTCGATGCTGGGGGCGCTGCTGGCCTCCTTCACCGACCGGGCCATCGAGGACACCGTCATGCCGATCAGCGTCGCCTATCTCGTCTACAGCCTGATAGCGCTGGCCTGCCAGTTCTGGGCCCGCGCCGACGCGTCGCCGTGAGCGAGCCACTGCGCCGGATGAGCGAGCGGGAGTTCGTGCTCCTCATGGGAGTGCTGACCGCCCTGTCGGCAATGGCGATCGACATCACCTTGCCGGCGTTCGCGGAGATGCGTCCCGCCTTCGGCCTCGACGACGACTCCACCCGGCTGTCGCTCACCGTGACCCTGTTCCTGATGGGTGCGGGGGTCGGGCACCTGTTCTACGGCCCCATCGCCGACGCAGCGGGGCGCAAGCCGACGCTCGCCGGAGGCTTGCTGATGTAAGCCGCGGCTGCGCTGGCGGCAGCGCTGGCCCCGTCGCTCGGCGTTCTGTACACCGCCCGCTTCGTGTGGGGGTTTGCCGCCGCGGGCCCCCGGGTCCTGACGCAGGCGATCGTGCGCGACCGCTTCGCCGGCACGGCCATGGCTCGGGTGATGACGCTCATCCAGACGGTCTTCTTCATCGCGCCGATCACCGCACCGGGCATCGGCAAGGCCTTGGTCGTGATCGGCTCATGGCGCTGGGTGATGGCCTTCGGGGTGGTGACCTCGCTGGCGGCTGTGGCGTGGATACTGCGCCTCGACGAGACCCTTGACCCTGCCCATCGCCGGCCGCTGCGGCTGGGGCCGATGCTGGCGGGCTTCCGGTTCGTGATCGCCAACCGCACCGCTCTGGGCTACACGCTCATGGTCACGTTCGGCTTCGGGGCCTTCCTGGCGTACCTGGGCAGCACCGAGCTGATACTCAGCGACGTGTACGACCGCTCGAGCTGGTTCGTGCCTTACTTCACGGTGGCAGGCGTGGTGGCGGCAGTCGTTGCTCTGAGCAGCAACCGTCTACTGCACCGGATACACGCCCGTCGACTGACGCTGGGCGCGGGCAGCGCGTTCGCGGCGGTGTCGGCCGTGTTGTTCGCAGTAACGGTCGCGGCTGGCGGGCTGCCTCCGTTCGGGGTGTGGCTGGTGCTGTTCAGCCTGGCCAACGCCATTCACGTGGCGGTGTTCCCGTCCGGGGTCTCCTTGGCCATGGAACCGATGGGAGAGATGGCCGGCACGGCCGCGTCGGCGATCGGGGTCAGCACCTGGATGCTGGGCTCGCTGCTGGCCTCGTTCACCGACCGGGCCATCGACGGCTCGGTGATGCCGATCGGCGTTGCGTACCTGATCTACACCGCGCTAGCGCTGGCCTGCCAGCTCTGGGCCCGGGGCGGCTCGAAAGCCAGGTAACAGGCCCTTCGCCGCGGTGACATAGCATCGCCTTGGAGGGAGGCGTCACGATGGCTGGAATCGGGTTCGACCACGGGCTGGCCGAGATCGGCGACGGGATCTGGGCGTACCTGCAGCCCGACGGTGGCTGGGGATGGAGCAACGCGGGGCTCGTCGCCGGGGAGGGCAGGTCCCTGCTCGTCGACACGCTGTTCGACCTGCCGCTGACCCGGGCGATGTTGGAGAGCATGGACGCCATCACGGCCACCCGGCCGATCGAGACCCTGGTGAACACCCACGCCAACGGCGACCACTGCTACGGCAACCAGCTGGTTGAGGGCGCCGAGATCGTGGCCACCGAGGCCTGCCTCGAGGAGTTCTCGGAGGTGCCGGCGGCGGCTCTGAAGGCAATGGTGGCCGCCGACTTCGGCGACCCGGTCGTGAACGACTACATGCGGGCCGCGTTCGGCTCCTTCGACTTCGGCGGCATCGTGGCCACTCCTCCGACCAGGGTGTTCTCGGGTCGGCTGGACCTCACCGTCGGCGGGCGCGAGGTGGAGCTGATCGATGTGGGGCCGGCCCACACGCGGGGCGATCTGCTGGTCCACGTGCCCGACGCCCGGGCGGTCTTCACCGGCGACATCCTGTTCATCCACGGCACACCCATCGTCTGGGAGGGCCCGGTCGACAACTGGGTCCGGGCCTGCGACCTGATCCTCGGACTCGATGTGGAGGTGGTGGTGCCCGGGCATGGGCCGGTCGTCGACAAGCGAGGCGCGGCGATGGTCCGGGACTACCTGACCTTCGTGCAGCGGGAGGCGGCCCAGCGTCGAGATGCGGGAATGGAGGCCGCGGACGCCGCCCGTGACATCGACCTGGGCGAGTTCGGCGAGTGGATCGACAGCGAGCGGCTGGTGGTGAACGTGCACGCCGTGTACGCCGATCTCGACCCTGCGTACGTCCGGCCGGCCCTGCCGCAACTCGCGAGCGAGATGGCCCACTTGGCCCGGTGCTGAGCGCCCTACCGGCCGGAGCCGGTCGAGGGACTCACTGCTGTTGCTGGCTCTGCTGGTGCCGCCAGTTCGGGGCCGGCGGCGCGGCGACCTCTGAACGGGCCGGGCCCCGGCCGTCCACCGGGCTCAACTGCCCGTCGACCTGCCTTCCGATCACCACCTCCGCGTCCACCTCCGCGGTTCCCGATCCAGTGAAGGCGCCCCGCACCGGCGGCACGTCGCCGTAGTCGCGCCCCCGGCCGATCACCACATGGCGTTCGCCGACCTCGCCTCCGTTGGTCGGGTCGAGCGCCCACCAGCCCCATCCGGGCAGGGCCGCCTCGATCCAGGCGTGGGTCTGCACGC
>VYCW01000130.1 GCA_009843735.1 Acidimicrobiaceae bacterium | reverse complement strand
TTACGACGTCCTGCTGCTCGACTTCGGCGGCGTGTGCCTCCTCAACCCCGTGGAGCTGCACCATGTAACCGAGAACCGGCTCGGACTCCCGCCGGGAAGCCTGACCTGGATGGGGCCCCTGGACCCCTCCACCGACCCCGCCTGGCGGGCCATGATTGCCGGGAACGGCCTGACGGAACGTGACTACTGGACCAACCGTGCCGCCGAGCTCGGGGACTTGGCAGGCATCGAACTGTCCCTGACGGCCTACATGCGGCTGATGTTCGACCCGCCGCGCTCGGAGCTCGTTCGTCCGGGAGCAGCAGCCGTCGCGGGCCGAGCCCGGGCCGCGGGCATCGGCGTCTCGGTCCTGTCGAACGACCTGCGCGCCTTTCACGGCCGTGAATGGGAGCGCGGCGTCGAGTTCCTCCAAGACGTTGACCACATCATCGACTGCTCCGACACGAACGTCTTCAAGCCTGATCCGCGGGCCTACGAGCGGGCCATCGAGATCGTCTCGGCCCCGCCCGAACGGGTGCTGTTCGTCGACGACCAACCTCTAAACGTCGAGGCTGCGATCGGTGCCGGACTCGACGGCAGGTGGTTCGACATCGCCAACGCCCCGCAGGCTTGGCGCGACATCGCGGTCACCCTTGGACTGGAACCATGATCGACGACGCCACGGTGGATGTGATCGCCCGCGAGCTGCGCCGGGCCGAATTCGACGGCGGCTCGTGCGAGCTTCCATCGGCGAGGATCGACGGCCTGACGTGGGCCGACGCCCGAGCGATCGCGCGCCGGCGAGACGCCCTGCGCCTTGATGACGGCGACACCCTCATTGGCTACAAGCTCGGGTGGACATCGAAGGCGATGCGTGAGGCGCTCAACATCGCCCGCCCGAACTGGGGGACCCTCTGGCGGTCTCAGGTGCTCGACGGGCGGCTCGACCTCGGCCGCCTCCGCCACCCGAAGGCCGAGCCCGAAATCGTGTTCGTCGCGGCGGAGCCGATCGAGGGCCCCTCAGCGACCGCTGGCGATGTCCTCTCGCTGGCCGCCGGCTGGGCACTGGGCATCGAGGTGGTGCATCCGCGGTGGGCGTCGTATGACTTCACCTGGCTCGACAACACCGCAGACAACTCGTCGTCGAGCGGAGTCGTCATCAACACCCCGACAACCGAGGGCTTCGCAGACCAGCAAGACGTCGCCGACGCCACTGTCGAATTCTCCGACGAGACCACCACGAGACGCGGGAAGGGGAGTGCAGCGATGGGCTCACCGGCAGAAGCGGTGGCATGGCTCGCTCGATCACTCGCCGACGAGGGTGAACGCATCGAAGGCGGCCAGTTGGTGTTCACGGGCGGGTTGACCGCCCCGTTCGACGTCACGGCCGGAGGCCTGTACACAGCCCGATCCCCCAAGCTGGGAGAGGTGCGGCTGGTCGCGCACGGCAGTTCGTGACGAGCCGGCCGCTTGCCCTCAGGGCCCTATGACTCGGTCCGCAATCTCGGCCCAGCAGTCCCCGGCCCGATCGACATCGAAAAGCAGCGCTTCGATACCAACAGCACGGGCCCCGGCCACGTTCTCGGGCTCATCATCGACGAAGAGGACCTGATCGGCTGAGCTGCCCGTCACCATGAGCGCCCGTTGGTAGGCACGGCGATCCGGCTTGAGCAGACCGTTGTCGGAGCACGCGATGACGTGGTCGACCTCAGCTAGAAGCGGCACCGACGCTGCCCAGGACCGGTCGATCTCGTTGCTGATGATGGCAACGCAGATCCCGGCCGCCCGTGCCCGGGCCACGACCGAACGACATTCCGGTCGCGTCGCGTCCTGCGCCGCAACCAAGGAGGGACACCCGTCCTGGTCTTGCGCGGCAAGGAACTCCCTGGTGCTCGGGGTGCACACGCCGCCGTAGTCCAGGAGGAGCACACGGATACCGCCTCGTGCGTCGCCCACCTGGCTCACAGGCAAGCGATCGTACTCATGCACTCAGTGAACGGCATTCCAATACACGAAGCCGGCAAGAATGACAGCCTGGCGGAGACTTGTTGTTTCAACTACAATTGAATGGCTGACCCTGCGGGCTGGTCAGCACTAGCGACCGGAGCCCGTCCTGCCATCGAGGAGTCGTGCGATTGCCTGGCCGGCCAAGCCTTGTGCCTCGCCAGAGTCCGAGGCGGCCGAAGCGGCGCCGGTCGATGGCGGCGCGGCTGCCGGTCGCTCTGGTGGCTGCGCTAGCCGGCTTCGGGATGGTGGCCGCCTCGGTTGTGCCTGCGGGCGCGGCCCTGGTCACTCGGCCCGAGGCGGTGACCGGGTTGAGCGTGGAGGCGGGCGACGCGCCCGGAGAGCTTCACATCAGCTGGGATCCCCATCCAAACGGCCCAGTCGACTACCGGGTGAAGTGGGCACCTGTCGGCCAGAACTTCAAGAAGATCAGCGACACCGACTGGAACGCGTTCCCCGTCGACAACGAGTTGACGATCTCAGGGCTCTGGCCCGGCCAGTCTTACAAGGTGCAGGTGCGGGCCCGCTTCAGCGGCCCCAACAGCAAGTGGAGCCCGGTGGTCACCGGCACGGCGGCCGAGGCGACGCTGGAGCCCATCAAGGTGACTGACCTGAAGTTGACGGATCCGTCCGGCCAACCCGCCGAGAACAGCGGACCGGCCTACGCGGACGCGGCCTCGGTGGTGTGGTCGGCGACGCTCACGGTGGCAGCCGACGGTTCGTCGCCGCCGGGGACGGGCTACTCGAGATGGGCGGGGCTGGGGGAACTATCAAATCGAGGGCTCACGTTGGGCGACACCTCGATGCGGGTGATGTTGATCGTGCAGTTGGCGGGAGGTCTCTTCCTGGCCATGGACCGCGCTACCGATACGGACTTCACGCTCACCCTGGGCGACGCCGAGTTCATAGCCAGCGAGAGCCTGGTTCCCCACACAGCCGGATCTGGCCGCTACTGGTGGGCGACCGACGGCAGCCTCTGGGTCGCCGGCGAGGAGGTGGACGCCAGCATCACCGCCGGCTCAACAACGCTGGGCGAGCGGGCGGGGGCCCCGCCGATCGCGTACTTCAGCCAGATTCCCGGCCAGCACGACGGCACGGGCCCGTTCACCTTGAGGCTGAACTTCGACCGGGAGCTGCCCGTCACCGCGGCTGCGCTGATGGACAACGCGCTGAAGACGGTCGGCGGGACGGTGACCGGCGTGGCCGCGGTGACGGACGGCTCGACACAGACCTGGTCGATCACCGTGCAGCCCGACGGGCCCGGCGATGTCACCGTCGCGCTGCCCGCCGACGCGGCCTGCGACCAGCCGGGCGCCGTGTGCACCGCCGACGGCGTGAAGCTGCACAACCGCGCCCAGGCATCGGTGCCGGGTCCCTGGGACGCGATCGGGCAAAGGACCACGCGGCTGGCCGGCGGCTCTTACCACACCTGCGTGATAGAGGCCGACGGCACCCTCACCTGCTGGGGTGCCAACAACTACGGGCAGCTCGACGCCCCGGCCGGCACCTACAAGACGGTCTCGGCGGGAGCCCTCTACAGCTGCGCGATCGCCACCGACGACACGATCGCCTGCTGGGGTTTCAACACCGACGGCTACAACACCGTCGGCACGACCGAGCCACCGGCGGGCACCTACACCAGCTTCGCCGTAGGGCAGCGCCACAGCTGCGCGATCGCCACCGACGCCACGCTGGCATGCTGGGGATACAACGCGTGGGGGCAGACACAATCCCCGACAGGCACCTACAAGGCCATCGATGTCGGCTGGGAGCACTCCTGCGCGATCGCCACCGACGACACGCTGTCGTGCTGGGGATACCCCGACTGGGGCAATATCAACCCGCCGGCGGGAACCTACAAGGCTCTGGCGAGCGGGGATGTCCACAACTGCGCGATCGCCACCGACGACACCATCGACTGCTGGGGAAGGAACTTCGAGGGCCAGAGGCGCGCCCCGGCCGGCACTTACAAGGCCCTCGACGCCGGCTACCACCACACATGCGCGATCGCCACCGACGGCACCATGGCCTGCTGGGGAAAGAACAACTACGGCCAGGCCGACGCCCCGGCGGG
>VYCW01000111.1 GCA_009843735.1 Acidimicrobiaceae bacterium | reverse complement strand
GGGCGGGGCCGCGTGCCTGGGGCGGGCCGGCGAGATCGGTGAGCTGACGGTGGGGGCCTGCGGGGACATCGCGGTGTGGCCCCTCGACGGGATCGCCTTCGCCGGTGCTTGGTCGGACCCGGTCGAGGCGTGGCTGCGCTGCGGCCCGCTGTCGGCTAGCCACACCATCGTCGCCGGCCGCCTGGTGGTCGAGGACGGCGAACTTCAATCCCCGGGCACCGAGCAGATGCTGCGCGACCACCGCCGCATCTCTGTAGCCATGCAAGCGAATATCCCACCGGGAACCGGCGCGACCTAGTAGTACTACGGCACCGATCGCGAGCAAGGAGGACGGCGGGCGTGAACGACAACCCGGCACGCGAGGAGATGGACTGGACGCTCTACGGGCAAGGCGTTCGCGAGCTGGCCCAGATGGTGGCCGACGACGGGTACCGGCCCGACATGATCCTTGCCATCGCCCGGGGAGGGCTGTTCTGCGCAGGATCGCTGGGCTACGCGCTGTCGGTCAAGAACGTCTACGTGATGAACTGTGAGTACTACACCGGCGTGGGCGAGCGCCTGGAGGTGCCGGTGGTGCTACCGCCGCAGCTCGACCTGGTCGACCACCGGCAGTCCAAGATCCTGATTGCCGACGACGTGGCCGACACTGGCCACACCCTGAAGCTCGTGCGGGACTACTGCCTCGACGAGGTCGCCGAGGTGCGTTCGGCGGTGCTGTACGAGAAGTCGCACTCACTGGTCAATTGCGAGTACGTGTGGAGACGCACCGACCTGTGGATCAACTTCCCGTGGTCCACCCTGCCGCCCGTCGTTGACCTCGCCGAGGCCGGATTCCAGGTTCTCGACGCCTGAGCATCAGATGCCCGGCGCCCGGGGCGACGAACCTGGAGCCGAGCCCCAGCCAAAGGGGCAGGAGACCTCCATGGACCCGGCGCTGGTAGACAGGACGATCACCCATCTGGCCGGGGTGGACGACGCCTCGCTGCCCGTCCGGCCGATGACGATCCCCGGCATCACCGGATCGCTGGAGGCCCGCATCCTGTCGACCGATATGCGGGGGTCGAGTTCCCGGCTGCTGCGCCTGCGGTCAGGCTGGGGATCAGAGGCGTCCGGCGCGTTCACGGCGGCGGTGGAGCTGTTCGTCTTCAAGGGGGCCCTCCAGGTGGGCGACTGCGCCCTGGAGACCGGCGACTATCTCCACGTGCCGCAGAACCGGGTCGTGGGCGGCCTGCGGGCGACCGAAGACGGCGCGGCCCTGCTCATGAGCTCGGGTCCGGTGCGATACGACCAGTTCTTCGCGGGCCGGCCCGCCGACCTGGAGCCCAGCCGGCCATCCGGTCAGGACTGGGTGCCGGTGCCGGAGATGCCGGGCCGGTTCATGAAGCGTCTGGGGCGGGGCGCCGTCGGCGATGTCTGGCTGGGCGGAGCCCACCAGTGGGACCACGGCGACGGCGGGTGGCACAGCCATCCCCACCACGAGGAGTGCTTCGTCATCGACGGCGAGATCACCCTCCGGGAACAGCCGTACGATGCGGACGAACCGCTCACCGCCGGGCCGGGGACCTACTTCTTCCGCCCGGCCGGAACGCCCCACTCCGGACCCGGGTCCCGCTGCGAGGACACTGCGCTCACCTTCCACCGAGCCTTCGGCGACCTGCACACCGACTGGGACGTCGTTGCGGCCGACGAACCCGGCGACACCTGAGATCGATCGAAACCAGCGATCAGGCCAGCACGGACCGGACCGCTGCGGCCACCGCGTCGGGGCCCGGTACGACCGCTGCCTCCAGCGGCGGGCTGAACGGGATCGGCGCGGAGGCCGCTCCGACTCGCGCCACCGGGGCCTCCAGCTCCCCGAACAGCTCGGCGTGCAGTTGGGCGGCCAACTCGGCGCCGAGGCCGCCGAACCGCCAGGCCTCGTGGGCCACCACCACCCGGCGGGTGCGCGCCACCGACTCCAGCACCGTCTCGAAGTCAAGCGGCACCAGCGACCGCAGATCGATCACCTCGGCCTCGATGCCCTCCTCGGCCAGCTGCGCCGCGGCAGCCAGCGCGTTCAGGGCCATCGCCGAGTAGGACACCACGGTCACGTCGGAGCCCGCCCGAGCCACCGCCGCAGAGCCCAGCGGCACCCGATGGTCCCCCAGCGGGACGGGACCGCGCTGCGCGGTGATCTTCTTGTGCTCCAGGTAGATCACAGGGTCGGGATCGTCGATGGCGGTGCGCAGCAGGCCCTTGGCGTCGGCCGGGTTCGACGGCGCCACCACCTTCAGGCCGGGCAGGTGGGTGAACAGCCCCTCGAGGCTGGAGGAGTGCTGGCCGGCAGAGGACCGCAACACCCCGTCGGAGGCTCGCAGCACCATCGGCACCGACACCTGGCCCCCGAACATGTACCGGAACTTCGCCGCCTGGTTGACGATCTCGTCCATGGCGCCCAGCGTGAACTCGACGAAGCTCATCGACGCCACCGGACGGAGTCCCGCGGTGGCCGCCCCCACCGCGACGGCCACGATGATCGCCTCCGAGATGGGCATGTCCATCACCCGGCGAGGCCCGAACTCCTCCACCAGGCCGCGGAACTGGCCGAAGTTGCCGCCCCACGAGATGTCCTCGCCCAGCGTGAACACCCCATCGTCCTCCCTCATGGCCCGGGCCATCGCATCGACGGTGGCCTGGCCGAAGGTCATGCGGCGGGTCTCAGGGGCCTCGCCGGCGCCGGTCGCGCCGGCGGTGTCGCCCGGTGGGGGCCCGGCACGGACCGCCGGCGACCGGGTCGGCGTGAAGACGTCGTCGAGCGCAGAATCGGGCTCGGGCAGGGCGCCGGCCTCGGCCCGCTGCTCGGCGTCGCCGACCACCCCGGCAGCTTGCTCCCATACCGCGGCGCGCTCGACCTCGTCCAGCCAGCCTCGCTCGGCCAGCGCCTCCTCCCAGCGCCGTACCGGGTCGCGGTCGCGGTGCTCGTCCACCTCGGCGGCGTCGCGGTACACCTCGGCGTCACCCACGTAGTGGCCGCCGAACCGGTAGGTCTCCATGTTGAGCAGTGTCGGTCCGGAGCCGGCTCGGGCCCGGTCCACCGCACGCGCCGTTGCGGCCGACACCGCGCCCACATCGTTGCCGTCCACCGTCTCGCCGGCCATGGCGTAGGCGCCCGCCCTCGCGGCCAGGTCCTCCACCGAGGTGGTGCGCTGCCGGGCCGTGAACTGGGCGTACTGGTTGTTCTCACACACGAAGACCACGCCGAGGCGATGCACCGAGGCGAAGTTGAGGGCTTCGTGGAATGTGCCCTTGTTGATCCCGCCGTCGCCGAAGAAGCACACCGCAACCCGGTCGGTCTGCTGGTAGCGGGCCGACAGCGCCGCCCCGGCCGCGATCCCGAACCCGCCGCCGACAATGCCGTTGGCGCCCAGCATCCCCAGCGAGAAGTCGGCGACGTGCATCGAGCCGCCCCGCCCCCGGCAGGCGCCGTCGGCCCGGCCGTACAGCTCGGCCATCAGGGCGGCCGGGGCCATCCCCTTGGCCAGGGCGTGGCCGTGGCCGCGGTGGGTCGAGGTGATGTAGTCGTCGGGGCGCAACTGCGAGCACACACCGGCCGCGATGGCCTCCTCGCCCAGGTAGGTGTGCACGAAGCCGGGGAGCTTGCCGGCGGAAAACAGCTCTTCGACCCGGCTCTCGAACACCCTGATCATCACCATGGTCCGGTGCAGGACCAGAGCCTCTGACCGGTCCATCGCCGGCGGCGCCATGGTCACTGCGCGGTGTAGCCGCCGTCGACGGCCAGGATCTGGCCGGTCACCATCGCTGACGCCGGTGAGGCCAGGAAGACCACCGCGCCCACCATGTCAGAGGGCTCGGCCAGCCGGCCCAGCGGGGTGCGGCTCTCGAAGTGGTCCTTCAGCTCGGGCTCGGTCTCCCACTGGCGGCGCACCAGCGGCGTGGCCACATGGCCGGGCGAGATGGCGTTGACCCTGACGTTTTGCGGGGCCCACTCCACCGCCAGGGTGCGGGTCATCTGCACGACCCCGCCCTTGGAGGCCTGGTACCCCACGCTGCCCGCGAACCCGACCTCTCCCAGGATCGACGCGATGTTGACGATGGAGCCGCCCTTCCGCTGTGCCGCCATGCGACGACCGATCGCACGGCACGTGCGAAAGCTGCCGGTGAGGTTCACATCGATCACCCGGGCCCAGAGCTCGTCGTCGTAGCCGGCCGCCGATCCCCGGCCGCCGATCCCGGCGCAAGTGACCAGCACATCGATGCTCCCGGTCACGGCCGCGGCCCGCGCCGCGAGGTCCTGGACCGACGCCTCGTCGCACACGTCCACGGTCACGGCCTCGGCTCGGTCGGCTCCCAGACCCTGTACCAGCGCCCGATTGGGCCCTTCGGCGGCGTCGGCGCACACCACGTAGGCACCCGCGCCGGCCAGCCCCCCGGCTATCGAGGCGCCGAGCCCTCCGGCCGCGCCGGTGACCACCGCGACTGCGCCCTCCAGCGAGAACAGGCCGCTCATGAAGACTCGGCGATCGTTGCCAGGACAGTGCCGACCGCGACCTCGTCCTCGTCGCTGGCGGCCACCAGGATCGTCAGGCGACCCGAGGTGGGCGCCTCCAACTCGGTCTCGGCCTTGTCGGTGTCGATCACCACTACCGGGTCCCCGGCCGCCACGGTCGAGCCGTCATCGACGAGCCATTCCACCACCAGCACCTGCTCCACCACCCCCATCTGGGGCACTGCAAGCTCGTGGCTCACCGGCCTGCCTCCGACCCCACCGGCCTCCCGCCCTCAGATGTGGCCATGACGCTCCAGCCCTTCCCACGGCGAGGCGCCGTCGCGCATGTCCTGGCGCACCAGCGCCTCGGAACTGTCGATCGACTCGGCTCGTTCGAGCACCCGCTCCTTCTCGCCACCGGGAACGGCCAGCACACCGTCTCGGCCGGCGACGATCAGGTCGCCCGGCTCCACCAGGACGCCGCCGATGGTCACCGGCACCTGAGACGCGGCCATCTCCCAGCGGCCGATGGCGTTGAGGGGAGAGAGGTCCCGGTAGAACACCTGCAGCCCGATGTCGAGCAGGCCGTCGAGGTCGCGCAGGTTGCCGTCGAGCACCACTCCGACGCAGCCCCGCTGCTTGGCCGCGTTCCCGGTCAGCTCACCGAAGTGGCCCACCTCACTGCCGGGATTGGACGACACCAGCACCGAGTGGGGCGGCAACTCGCCGAGCATCCGCAGGTACGACTCGATGCGCTCGATGCCGCGCTCCCAGCCGACGGGCGGATGGATGGCCCGGCCCTGCAGCGTGTAGGCGATCCCCGCCATGGGATCGCCGGGCAGCAGCGGGCGCAGCTCGCTGGGCAGCACCCGTTCGGGCAGGCCCAGCTCGTAGAGGGTGTCGCACACCACCGACACCGGGACGCGCCGGTAGCGCTCGCACAGCTCCGCGATCTCGACAGCCATCGACTAAGACCCGCCGCCGGCCTCTCCGAGGTAGTGCAACGCGGCCAGGGCGTAGATGCTGGCCGACAGCGCGGCCCCGTCGGCGTCCATGTACTCGTTGGGGCTGTGAGCCCGGGGCAGCATCCCGGGCCCGAATGCGGCCACCGTCGGGATGCCCGCGGTGAGCTGGAAGTAGGGCGCGTCGGTGGCGCCCGGGAAGGCGTCGAGGTCGGGGGCGGTTCCCAGCACCTCCCGACCGGCTTCGACGAGGGCGCCGACCACCGGGTGGTCGGCGTCGATCTCGACCGGCGGAACCGTCAGGAACCAGTCGAGCTCGGCCCGCAAGTCGGGATCGTCGGCCATGGCGTCGTCGAGGAAGCGCCCGATGTCCGCCTTGAGGGACTCCTCGGTCATCCCCGGCAGGGTCCGCACGTCGCAGGCGAACTCGGCGTTGCCCGGGTAGACGCCGTAGAAGACGCCGGCCTCGGCCATCACCCCGACGTTGACGGTCGGACCGGTCGGGCACAGCGGGTGCGGGTCGTAGGTGAGGTAGGACAGCAGTTCGCGGTCCATGCGGTCGATCAGGCGGGCCATCTTCACGGTGGCGTTAATCCCCGGAAGGCGGTCCGAGATCGACGAGTGCATCTGGGTTCCGGTCAGGGCCACCTTGAACAGCGCCGCCCCTCTCGACACCAGGTGGACGGACTGCCATTCGGCGGTGATGCCGCTGGGCTCGCCGATAACTGCGGCGTCGGCCTGAAGGTGGCCGTTCTCGGCCAGCCACTTGGACCCGAACCGGGCGCCGGCCTCCTCGTCCGCGGTGAACACCAGCAGCAGCTCCCCCGCGAACCCGCCGGCCGAGCCCCCGGCCTGCTGCGCGTGATGCAGGGCGGCCGCGGCGTACATCATCCCGGCCACGGCCGCCTTCATGTCGCCGGAACCCAGCCCGATGAGGTCGCCGTCGCGCAGCACCGGATCCCAGGGATCGGTCTCCCAGGCGTCCATGTCGCCGGCCGGCTTGGTGTCGAGATGGCCCGACAGGATCAGCGTCCTGCCCGGCGCGGCGCCCTTCACCCGGGCCAGCACATTGGGCCGTTCCTCCTCGGCCCCGACGCGGGTGATGTCGTCGATGCCGAGGGCCTTGAGCCTCTCGGTGACCAGGTCGGCCACGGCCCGCTCGTCGCCGGGAGGGTTCGGCGAGGGGGTCCGGATCAGGTCCCGGGTCAACTCCAGCACCTCGCCCTCACGCCCGTCGAGGTAGGCCCGGACGCGCTCGGCCATCGATGAGGCCTGCGTCGAACTCATGCCGCGGTATCCCTTCTGTAGTGCTCGGTTGCCTGCACTCTCACCCGGTCGCCGGACCCCTTACTCATGGAGGGTCTTGGCCAGCCGTCGGAGGCCCTCGGCTATGGCCTCCTCCTCGGCCGCCAGCGATATCCGGGCCCAGCCCCGGCCCGCGGGCCCGAACACCGAGCCCGGCGCCACGCTCACCGAGTGCGAGTTGAGCAGCTCCAACGCGAAGTCGAGGTCGTCGACGCCCGCGGCGGAGACGTCCAGCATCATGTAGAGGGTGCCGTCGGACGGCACCGCCCGCACGCCCGTAGAGGCCGCCACGTCGAAGGCCACGTCGCGGCGGCGCCGGTAGGCGGCCAGCATCTGCTCGTATGGGGCGCGGGGCCCGGTCAACGCGGCCTCGGCCGCCTTCTGGGAGATGGTGCTCGGGCACGACACCAGCGGCTCCTGCAGCTTGCGCAGCAGGTCGGCCGTCGCCACCGGCGCGACCGCGTAGCCGACACGCCAACCGGTCATGGCGTACACCTTCGAGAAGCTGCAGACCGTTATCACCCTCCCGTCGGGGTCCAGCGGCGCGGCCGCGGTGTGCACGCATCCGTCGGACAGCACCATCTCGTCGTAGACCTCGTCGCACAGCAGCCACAGGTCGTGGCGGGCGGCGAAGTCCACCAGGTCCCCCATGAGCGAGGCCGGATAGACCGCACCGGTCGGGTTGGCCGGCGTGTTGACGAACAGGATCTTGGTCCTTTCCGTCACCCTCGCCTCGAGAGCCTCGATCTCGGGCAGGAATCCCGCTTCGGCCGCGAGGGGGTAGAACACCGGCCTTCCCCCCAGCAGGGTGACGGTCTCGTCCATGTTGGGGAATCCCGGGGTGGGCAGCAGCACCTCGTCTCCCGGCTGCAGCAGCGCCAGATACACCGAGTACAGCGCGTTCATGCCCCCGGGGGTGACCACGATCTCGTCGATGGAGGCCTCGATGCCGTTCACTCGGCGTAGCTTGCCAGCGAGCAGCTCGCGCAGGCTGGCCAGACCGCCGTTGGGCCCGTAGCCGGTGTGGCCGTCGTGAGCGGCCCGGGCCGCGGCGTCGATCACGTGGGCGGGCGTGGTGAAGCTGGGCTCACCCACCTCAAGCCGGATCACGTCGCCGCCGATGCGGTCGGCGGCATCGAACAGCACCCGGATCTCGGACCGGCGAAGCGCCGCGGCCTTCCCGGCTGGAGCCTTCACCGGTCTCGGGGAACGGTTGCGGTCACTGGGAACGGGCCGCTGCCTTGGCCTCAAGGTCGGGCCGCTGACCGGGATCGAAGTAGCGCAGCGCCCAGTCGGCGCCCTGCCAGGTGACCAGACGGCCGTCACGGGGCACGAGCCTCACGAGGTAGCGCTCCCAGCCCCACGACATCTTGAGCTGCTCGGGCCCGTCGGGCCCGGTGTAGCGAGCGGCCATCTCCTCGGCGACCGGCACCCACTCCGATCCCTCCCCCACCGCGGGGCCCTCGACGATCTCGGCGGTGCACTGGGCCAGCACCTTGCGGATGCGGGGATGGGCGAGCTCCTCGATGCACACCGCGCAGCGGGGCTCGCGCCGCAGGTCCTCGACCCATTCGGAGCGCTTGCGCCCCACCACCAGGAAGGCCTCGCCGTCCCACTGGTACCACAGCGGAACCACCATCGGCCATCCGTCACCCTTGACGTGGGCCAGCTTGAGCAGCCACGTGCTGTCGGCGCCGGCCAAGAACTCGGCCACCTGGTTGGCGGGGATCCCACCGGCGCCGGAATCCTCCTCGTAGTAGTGCTCCTGCTTGAATTCGCTCATCGATACACCCCTGGGTCGACCTCGGGCCCTGCGCCCGTGATGACCGGCCGATACTGACACACCGGAGGTCCGCCGTGACAATCGAGCAACTGCCGACCGTCGAGGCCGCTCGGGCCGGAAACCCAGCGGCCTGCCGCCATCGGAATTGAAGACTGGAGTGCTCCAATGACAATCGAGCAACTGCCCGGGAGGCCGGTCACCGTCGAGAGAGACGTGCCCGCCGCCATGCGCGACGGCACCGTGCTGCGAGCCGACGTGTACCGCCCGACGGACCTGCCTGCCGGCGGCGTCCCGGTACTGCTAGCGCGCAGCCCCTACGACAAACGGATCAACGTGTCGACGTTCGGCAACACCCATGCCTCCTGGTACGCCGCCCACGGCTACATGGTGGTGATCCAGGACACCCGGGGCCGATACACCTCCGAGGGCGACTTCTACCCGTTCGCGCACGAGATGGAGGACGGCTACGACACTGTCGAATGGGCCGCAGGCCTGCCCGGCTCCAACGGCGACGTCGGGATGTTCGGGTTCTCCTACGTCGGGGCGACCCAGCTGCTGGCCGCGGTGACCCGCCCCCCGTCGCTGAAGACCATCGCGCCGGGGTTCACCGCTTCGCAGTACTACGAGGGCTGGACCTACAACGGCGGTGCGCTGTCGGCGGCGTTCGTGTGCTACTGGGCCACCCTGCTGGCGGTCGGATCGGCGGTGCGGGCCGGCGACCGGGCCGCGGCCGAGTCCCTGTCGGCCGCGCTGGGCGGGGCCGAGGCCTGGTTCTGGTACCTGCCCCTGTCGGAGTTCCCGCCGCTGCAGGACAGCTACGCGCCGTACTACCACGACTGGCTGGAGCACTGCAGCTACGACGACTATTGGCACCGCTGGAGCATCGACGCCGACTACAGCCGCATCGACGTGCCCGCGCTGCACTTCGGGGGCTGGTGGGACGTGTTCCTCACCGGCACGGTCAAGAACTTCACCGGACTGCGAGCGGAGGCCGGCAGCGGCCCCGCCCGGCAGGCCCAGAAGCTGCTGCTCGGCCCCTGGACCCACATGCCCTGGACCCCGACGGGGCGCTGCGGCTGCGAGGGCCCGAGCACCAACGAGGTCGACGACTGGCATCTGCGCTGGTTCGACTGCACGCTCAAGGGCGTCGACAACGGAGTGCTCGACCATCCCGTCACGGTGTTCACCCTCGACGGCGGGTGGCGGGACTTCGACGAGTGGCCGCCGCCGGACTCGGCAACCGAGGAGTGGTACGTCCATTCCGGGGGGCGGGCCAACTCCAAGTACGGCGACGGCCGGCTGGACCGGACCGCCCCCACCGCCGAGCCGCCCGACATCTTCGTCTACGACCCGGGCGTGCCCATCCCGAGCCTGGGCGGGCACTCGTGCTGCTTCGACACGATCACGCCCATGGGCCCCGCCGACCAGCACGGCGCCGAGGTGTCCCGCATGATCCTGGTGTACACCTCCGAGCCCCTCGACTCGGCCATCGAGCTGCTCGGCGACGTGTCGGTCACCCTGCACGCGGCCACCACCGCGCCCGACACCGACTTCACGGCCCGCCTGTGCGTCGTGGACGGTGCCGGCCGCAGCACCAACCTCCAGGAGGGGATCCTGCGGGCCCGCTACCGTCACTCGCTCAGCGACCCCGAGCCGCTCGTCCCCGGCGAGATCTACGAGCTGCGTATCGACCTGGGGCCGGTCGGCGCCCACGTGCCGGCCGGGTCGCGGCTGCGGCTCACCGTCTCCAGCTCCGACTTCCCGCAGTGGGACCGCAACCTGAACTCGGGCGGCCGCCCCCTGCACGAGGACCTGCTGGCCGCCGCGCCGGCCACCCAGACCGTCCTCCACGACGCCGACCACCCCACCCGCATCACCCTCCCCGTCCGCCGGCTCTAGGCAGCCCGCTCAGGGAATGAGCACGGCTCGCCCGACGATGGAGCCCTCGGCTAGATCCGTCAGAGCCTTGTCGGCTTCGCTGAGGCGATAGGGCACCACCGCCGGGCGGACGTCGCCGCGCAGGGCCAGTTGGGTCAACTCCACGAGCTCGGGGTAGGTGCCGACGTACACGCCCTCGATCCGGGTCTCGTTGGCGACCAGCTGCAGGATCGGGGCCGTCAGTGAGCCCCCAACACCGACCGCGAAGTACGCGCCGCCAAAGCTCAGGCTGGCTAACCCCTGGCGTGCCGACTCGTCGCTTCCGACGAAGTCGATCACTGCGGCGGCCTCCGATCCTGCTGCCGCAGCGAGCTCCCCGGGTGAGCAGGCGTGGTGCGCTCCACATGACATCGCCAGATCGCGGGCTTCGGCGCGAGTGTCGACAGCCACGACACGGGCCGCCGAGATCGAGCGCAGGATCTGCACCGCGAGGTGACCGAGCCCGCCCACGCCCAGCACTACCGCCAGACTGCCGGGTCCGAGCGTGGCGGCGGCTTTGCGGCAGGCGCGATAGGCGGCCAGGCCGGCGTCGCTGAGGGTGGCCATGGCGGCCAGATCGGCGTCGGCGGGCAGCGGGATCAGCGACCGCTCCGTCACCAGCAGGTACTCGGCGTAGCCGCCGTCGCAGTCGATGCCGGGGGTGCGCCTCCCGGGTGCGGCCGAGTCCACGCCGCGGCGCTCGGGCCCGCTGAGCCCGTCGGAGACGAACGGGTAGCACAGTACCGGCTCCCCGACCTCCACCGCCGACACCATCGGCCCCACCGCGTGCACCCAGCCGCTGTTCTCGTGACCGAGGACGTGGGGCACACTCACCGGCAGCTCCCCCATCAGTATGTGCAGGTCGCTGCGGCACACCCCGGCGGCCGCGACCCGCACCACGACGTCGAAGGGTCCCTCCGGTTCCGGCTGGGGCCGCTCATGGGGGCTCAACCGCTGGCGTGAGAGGCCGTCCGGCCGGTCGGTCATTACCATGGCCCGCATCGGGTCGAGGCTAGAGGGCCGAGTCGCCACCTGAGGAGACTCCATGTGCACCACCGGCGTGCTGCGAATCGGTGACGGCGACTACCTGCTGTTCAAGAACAAGGACTTCGGCCGGACCCACTTCGACGACCGGCTGGTTACCGAGCCCGCCGTGTTCGGGGTGCGGGGGGTCTCCACCTGGGCCGGCACCGACCCCGACCTCGACGAGTTCTCGGGCTTCTCCATCGGCGCCAACCAGCACGGCCTGCTGTGCTGCGACTCCAACGTGCGCACCCTCCAGGGCCACGCCAACTACGACGAGCTGACCGAGATCGCGCTGCGCGAGGGCCGCGACGTCGGCTCTGCCGTCGCCGCGGTAGGCCGGGCGGTGGAGTCCCGCCCGTACCTGTGGGCCAACCTGATCATGATCGACGCCTCGGGCGCGGCCGCGGTGGAGGTGCGGGGCGACCGGATCGAGGCGACCGAGCTGACTGCGCCGACCGCCCGCTCCAACCACCATGTGGTGCTCGAGCCCCACCCCGACGACGACGACACCGTCACTACCACCAAGCGGCTGGCCTCGGCCCAGCGCCGGCTGGACGGGGCCGCCGGGATCGATGATGTATTCGATCTGCAGCGCTCCCACGACGACGGAGACACCGGAATCTGCAACCACCAGGGCTACCGGACCGTCTACTCCTACGTGCTACGGCACAGAGGCGACGCCACCGCCCTGCACGTGTCCCAGGGACAGCCCTGCACCGACCCTGACCGCGTCGAGCTGACGGTGCCCCTCGGCGAGCGGTGGTCCGCCGGCGCAGCCCACGACTTCCGGGCCTCGTACCCGTCGGCTCAAGGGTTCGACGGCGGCTGAAGCATCAGCGGAGCCCGCAGCGGCCGCGACTGGCAGCCGGCCGACTGTTTGGTATACAATCGCCGCGCCGGCCGCCACCGCCATCGTGACGGCCGCGCGCAGATCACTCTGGAAAGATAGGGGGCGTCCCATGGGGACTTCATGGATAAGAGATGAGTACGGGCCGGAGGTCGCCGAGCTCGCCGACCAGTACCAGGCCAACGCGCTCGACCGGCGGACGTTCATGAAGCGCCTCGGCCTGTCGGGTGTCGGGGTGGCCGCCGCGGCCACCATCCTGGCCGCCTGCGGCGACGACGAGGCTGACGCGCCCGCCACGACCACCACTGCGGCTGCGGCCGCCACCACCACCGCGGCCCCCGAGCCCTCCGGTCCGGCCCAGGGCGGCACGCTGCGAGAGGGCTACAACCGGGACGTCTCCAAGCACGACCCGCTCACCACCAACTGGTACGACCCGGCCTTCTTCGCCATCTACGAGGCCATCCTGTCGAACGACCCGTCGGGCGCCGACGTGCCCCAGTTCGCCTCGGGCTTCTCGGTCTCCGACGACGGCCTGACCTACACCTTCGACATCCCCGAGGGCAAGATCTCCCACTCCGGCGGCACGGTCGACGCCGAGGCGGTGGCCGAGTTCTACCGGTCGGTGCAGGCCTTCAGCTTCATCGCGGGGCTGGCCGCTCCGGTCGACACCTACGAGGCCGACGGCAACACCGTCATCATGAAGATGAAGAACCCGTGGATTGGCGCTCTGGGGCCCCACAAGACCGGGTACTGGCGCATCCTCAACATCAACACCTGGAAGGAGAGCACCCTCAACGCCGACGGCACCCTGAACCCGGAGTCGTCCTACGGAACCGAGTTCGCCGACGGCACCGGTCCGTTCATCCACGAGGAGTGGCAGCCGGGAAGCCATGTGTCGGTGAGCCGCTGGGCCGACTACCCCGGCTCGAACACGCCGTTCTTCGAGAACAAGGGCCCGGCCTACCTCGACGGCATCCGCTGGACGGTCATCACCGAGGAGGGCCAGCGGGCCACCCAGCTCGAGAACGGCGACATCGACACGCTGATCAACCCGGCCCACATCGACATCTCCAGGCTGGAGAACAACTCCGACCTGACGGTGATCCGCCATCCCGAGTGGTCGGGCTTCCACCTGGCCATGAACCGGGACTACGACGAGCTGTTCGGCGACGTGCTGACCCGCCAGGGGCTGTCGCACTCGCTGGACCGCGAGGGCATGGTCAACGCCATCCTGGCCGGCAACGGAGCGGCCACCTACGGGCCGTTCCCCACCACCGACCGCCAATACGACCCCGCGGTGGAGCAGTTCAACCAGTTCGACGTGGATCTGGCCAACGCGAAGCTCGACGAGGCCGGCTGGGTGATGGGCGACGACGGCGTGCGGGTGCGCGACGGCGTCCGCTTCGAGTTCCGCTACCTGGTCGAGGACGAGTCGGTGCAGAAGAACGTGGCCGCCGCGGTGTCGGCCCAGTTCGCCAAGGTCGGCGTGAGGGCCAACCTCAACGTCGTCGACCGCGGCCTCGCCTTCGCCGAGCAGAGCCGGCCGGGACGCGACTCGGTAGAGATGTCGCTGTTCTTCTGGCTGTGGCCTATTCCCCTCGATGTGCTCATCCTGTTCGGCTGGTCGGCCACCATCCCGGTGCCGAACTTCTCGCACGCGGTCGAGCCCCGCATCGACGACGCCATCGCCGCGTGGCAGCAGTCGGGCACCGAGGCCGAGGCGCAGGCCGCGTCGTCGGAGTTCCAGCTGGCCTGGGCCGAGCAGCTGCCCTACCTGCCGATCATGAACCAGAACGCCACGTTCGTGCACCACAACAAGGTGCACGGCTGGCAGCCGTTCGTGTGGAACCTCTACCCGTACTACAACGACACGTGGATCGAGGGCTAGGGGGCATAGGGGCCACGAGCCTGACGAGCACAGCGGCGGCGCCGTGACCGCCGCCACGGACGGCGCAACGGCAGTAGTCGAGGCGCGCCGTCTCGACTGGGAGCACCGGCTCCTGGAGCTGGAGGAGGCCCAGCACATCGGCAGCATGCGGCGCAGCCTTCGCCGCATGCGCCACAACCGGCTGCTGCTGCTGGGGTCGGCCCTCGGCGTGGTCGTGCTGGCCGCGGGAATCTTGGGGCCGTGGATCACTGGCGGCGACTACGTCTCCCAGGACTACTCGGCCATCCACCTCAAGCCGCTCAGCGACGGCCACATCTTCGGCACCGACGCCCTCGGACGGGATATGGCGGTAAGGGTCTTCGTGGGCATCAGGGTGAGCCTGACCGTGGCCGCCGGGGTGACCCTGCTCGCGCTGATAGCCGGCATCGTGCTAGGCATGCTGGCCGGCTACCTGCGGGGCTGGACCGACCGCTCCATCGGAGGGGCTGTCGACTTCATCTGGGGCTTCCCGCTGATCCTGCTGGCCGTGCTGTTCGTCGGTGGGATGGGCGGCGGCCTGTTCCCGGTGATCCTGGCCGTGGGGCTGGTCAACACCGCGGCCATCGCCCGCGTGGTGCGGGGCGAGGTGCTGACCCTGTCGCAGCGGGAGTTCGTGGAGGCGGCCCGGGCCGGCGGCTACTCGTCCATGCGCATCATGTGGCGCCACATCTTCCCCAACATCCTGGCCCCCGCCTTCGTGCTGGCGTCCTACTACGTGGCGGTGGCCGTGATCGCCGAGGCCGCCCTGTCGTTCATCGGCCTGGGCGCCCAGCCTCCCACCCCGAGCCTGGGGCAGATGGTGGCCGACGGCCGCAACTTCCTGCGGCTCAACCACTGGGAGTCGACCATCCCCGGCATCGCCATCGTGCTGGTGGTGCTGTCGGTGAGCCTCATCGGCGACGGGCTGCGGGACGTGTTCGACCCCCGCCTGCGCCACGAGGCCAAGTCGGTGGACGAGCAATGAGCACCCGGGGCACCCTGGCATGAAGCGCATCGCGGCCCGCTCCATTTACACGCTCATCGTGCTGCTGCTGTCGTCGATCGCGGTCTTCTACGCCATCCGGCTCTCGGGCGGCGACGCGGTGTCGGCCCGGCTTCCCGCCTCGGCCTCCTTCGAGGAGCGCGAGGAGTTCCGGGAGCTGCTGGGCCTCAACGACCCGGTCCACGAGCAGTACTTCCGCTACATGGGCCGCCTGCTCACCTTCGACCTCGGCAAGTCGCTCACCAACAACGCCGACATCTTCGACATGCTCACCCACCACGGCAAGAACAGCCTGATACTGGGCGCGGCCGCCTTCGGGCTGGTTTTCGCCATCGGGGTCCCGTTGGGCATCCTGGCCGCGGTCAGACGAAACAGTTGGGCAGACGGCTCGGTGATGACGTTCTCGGTGGCCGGCATGGCCGTGCCCAACTTCTGGCTGGCCCTGCTGAGCGTGTGGCTGTTCGCGTCCACGCTGGGCTGGCTGCCCTCGGCGGGCTGCTGCAGCACCAAGCAGCTGATCCTGCCCGCGGTGGTCCTGGCCATGGAGGGCATCGCCCTGACGGTGCGGATGACCCGCTCGGCCATGCTGGAGAACCTCGGCCAGGACTTCGTGCGGACGCTGCGGGCCGGCGGCCTGTCGGAGGCCAGCATCGTCGGCAAGCACGTGCTCCGCAACGCCATGGTCCCGATCATCTCGCTGGCCGGCCTGAGGATCGGCCAGATCGTCGGCTACGCCCTGGTGGTGGAGACGATCTTCGGCTGGCCCGGCCTCGGCCAGGTGCTGGTCAATGCGGTGCTCAGGCGGGACTATCCGGTGGCCCAGTTCTTCTCGCTGGTGCTGATCACCATCGTGGTGCTGAGCAACTGGCTCGCCGACGTCGGCTACACCGTGGCCAACCCCAGGCTGCGCAAGACATGAGCCCGCCATGAGTCCCGAGACCGCCGCGCCCGCAACCAACGGCGCCAACGGTGCCAGCGGCGCGCCGGTGCTGTCAGTCCGCAACCTCCACACCGCGGTGGCCACCCCTGACGGTTCCTTCGACGTGGTGCACGACGTCTCCTTCGACATCAACCCCAACGAGGTGCTCTGCCTGGTGGGCGAGAGCGGCTGCGGCAAGACCATCACCGCGCTGTCAATAATGAGGCTGCTGCCGACGCCGCCGGTGAGGATCACCTCCGGTGAGATCGTCTTTGACGGCAACGACCTCACCCATCTGGCCGAGCGGCAGGTCCGCGACGTCCGCTCCGAGCGCATCTCGATGATCTTCCAGGACCCGCTCACGTCGCTGGACCCGGTGTTCACCGTGGGCCAGGTGATGACCGAGGTGATCCGCACCCACCGCGACGCCACCAAGGCCGAGGCCCGCGAGATGAGCGTCGACATCCTGCGGGCGGTTGGGCTGCCCGCCCCGGAGGAGCGCTTCGACTCGTACCCCCACGAGCTGTCGGGCGGGATGCGCCAGCGAGTCATGATCGCCACCGCACTGGTGCTCGACCCCGAGATCCTCATCGCGGACGAGCCCACCACCGCGCTCGACGTGACCGTGCAGGCCCAGATACTGGAGCGACTCCGGGCCGAGCAGCAGGACCGCAACATGTCGATGCTGCTGATCACCCACGACCTGGCCGTGGTGGCCTCGATAGCCGACCGGGTGGCGGTCATGTACGCCGGCGAGATCGTGGAGGAGGCCCCGGTCGACGAGCTCTTCTCCGACCCGCGCCACCCCTACACCCAGGGCCTGTTGCGGGCCCTGCCCCATGTGAGCCGCAAGCGCCGCGATCTGGTGCCCATCGCGGGCCTGGTCCCGCCCGCGCAGATGATGCCGCCGGGATGCCGGTTCGCGCCCCGCTGCCCCCACGCCCTGGAGCAGTGCTGGGACGAGCACCCCTCCTACGAGGTCAACGGCAGTGTCGGGCTGCGCTGCTTCAACCCGCAGCCCTTCTGAGCCCTGGCCGCTGATGGTGTCGTCGAAACCGTTCCCGATCGAGGTCGCGTTGAGCGACGGGACTGTGCTGCGGGGCCTGGAGCATCCCGCCGACGGCCCGCCGCTGGTGTTCGTGCACGACCTGGGCGACGACCTGGACGCCTGGGGGTCGCTGGCGGCCACCGTGAACGCGTCCGGCTTCCGGGTGATCCGCCTTGAGCTGCGGGGCCATGGCCTGTCCGACGGCGAGGCTGATCCGTCGTCCACCTTCGGGGACCTGACCGGCGCGCTGAAAGAGGTCACCGGCGCCTTCGGCCCGGTCGGGCTGGTGGCCTACGGCGGCGTCAGCCGGGTCGCCTACCGTCTCGGCACCGACCACGGTGCCCCCATCCACGCCCTGATCAGCCCCACGCCCGGAGCCGGCGACGGCGACGGCGATCTCGGTGTCCCCGGCGACGCCGAGGCGGTGGCGGCCATGCGGGTGTTGTTCACCGGCGCCCACGACGAGCTGACCCACGGCTATACGCGCGACATCCACTCCGGCCTGCGGGGCCAGAACATGTGGATCTCCACCGGGACCGTGCTCCGGGGCCCGGCCCTGCTGCGGGAGCACTCGCACCTGATCGAGCAGTTGGTGATGTACATGCGCCGCCACCTCACCGCCCACCATCTCGCCTGGATCGCCGCGCACGGCTCCGCCGGGCAAGACTCCGACCCGGACGGTTCCGAACAGCAAGACTCCGACCCGGACGGTTCCGAACAGCAAGACTCTGACAGTTAGCAGCGAAGAAGAAAGGCCGACTGCCATGGACGTAGTGGACGCCCACATGCACCTGTTCAAGGCCCTCAGCGACGACTACCCGAGAGCGATCTTCGAGGGCATGACCCCGCCCGAGCGCGAGGAGTCGGCCGAGCTTCTCCTGGCGGCCATGGACGCCGCCGGGGTGGACCGGGCCATCTATTGCGCGCTCTCGGAGCACGACCACTACCTGGCCGAGGTGCTGGCCGGTTTCCCGGGCAAGTTCGCCGGCGTGTCCGTGTACGACTTCGCCGAGCCGGACCCACTGGCCACCCTGCGGCGACGCATCGACGCCGGGATCGAGGGGGTCCGCTTCTACGGCCTGGAGGGCGAGCCCGGATCCGACCCGGAGTCGCTGGCGGTGTTCCCGGCGCTGGCGGCCATGCGCGACGCCGGCATGAAGGTCTGGTTCTACGGCCCGGCCGACCAGGTCGCGCTGCTGGACGGCTGCCTGGACCTGCTTCCCGGTTTGAGGGTGGTGCTCAACCACCTCGGGTTCCTGCCCAACATGCATCTGGAGCTGATGGTCGACGAGCACGGGCGGCCCCAGTTCGACATGCCGTCGCCCCCGCCGGGCCTGGAGGTGGTGGAGGCGCTGGCGGCCAAGCACTCCAGCGTGCACGTCCACTTCTCGGGGCACTACGCCTTCAGCGGGGCCCCCTACCCGTACCGGGACCTGCAGGAGACCACCGACCGCATCTACGCCGCCTTCGGTGCCGACCGCATGCTCATGGCCTCGGACTGGCCCTGGATCCGCGAGGAGCCCGGCTACCCCGAGACCCTCGGCGTGATCGACCACCTCCTCGGCAACATCAGCGCAGCTGAGCGCGACATGATCCGCGGCGGCACCGCCATGTCCCTCTTCAACTTCTGACCCGCCCCGTCAGCCGCCCCAGTCGTCTACCGCGTCGGCCAGGCGGGACACACCCTCCATCAGCAGGTCGGGGGCGGTGGCCAGCGATACCCGCACGAAGCGGCCCGAGCCGGGGCCGAAGGTGTCCCCCGGCACCACCGCAACCTGCTTCTCCTTCAGCAGGCGGGCCACGAAGTCCATGCCGGAGCAGCCGCTGCGGCTCACGTTGATCATCAGGTAGAAGGCGCCCCGGGGCCTCACGTGGGGGATTCCGCGGCCGGTGAGGAACTCCGTCACCAGGTCGCGCCGGTGCCGGTAGGCATCGCGCATCTCGGCCACGCAGTCCTGGGGTCCGGTCACCGCGGCCAGGGCTCCCATCTGCGCGGGGGCGTTCACGCATGACGTGATCGGCTCCTGGGCCCGCACGATCAGCGGCGACACGCCGGGCGGAACGACCAGGTAGCCCACCCGCCAGCCGGTCATGGCGTAGGTCTTGGAGAAGCTGAAGAACGTGATCACCCGGCCGTCGGTGTCGAGCGGCGCCGCCGGGGTGTACGGCCCGTCGAAGGAGATCTCGTCGTAGACCTCGTCGGAGAAGACCATCAGGTCATGCCGGCGGGCCAGTTCCATCAACTCGGCCATGGCGGCGGCATCGGTGACCGCGCCGGTCGGGTTGCCCGGAGAGTTGAGCAGGATGGCCTGCGTACGCTCCGTGATCAGAGGCTCGACGTCGGCGGCCTGCGGGACCAGATCGGCCTCGGACCGCAGCGGGAAATGGACCGGCGCAATCTTCAGCAGCGTCATCATCTGGGCGTAGTTGGGCCAGCTCGGATCGCCCAGCAGCATCTCCGCGCCGGGGTCCACCAGCGAGACCATGGCGCTGTAGATCCCGGCCACCGCGCCAGAGGTGACCACCACCTGATCAGCGGTGGCATTGATGCCGTTGCGCTCGGTGACCTTGGCCGCCAGCGCCTCGCGCAGCGGTGGGATCCCGGCGTTGGAGGTGTACTTGGTGAAACCGTTGAAGGCGGCTTCGGACGCGGCCTCGCAGACATGGCGGGGGGTGTTGAAGTTGGGCTCGCCCGTCTCCAGGCGGATAGCGCCGTCGATGGAGTTGGCCAGCTCCATAACCTCGCGTATGCCCGAGCGCGGCATCCCCGCGATGGGCTGCGATGGCCTCATTCTCTATACGACCTCTATACGACCTGGCGGGCCTCGGGGAAGTGGCAGGCCACCCAGTGGCCTTCGGTCACCTCTTCCAGGGGCGGCTCCTGGACCCGGCACACCTCCTGGTCACGCCCCACATGGCAACGAGTGTGGAAGCGGCATCCGGACGGGGGGTTCAGCGGGCTGGGGACATCCCCCTCGAGCAGGATGCGCAGCCTTCCCCGCTCCAGGTCCGGGTCGGGCACCGGGACGGCCGAGAGCAGGGCGTGGGTGTAGGGGTGCATCGACTCCGCGAACAGCCGCTCCGCGGAGGTGCGCTCCACGATCTTGCCCAGGTACATCACTGCGATGTCGTCGCACACATGGCGCACCACCGCCAGGTCGTGGGCGATGAACAGGTAAGTGAGGCCCAGCTCCTGCTGGAGTTCGTCGAGGAGGTTCAACACCTGGGCCTGGATCGACACGTCGAGGGCGGACACCGGCTCGTCGAGCACCAGGAAGCCGGGATCGAAGGCCAGAGCCCGGGCCACGCCGATGCGCTGGCGCTGCCCGCCGGAGAACTCGTGGGGGTAGCGGTCGATGATGCGGGGATTGAGGCCGACCAGCCGCAGCAGTTCGCCCACCCTGGTGTCCTGCTCGGTACGGGGCATCGAGGTGTGCACCTTCAGCGGCTCCCGCAGGGCCTGGCCCACCGTCATGCGCGGGTTCAGCGAGGCGAAGGGATCCTGGAACACGATCTGCATGTCGCGGCGCAGCCGGCGAAGGTCGGCCCGGCTGCTGGCGATGATGTCGATCCTCTCGGTCGTGCCGTCGTCGATCGGGCGCCGCAGGACCACTTCACCCGAGGTCGGTTCGATCAGCCGAAGGATGCACCGCGCGGTGGTGGACTTTCCGCAGCCCGACTCCCCCACCAGGCCCAGCGTGCGCCCGAAACCGATATCGAAGGACAGGCCGGCCACCGCGGAGACCTCGCCCTTCTCGCCGCCCAGCCAGCCTCCGCCCACCTCGAAGGTCTTGACGAGGTCGCGCACCGAGAGGGCTGCATCACCGCCGGAGCCGTTGGCCTCGTTGGCCTCCACAACGCCGTCGACCGGCTTGGTCGGGTCCATCGACGCGATGGTACTGTGCGGCCTCGACCAGTGAGAAAAGGAGCGGTCGACTATGAGCAGTTTCCGAGGCGATCTGGGCGGCTTGACGGCCGAGGAGATGGAGCAGTTCCTGGCGGGCAACCCCGTCGCCCGGCTCGCCACCCTCAAGCCCGACGGGTCGCCCTACGTGATGCCGGTGTGGTACCAGTGGGACGGCGAGGCGCTGTACTTCGTCGGCCGCCAGCGGGCCCTGTGGTGCCAGTACATCAAGGCCGACGGCCGGGTCAGCGTGGTCATCGACGCCCCCCACAGCGATCCGGACGAGTCGGGCAAGTCTATGGAGATCCCCAAGGTGTACATGGAGGGCGTCGCCACCGTCGAGGAGGAGCCCAACATCGGGGGCCGGTGGGTGCAGGTCGCCGAGCAGATGTCGTACCGGTACCTGGGCCCGAACGGGCCGACCTACCTGGTGTCGACCCTCCAGCAGCCCCGGTGGCTGATCAAGCTGGTGCCCACCGAGGTCAAGACCTGGAAGGGTGTGGGCTGGGCCCGGCGCTACTGGGTGAAGGACAGCGGGGGCCCGAGCTACGAGGAGGCCCACAGCACCTGACGTGCCCGGTCCGGTCCCGGCCCGCCAGCCTGCAGCGCCGCAAGGAGGCCCACAGCGCCCAACCCGCTCGACCTGTTCCGCCTCGACGGACGCGCCGCCCTGGTTACGGGCGGCTCCAGAGGCTTGGGCGCGGTCATGGCCGAGGCCTTGAGCTACGCAGGGGCACGGGTGGCAGTGACCAGCCGCAGCCTCGGTGACGCGCAGGCCAGGGCGGGCGAGATCGAAGCGGCGACCGGCACCGAGACGCTGGGCGTCGAGATGGAGGCCACCGACACCGGCGCCGTCGAGGCGGTCGTGGCCGCGGTGGTGGAGCGCTTCGGCGGCCTCGACATCCTGGTCAACAACGCCGGGATCCTGGTGCGGGGCGCCATAGGTGACATCGAGCGCGGCGAGTTCGAGGAGTCCCTGGCCGTGAACGTGACCGGCCCGTGGCTGGCCTGCCGGGCCGCAGGCCCGCACCTGTGGGAGTCCGGTCACGGGCGGGTGATCAACGTGTCGTCGACCTTCGGCCTGGTGGCCGCGCCCGACCGCACCGCCTACACGTCCTCCAAGGGCGCCGTCGTGCAGCTGACCAGGGCCCTGGCTATGGAGTGGGCGCCCCACGGGGTGAACGTGAACGCCATCGCACCCGGACCCTTCCTGACCGAGATGAACATGGCCCATGAGCACAGCGAGCACAGCGTCAGGGTGATCGGCCAGGAGGTTGCCCTGCGCCGCTGGGGGGAGCTGCCCGAGATCGCCGGGGCCGCCATCTACTTGGCCTCGGACGCCTCGTCGTATGTGACCGGCTCGGTCCTGACTGTCGACGGAGGCTGGACCGCCCACTGACCAGACATTGCTAGGGAGCCAACAATGAGCAGACGCTTCGAGGGACGCAACGTCTTCGTTACGGGCGCGGGCAGCGGCTTCGGGCGCCGGACCGCTGAACTGTTCGCGGCCGAGGGCGCCAAGAACCTGTACCTGCTCGACTACAAGCAGGAACGCCTGGACTCCCTGGCGCCGGTGATCGAAGGACTCGGCGCCATACCGCACCTGATCAACACCGATCTAGGCGTCATGGAGAACTGCTCCGAGGCGGTCGAGCGCGCTCTGGCCATCGACCCGAGGCTCGACGTGATGGTGTCCAACGCGGCCGCCTGGACCATTGCCGAGTTCGTCGACATGACCGACACCGAATGGCGCAGGGTGCTGTCGGTCAACCTCGACGCCTACTTCGTGATGGGCAGCCGGGCGGCCCGGGCGATGAAGGAGACCGGGGGCGGGGTGATCCTGTTCACGTCCTCGATTGCGGCCCTGGGGCACGGCCGAGGGTTCACCCACTACTGCGTGGCCAAGGCCGGCGTCGCCGCGCTGACGAAGGCCATCGCGGTGGAGTGCGCCCCGTACAACATCAGGTGCAACTCTGTCGGCCCGGGCCCGGCCGACACCCAGCAGTCAGTCGACCTCGCCGGCGAGGAACTGATGGACAAGTGGCGCACCGAGGGCTTCCCGGTGGTGCCCGCCAACCGGCTGGCGTCCGTCGACGACATTGCCCAGGCCTTCCTTTACCTGGCCTCCGACGAGGCCCAGTACGTGTCGGGCATCAACCTCATCGTGGACGGCGCCCTGACCGCCCAGACCTACGACGTGCCCGACAACTAAGTCCCCGGCTCCCCGCGGCGCGGCAGAGCGTGCTGCGACGCGCCGTCAGGCGACTTGCCAGGTGGGGCGGGAGTGCAGCAGCTTGTGCAGGTCGCCCGGGCCGGCCTTGGCCTGGGAGGCCGCGATCTGGGCGGTGACGGCCGAGCCGTACTCTGAGCGGTCCACAGCCCGGAACACCCCGATCGGGGTGGGCACGTCGTTGGTGTTGGCCAGGCGGCTCAGCGAGTACGCCACCGACGGGTCGGGATCGGTCTCGTCGTGCACCACCAGGGCCTCGACGCCCACCTCGGCCACCGTCACCACCCGGGCCCGGCCGTCCTCGATGACCACGCCGAGCTCACCGTCGGTGCCGAAACGCACCGGCTCGCCGTGCTTCAGGTCGATCAGCATCGAGTCGCGGGCGTCGCGCTTGGTGAGGGCCGCGAAGGCGCCGTCGTTGAACACGTTGCAGTTCTGGAAGACCTCGACGAACGCCGCTCCCGGATGGTCGTGGGCCCGCCGGAACATCTCCTGCATGTGGCCCCGGTCCATGTCATGGGTGCGGGCCACGAACGACGCCTCGGCCCCCAACGCGAGAGAGATCGCGTTGAAGGGCTGCTCGACCGAGCCGTGCGGGGTGGACTTGGTGACCTTGCCCCGCTCGCTGGTGGGCGAGTACTGGCCCTTGGTCAGCCCGTAGATCTGGTTGTTGAACAGCAGGATGTTCAGGTTCACGTTGCGGCGCAGCGCGTGGATCAGGTGGTTGCCCCCGATCGACATCATGTCGCCGTCGCCGCCCACCACCCAGACGTGCAGGTCGCCCCGGGCCATGGCCAGCCCGGTGGCCACGGCGGGCGAGCGCCCGTGGATGGCGTGCAGGCCGTAGGTGTTCATGTAGTACGGGAACCGGGCCGCGCAGCCGATCCCCGACACGAAGACCGTGTCCTCGCGCCGCACCTCCAGCTCGGGCATCAGCAGCTGCACCGCGGTGAGGATCGAGTAGTCGCCGCATCCGGGGCACCAGCGGACCTCTTGGTCGGTTGCCCAGTCCTTGCGGGTGGTGACGGGCACGTCGGTCATCGCGCTGCTCCCGTGGTCCCGATCTCCTCCCAGCACGCCTCGACGAGCTCGGCCGCGGTGAAGGGCTGGCCGGAGACCTTGGTCACCGACCGGGCGTCGACGAGGAACTCGGCCCGCAGCATCCGGCAGAGCTGCCCGGTGTTCATCTCGGGCACCACGACCCGCTCGAACGACCGCAGCAGGTCCCCGAGATTGGCGGGCAGCGGGTTCAGATGGCGCAGATGGATGTGGGCCAGGCGGTGGCCGGCCGACTCGATCCGTCGGCGGGCCGAGGTGATGGCGCCCCAAGTCGAGCCCCAGCTGACCACCGCGACGGACGCGTCCGGGTCGCCGACGACCTCGGCGGGCGGGATGTGGTGGGCGATCAGGGCGATCCGCTCGGCCCGCAGCCGCACCATGGCCTGGTGGTTGTCGGGCTCGTAGCTGATGTTGCCGCTGCCGTCCTCCTTCTCGATGCCCCCGATGCGGTGCATCAACTCCGGCGTGCCGGGGATGGCCCAGGGCCGCACCAGTCGCTCATCGCGCCGGAACGGCCAGAAGACGGCCTCGCCGTCGTCGTTGACGTGGTTGGGCCGTGAGGCGAACTCGATGTTTATGGAGCCCAGCTGCTCGACGTCTGGGATGCGCCAGGGCTCGCTGCTGTTGGCCAGGTAGCCGTCGGACATCAGGATCACCGGGGTGCGGTGCTCGACCGCGATGCGGACCGCCTCGATGGCCGCGAAGAAGCAGTCGGAGGGGCTCTGGGCCGAGACGATCGGCAGGGGCGCCTCACCGTGGCGGCCGTACATGGCCATCAGCAGGTCGGCAGCCTCCGTCTTGGTGGGCAGGCCGGTGGACGGCCCGCCCCGCTGGATGTCGATCACCACCAGCGGCAGCTCGAGGCTGACGGCCAGACCCACGGTCTCGGCCTTGAGGGCCATGCCCGGACCCGAGGTGGTGGTGACGCCGATGTGGCCCCCGTAGGCCGCGCCCAGCGCCGCGCCGACCGCGGCGATCTCGTCCTCGGCCTGCAGCGTGCGGACCCCGAAGTTCTTGTGGCGGGCGAGTTCGTGGAGGATGTCGCTGGCCGGCGTGATCGGGTACGACCCCAGGAACAGCGGTATCCCGGCCAGCTGGGAGGCGGCGATCAGCCCCCACGACAGCGCGGTGTTGCCGTTGATGTTGGTGTAGGTGCCGGGATCGAGCGCCGCGGGGGCGACCATGAGCCGGCTGGCGCCCAGCTCGGCGGTCTCGCCGAAGGCGTGGCCGGCCGCGAAGGCGGCCTTGTTGGCCGCGATGACGGTGTCTCGCCCGGCGAACTTGCCGTCGATCCAGTCGACGGTGGGCTCGACCGGACGCGAGTACAGCCAGGACACCAGCCCCAGCGCGAAGAAGTTCTTGGAGCGCTCGGCGTCCCGGGGCTTGACCCCCAGGTCCTGGCAGGCCCGCTTGGTGAGATCGGTCATCGGCGCGGTGACCACCGTGTAGCCGTCGAGGGTGCCGTCTTCGAGTGGGTCGGACTCGTATCCGGCCTTGGACAGGTTGCGCTCGTTGAAGGCGTCGGAGTTGACGATCACGGTCCCGCCCGGCTGCAACAGCGGCAGGTCGGACTTCAGCGCGGCCGGGTTCATGGCCACCAGAACCGTGGGAGCGTCGCCGGGAGTGGTGATGTCGTGGTCCGAGATGTGGACCTGGAACGACGAGACGCCGGCCAGTGTGCCGGCCGGGGCCCTGATCTCTGCCGGGAACTCCGGCAGCGTGGCCAGGTCGTTGCCGAACAGGGCGCTGGCCGAGGTGAACCGGTCGCCGGTGAGCTGCATCCCGTCGCCGGAGTCACCGGCGAAACGAAGGACGATCCCGTCGGCCTTGCGGACCTCGCCGGCCCGCTGGGCAATATTGGTCACTGATGCTCCTTTGCACCCGCGATTGAAGACCAGACAAATGGACCCGCGATGAGAGCCCGCCGAATCCGGCCCGCAGCAGTAACCCTAGCCGGTATACCGTTCCGGCCGACGGTATCGGGCTGCTACATCTGCAGGTTCTGGTTCAATCCCCCAGGTATCAGGTCCGCTCGGAGTCAGGCGACCGTGATAGAGGGGTCCAGGTACACGTCCTGGATGGCGTTGAGCAGTTCGACGCCGGAGGCCATGGGCCGCTGGAAGGCCTTGCGGCCCGATATCAGGCCGGTGCCGCCGGCCCGCTTGTTGATCACCGCGGTGGCGACCGCCTCGGCCAGGTCGCCAGCCCCTGATGACGCTCCACCGCTGTTGATCAGCCCGACCCGACCCATGTAGCAGTTGGCGACCTGGTACCGGCACAGGTCGATCGGATGGTCGCTGGTCAACTGGTCGTACACCAGGTCGTGGGTCTTGCCGAAGCCGACGGCGCGGTAGCCGCCGTTGCTCTCGGGCAGCTTCTGCTTGATGATGTCGGCCTCGATGGTGACGCCCACGTGGTTGGCCTGCCCGGTGAGGTCGGCGGCGGCGTGGTAGTCGGTTCCGTCCACCTTGAACCCCGGGTTGCGCAGGTAGCACCACAGCACCGTGAACATGCCGAGCTCGTGCGCGGCCGCGAACGCCTCCGACACCTCGCCGATCTGGCGCCGGGCGTTGTCGGAACCGAAGTAGATGGTGGCGCCCACGCCGGCCGCGCCGAGGTCCCAGGCCTGCTCGACCGACCCGAACATGACCTGGTCGTAGGACTCCGGATAGCTCAGCAGCTCGTTGTGGTTGAGCTTTACGATGAACGGGATCCGGTGGGCGTACCGGCGCGACGCCAACCCCAGCACGCCGAAGGTGGTGGCCACCGCGTTGCATCCCCCCTCGATGGCCAGCTCCACGATGCGCATCGGGTCGAAGTAGGCGGGGTTGGGCGCGAACGAGGCCGCGCCGGAGTGCTCGATGCCCTGATCGACGGGGAGGATCGAGACGTAGCCAGTGCCGGCCAGCCGGCCGCTGCCGAACATCGACTGGATGCTGCGCAGCACCTGCGGTGAGCGGTCGCTGGTGGAGAGGACACGGTCCACGAAATCGGGACCGGGCAGCGTGAGGGACTCGCGCTCGAAGGTCTTGCACTCGTGCTCGAGCAGTGAATCGGCGGCATCGCCGAGCAGTGTGTGAATGTCCACGGGGGATCTCCTGATCAGTGGCGAGATGTGTGCGCTTGTGGCCCGCCCGGGCCGCCCGCGCCCGCGTGGTGCAACCGTAGCGCCACCGCTCAGCTGAGGGCGCGGACCCGTTCGGACACGTCGGCCAGGCGCGGGTCGTGGGTCTCGACCCAGCGGAACAGCTCCCGGGCCCGGGGCGGGCGACCGGCCTTCTCGTAGAGGTCGGCTAGGGCGTAGGCACGCCGCAGATGGTGATCGCGGGGCCGCGACGGCAGCTTCCAGCCCTGCTCCAGCACCTTGATGGCTGCCGGCAGCTCTCCCCGGTCGGCCTTGGCGCCGGCCAGCACGAGGCGACCCTCGGTCACCAGCTCCGCCGACGGCGACGCGGCTCCCAGCTCGCGCCACAGCGCCTCGACATCGGCCCACCGGCCCAGGGCGCGGTGGCAGTCGGCCAGCACGGGGTGCTGCTCGACCGAGCCGCTCAACTCCCGGAAGTACTCGAGTTCGCCCATGGCCGCCTTGAAGCGGCCCAGGCGGTACAGCACCAGGCCGTGGAGTTCCCGCACATCGGCCAGGTCGGGAGCGTCCCGGGCCAGCCGGCTGAGCAGCGGGAGGGCCTCCTTGAACCGCTCGGCCCGGAAGGCCTTGGCCGCGGCCTCGAAACGCCGCACCGCGCTCCGGCCCCGTTCGGGCCCCAGGACGCGCCGCAGCTCTACGTGAGGATCGGTCGTGGCGTGCGGCGCCGGCGGCAACGGAACCCGTTGGCGAGGCCGCGGCGCCCGCGGTGACCCATCCGGCCGGCGGCGCGGGCGCGACATGGTCCGGAGCCTACCGGCGGCCCGGAACGAGGAAGCCCCAACCGACCTGGCCGACACGCACGCCGAAGCGGCCGAACCCGCGGCCCGTTCGCGGCGGCTCGCCAGGCGACTACTCTCGACTATCGCGCTATGGATGAGTCGGTGACGTGACATCCCCCGGCGGCGGGCTGGACGAGTGCCGGGCGGCGATCGACCTGGCCAACTCCCATGATCCTCGCGACCATCACGGCGTGCCGCTGGCCCTGGCGCAGGGGCGGATGGCCGAGGAGTGGGTGGTGCGGCTGGCGCCACAGGCGACGGACGCGCTGAGGCTGGCAGCCCAGGCCCATCATCTCCGCCGCTGGGAACTGCCCCGTTCCGACTACCCGGCGGGCCGGGCCGGCTACCTCCGGTGGCGGCGGGCGCAACGACAACGCCACGCCCGGGACCTGATCGCCATGGCTGACGACGCCGGCCTGGACGGCTCGGTCTCGGCCCGGGCCGCGGAGATCGTGTCAAAGAAGGGGCTGGGATCGGATCCCGAGGTCCAGACCTTCGAGGACGCCGTGAGCCTGACATTCCTCGAGACCGAGCTCGAGCCGGTGATCGCCCGTCTGGCCGACGACTCCAAGGCGGCCTCGATAGTGGCCAAGACGCTCGCCAAGATGAGCGATGCCGGCCGCGGGCAGGCGCAGGCTCTGGCCGCTTCCGGGCAGTTCGGCGATCACAGCCGGCGGATCCTCGCCGAGGCCATGGCGACGCTGCCGGCCTGAGAATGCCAGAAGGCCCCGCCGAGGTGAGCGGGGCCTTCTGATCAGCGAAATCCGGCGGCGTCCTACTCTCCCAGGGCGTCTCCACCCAAGTACCATCGG
>VYCW01000016.1 GCA_009843735.1 Acidimicrobiaceae bacterium | reverse complement strand
GCCCACGGCCGCCCCCACCAGCCCCAGCCACAGGTTGCCGGTCTCGTTGGCGATCAGGAACCCGGAGAAGGCGCCCATGGTCATGGTCCCCTCGAGGCTCAGGTTCAGGATGCCGCTGGCCTCTGCGACCAGTTCGCCGGTGGCCGCGATCAGCAGCGGGGTGGCGATCTTGAAGGTGGCCACGAAGATGCCCAGGATCACCGAGTAAGTAAAAAAGTCCTCCACGACGGGCTACCCGGAGCTATCCATGGTGGGCGATCTTCCTGAGCCGGTAGCGGCAGGCGACCGCAGCCAGCAGCACGAGAACCAGGGCGACCCCCTCGATGACGTCCACGAGCGCGGCCGGGATGCCGGTGCCGACTTGCATCTGGGTCGCGCCGTTGAGCAGCCCCGCGAAGGCGATGGCCACCACGATCACGCCCGCGGGATGCAGCCGGGCCACCAGGGCGATGATGATTCCGGTGAAGCCGACGGCCTGGCCGCCGAACTCGAAGTTGATCCGGTGATGAAGGCCCAGCAGCTCACCCGCGCCGGCCAGTCCTGCCAGCGCCCCTGAGATGGCCATGACCGCGATGATGGCCGCCCCGACGCTGACGCCCTTGTACGAGGCCGCCTGCTTGTTCACGCCTATGGCCCTCAGTTCGAATCCCAGGGTGGTGCGCCGCACCAGGAAATGGACCACGGCCGCCATCACCAGCGCGAGGGCGAAGCCCACGTGCAGCCGGCTGTCGTCGAAGAACCGGGGCAGGAATGTGCTCTCGACCATCCGCTCGGTCTGGGAGTAGGGCGTGTCGTTCGCCTGCCAGGGTCCCGAGAGCAGCCATGACAGCCCGGAGTCGATGACGAAGTTGAGCATCACCGTCGTGAGGATCTCGTTGGTTCCGTAGCGGACCAGCAGGACGCTGGCCACCGTCGCCCACACTGCTCCGAAGACCGCAGCCCCGCAGAACATGGCGACGAACAGCACCGGCGCGGGAAGGCCGGCAAATGTGTCGTAGACCCACCAAGTGCCGATGGCGCCCGCGATGAACTGACCCTGTCCGCCGATGTTCCAGACTCCGGCCCGGAAGGCGATGGCCGCGCACAGACCGGTGAGGATCAGCGGCGTCGCCTGCACCAGCGTCTCGAGGGCCGACTCCCGGTTCCCGAAGGCCCCCTCGTAGAGGGACGCGAACGCGTCCAGCGGTGACACACCGACGATGATCACCAGCAGGCCGATGATCACCGCGGTGATGGCCAGCGCGATGAGGGTGGCATACAACTCGTACACCGGACGGGTGTGCAGCCTCCGCTCCAAGCGCCAGGCGCCCGGCTGGAACAGCATCGAGAGCGGATCGCGGCCGGCGCCCGCTTCGTGGTCGTCGGGGCGCGGGCTGTCCTGGGGCGCGTCGGCGACCTGCTCGCTCACGGTGAGCCTTGGTCTGTGTCGCTGGCACCCGCCATGTGCATTCCGATCTGTTCAAGGGTGGTCGCGTCGGGTTCAGTGACCGCGACGATCCGCCCATCGTAAATCACAGCGATCCGGTCCGAGAGCTGGAAAATCTCATCGAGGTCCTCCGACATCAGCAGCACCCCCGCGCCGCGGTCCCTCTCCTGGATCAAGCGGCGCCGGACGTACTCGGTGGCGGCTATGTCGAGACCCCGCGTCGGCTGGTGCGCCACGATCAGCTGGGGCTGGCCGGAGAGTTCCCGGGCCATGATTATCTTCTGCAGGTTGCCACCCGAGAGGGTCCTGGTGATCTGCGCCGCCGACGGTGTCTTGATCTCGAAGGTGTCGATCGACTCCGTGGCGAAGGCGTCGATATGGCCCCGGTTGAGGATCCCGGCGCGGGAGAACTGCCGCTCGCGTTGGTTGCCCAGCACCAGGTTCTCCTTCACGCTGAAGTCCATCATCAGACCCTGGGCGATGCGGTCTGCGGGCACGCTGGCCACCCCGAGGGTGGCGATCCGGTGGGGCGCTGACTCGGTGGTGTCCTGGCCGGCGATCCGGATGGAGCCGGTCTCGGGATGGCGCACGCCCACGACCGCGTCGAACAGGGCGTTCTGGCCGTTGCCCGACACGCCGGCGACGCCCACGATCTCGCCCGAGCCGACGGTGATCGACAACCCTTCGAGCGAGCCTCGTCCCGTATCGGACTCCAGGTGGATCTCATCGACCTCCAGCACCGGCTCGCCGGCTTCGGATGCTGCCTTGTCCGCCTGCATCAGGACGTCGCGCCCCACCATCATCCGGGCGAGATCTCGTTGGTCGACATCGGCGGTATTGACCGTGCCGACGACCTTGCCCCGGCGCAGCACCGTCACCCGATCCGAGAGGTCCATCACCTCTTTGAGCTTGTGGGTGATCAGGATGATGGTGAGGCCCTCATCGCGCATCCGGCGCAGGATCCGGAACAACTCGTCGATGCCCTGCGGGGTAAGCACTGCGGTGGGTTCGTCCAGGATCAGGATCTCGACGCCGAAGTAGAGCGTCTTGAAGATCTCCACCCACTGCTGCTCCCCCACCGAGAGCCGGCCGACCTCCGCGTCGGGATCGATCTCCACGTCGTAGTCGGCGAAGAACTCCTCGAGGCGGCGCCTGGCCTCGGTCAAGTCGAGCCACTGCTTGGCCTGGGTGCCGATGACCACGTTCTCGATGACCGACATCGGGGGCACCAGCTCGAAGTGCTGGTGGACCATGCCGATGCCGGCCTCGATGGCGTCGCGGGGTGAATGCAATTCCAGCGGCTCGCCTTCGAGGAGCACCCGGCCATCGTCGGGCTGGTACACCCCGTAGAGGATGTCGGCCAGCGTCGTCTTGCCCGCGCCGTTCTCGCCGAGCAGGCAGTGGATCTCGGCCCTGCGGATCTCGACGTTGACGGAGTCGTTGGCGACCACGCCGGGGAAGACCTTCGTCACCTCCTCGGCGACGAGGATGTTCTCCCCCGGCGCGGCCGCGCCGGACTGGGCTGCATCTGCCATCGGATCGGTGCGCTCAGTCGATCGTTCGACGTGCAGCCCGGCTTCTCGCGACTACTCGAACCGGTCGAAGTTGAGCGGGACGACCAACTCGCCCGAGAGGATGGCGACCCGGGCCGCCTCGACGGCAGCGACCACGTCGGCCGGCACGTCGTCGGCTATGGCACCCAGCGAGGAGCCGTCGTCCACCATCGACTGGTAGACGATGCGCTGCGGCGGCGAGTCGTAGGGCACGCCGTGCACCGTGTAGTCGTACCAGGCGTCGAGCACGTCGCTGAAGGCGGTGTCCCACTGCGCCACTGCGCTGGTCAGCACCACCGGCGACAGGCTCAACTGGTCGGTGAAGTGGCCGACGGCCCGCACGTTGCCGGCGTCCTCGGCCGCGGCGAACGGGCCGAACCGCTCGGCATAGATGACATCGGAGCCGTTGGCGATCTGGGCCTCTGCCGCGGCCGACGCGGTGGCCGGGTCGAACCAGCTCTCGATGTAGGTGACCCCGGCCACCTCGATGTCGGGGTTGACCGACCGGGCCCCGTCGACGAAGGCGTTGAGAGGCGCGTTGACGTTGGGGAACGGGTACGCGGCCACACCGCTGATCCTGTTCGTCTGGGTCGTCAGGCCGGCGATGATCCCGGCGAGGTAGGCGGGTTCGTGGATGAACACGTCGATCCAGTAGGCGTTGTCGCCGCCCTCGTGGTCGTCGTTGCCGGAGCCCGAGTACACGAACAACGTGTCGGGGAAGTCGGCCTTGTTGGCGGCGACCCCGTCCACGAAGGTGCTGTGGCCGACGATGATCTCGTACTCGCCGGTCTGGGCCAGGTCGCGGATGACGCGTTCGCCCTCGACGAACGGGATTCCCTCGAGGATCTCGAGGTTGACGGTGATGCCGTACTTGTTGGACGCCGAGACGCGGTTGACGCTGTCGATGAACGTGGCGTACCAGCCCTCCTCCTTGGTGCCCACCACGAGCATGGCGACGTCGATCTCACTGGGTGCGGCGGCTGCCTGCTCCGCGGCCGCCTCGTCGGCGGCGGCTGCTGCTGCTGCTGCTTCGGCTTCGGCTTCGGCGGCGGCCTCCTGCGCGGCGGCGAGCTCAGCCTCGAGTTCCGCGACTGCCGCTCCTTCGGCTTCTGCAGCCGCCAGCGCGGCCGCTGCGGCGGCTGCTTCGGCCTCTGCGATGGCGGCGGCGTCGGCCGCGGCCTTGGCTTCGGCTTCGGCTGCGTCGGCCTCGGCCTGTGCCGCTGAGGCCTCGGCCGCGGCGGCGTCAGCCTGGGCCTGGGCCTCGGCGGCCTCTGCTTCGGCGGCTGCGACAGCCGCGTCGCTGGCACCGCTGTCGGCGGCGGGTGCAGGTTCGTCGTCGCTCCCACAGGCGACGACGCCTGCGACGAGTGCAAGGGCGACTAGTAGTCGCATTGTTGTCTTGCGCATGGTGTTGCGGTTTCCCTCCTTGTGGGACCAATCACAAGGCCACCGCCGGGCACGGGGCGCCTGCCCTGTGGTCCGCCGGTGGTCGTGCGAGTTGGTGGTGTGTGGATTTATTGATGAGGACTATACGCGGCGGCCGCGCTCTTGTCAGCCGCACCGCAAGGCTCCCGCCGGGGAGACTAGTGGAATCCCGAGCCACCGTTCACCCAGATGTTCTGGCCGGTGACGAAATCGGACAGCGGGCTCATCAGGTAGATGAGGGTGCCCACCATGTCCTCGGGGACCTGGGACCGCTTGAACGCCCGCCGGGCTTGGATGGCCACGTCAACCTCGGGCTGGACGCTGGAGTACGCCTCGTCGTGGGGGATGTAGTCGGGGGTGATGGTGTTCACCGCGATCCCGGAGTCGCCCAGCTCACGGGCCATGGCCCGGGTCAGCCCCCAGATCGCCGACTTCGACGACACGTAATGGAGGAAGCCGGGGGTGCCGTCGTTCACCGTCATGGATGCGATGTTGACGATCCTGCCGCTGCCCTGGGCCCTCATGGCGGGCGCCACCGCCCGGGAGCAAAGCCAGGTGCCCTTCACGTTCACCGCGAAGCACAGGTCCCACTCGTCGGGCGGGAGGTCCTCCATCGGGGCCCGGGTGGCGGCCATATAGAAGGCGGCGTTGTTGACCAGGCCGTCGATGCGGCCGTAGGCGTCGACGGTGGCCGACGCCATCGTCTCGGTCTGGGCCACGTCGGACACGTCAACCCGCAGCGACATCGCCTCGGTTCCCGTGGATTCGAGCTCCGCGACCACTTCGCTACCGTCGCTGAGGTCGGCGACCACGACGGTCGCTCCCTCGGCGGCCAGTCCCCGGCAGTAGGCCAGGCCGATGCCCTTGGCCCCACCGGTGACGATGATCACCCGCCCGTCCAGTATTCCCATCGAGGTCCTCCCGTATCTTGGTTGATTGCGGCTTGCGGTCCGGCTCAGCCCGGCTCCAGCTTCTCGGCCAACTCGAACAGCCACTTGCGGTAGGCCAGCGTCACGTCGTCGGCCACCTTCACGTACGTCTCGGCGCTGAGCCGGTCGGGCAGGTGCTCGGGCCATTGCGACTCGACGACGGGCTGGTCCTGGTCGAGCACCATGTACTCGAACTCGAGCAGGAAGTCCATCTCGTCGGGGGTGTCCACGAAGTCGGCGCCGATGTGCCAGAAGTTCCGGCACGTCGCGGGGCCGGTGGGCGCAGTGACCATGTAGAGGGCGTAGCGCTTGCCGTTGGGGAACGTCCTCACGAGCGAGATCGAGCCCGGCACGGTGAGCTGGTACCAGTTGCGCACCGACATGATGTCGTCGTCGATCTCAAGCAACTCCTTCATGCGGTCGACGTTGGGCTCCACGAACACCTTGTCGAACCGGAGGGCGCCGTCCTCCCGCCACACGTCGTGCTGCTCGATCTCGGCCTTGTCCCTGGTGCCGAGCACGTTCTCGTGCACGAACGGGAAGTGGGAGAAGTCGACGAAGTTCTCCAGTCGTCGGGGCGAGCTGGTGGCCCAGTCGTAGCTGGGGGGTGTCTGCCAGCGCATGATCGGGTCGTCCCATTCCGGTATCCCGGGCGGGTCCCCCCACGGCTCGTCGGTCAGGCTCACCCAGACCATGCCGGAGCTCTCCCGGCACAGGTACCGGACCAGCCCCAGCTGTAGAACTCCGCTGAGCTCGGGGCGAGACGGGATCGAGACCAGGGTGCCGTCCATGTCGTAGGCCCAGCCGTGGTAGGGGCAGTTGATGCACCCGTTCTCGACCCATCCCAGCGAGGGTGCGGCGCCCTTGTGGCGGCACACGTCCATGAAGGCCCGGACCTCGCCCTCGTGGCGGACGACCAGGATGCGCTCGCCCAGGAGCCTGCCGGAGACCATTTGGTCCTCGGCGACGTCCTTGGAGTAGGCGACGGGGTGCCAGAAGTGCCTCATCGCCCGGTACCACCTGGAGTCCCGCTCGGGAATGAACGGATCGACGGTCTCTCGTGCCTCGACAGTCGTCAAGGGTCCTCCTCCCGGTCAACCCGGCCGATGCTGGCCGGCGCGGTCGCTACTGTACTGTTCGCCCCCGGTCGCCCTGCCAGCGCGGCCCTCCCTCTGTTCAGGAGCGTCACCATGTCCACCAATCTCGCTACCGCCGAAGTAGGGCACCTCTTCGTGGCGGGAGCAGCCGGTAACCGGATCCACGGACTCGACTTCGGAGGTGACGGCCCGACGCTGGTCTGCCTCCACGGCGTGACCGGCAACGCCTGGAACTGGTACTCGGTGGCGCTCGGACTCCGGGACCGGCGCCGGGTGGTGGCGCTCGACTTCCGCGGCTACGGCGAGAGCCAGTGGTCGCCCGACCACGACTACACCACCGCAGACCACGTCGCCGATCTGGTCGGCGCCGTCGATGCGGTGTCCGGCGGCGAGCCGGTGGACCTGGCCGGGTCCTCGTGGGGGGCGCTCGTGGCGATCCAGTACGCCGACGAGCATCCCGGCAACGTCGGACGGCTGGCCGTGGTCGACGTAGAGCCCTCCTTCGAGCAGGGTGAAACCGACCTGTTCCCCCGCCCCCGGGACCACGCCGACCACGACGAGGTCCGCGCCGCGGTGGCGGCCGCCTACCCGAACGCCCCCGCAGACATGGTCGACATCGTGGCGGCCACCTGCTACGGCCCGGTCGAAGGTAGCCGCCTGGCCCCCAAGCACGATCCGTTCTTCTTCGAGCGCTGGCCGTTCCGCTCCGACGACCACTGGGACCGACTCCCGCGGATCCAGGCGTCGACGCTTCACGTCCACGCCTCCGGAAGCTTCGTCCGGGCCGACGTGATGGCCGAGATGGATCGCCTCACTCCCGACTCCCACTTGGTCGAGATCGGCGACAGCACCCATGTAGTCCCGGTGGACAACCCCTCGGCCCTGGTCGACTCGCTCGTGGAGTTCCTGGCCGGCGGATGAGCCCGACCGGGCGAGCTAGGATCCGCAGGCAGAGCGATGAGAACGCACCACGGAGCAGTTGAGCACGAAAGACCTTCTGAGCCGACCTCGGTCGCTTCGCAGCTCGGGCCCGCCCTACGGCAGCGCCGCAAGGCCGCCGGGATGACCATGCAGGAGCTTGCCGACCGCTGCGACCTCTCCCAGCCGTTCCTCTCCCAGATCGAGAATTCGCGGGCCATGCCCAGCCTCTTCGCTCTGCACCGGGTGGCCCAAGCGCTGGGAACGACGACGGTCGCGCTGCTCGAGCCGGCGGTCTCGGAGGTCACGCTGGTCCGGGCCGGCGAGGGCGAGGCTTTCTTCCTCGCCGAGGGAGCCAGTACCCGCTTCCTCACGCCGGGCGAGGGTCGTCGCCTCGAGGCCAACGAGACCGTGGCCGAGCCGAACATCGCCTCTGAGGTGATCGTGCACGAGGGGCAGGAGGTCGTCCATCTGCTCGAGGGCTCGGTCGAGATCCGCTTGGAGGGCAGGGAGCCGATCCCGCTCCATCCGGGCGACACCCTGCTGTACCCGTCGATGACTCCCCACCAGTGGGTCTCAGGGGATGCTGGAGCGCGGTTCCTGATAATCACCAGCCCTCCGTCGTTCTAGCGGCCTCCAAGAGGCCGAGCGGGTAGGTGAGCGAATCCGGCTGACACGGGCGAGGCCGTGGCCCGAGCGGCCCGTGAGCGCAGCGAACAAGAGTGGGAAGCAAGCGCTGGCTCAGTTGATCCGTCTGCGGTTCATCTCGACGAACGGCAGGTCGACGACCCGGGCCGGGACCTCACCCTCGACCGCCTCGCCGCGACCGTCGTAGATCTGCCAGGTGAGCGTGACGTCGTCTCCGGCGTCCACTTCGGGCGACTCGAGGTGCGCGAAGCCGATCATCGTCTCCAGCACCGGGCTCCAGCACATCGAGGTGGCGAAACCCACGTTGGCGCCGCCGGCGAGGATCTCGGAGTTGAAGTGGCGGTGCAGCCGCGGGCTCAGGAACGGCGGCGACCCGGCGCCCTCGTAGAGCGCGGCGATGCCGGCGGGGTCGATGTCCACACCCCGCATCACCTTGCCCGGCCGGTCCCCGGCTGCTTCGGCCTCCAGCGCCCGCCGGCCGACGAAGTCGGTGTCGCGCCTGAAGTTGACGAGGCGCCCGAAGTTGAGCTCGGCGGGGGTGTGGAAGTAGCGATCGCCGTCCAGGTAGGCGAACTGGACCTGGGCGAACGGGCCGGAGGGGCGGTAGTCGACGCCGATGATCAGCATGCCGGCTTCGACGCGGGTGGCCGCCTGCGCGGCGTTGCCTATGGGCACCGCCCCGTGCGGGCGCCCACCCTCCACGAAGATCGAGTACATCTCCCTGGATGCGACGGGATCGACCCACATCTCGAAGCCGATCTCGCCGGTGAACCCGGTGCGCCACAGGCGCACTTCGTGGCCGCCGACGGTGATCATCCGGCCCCGGGAGAACGGCAGGTCCTTGTGGGCGCTGCCGGTGACGGCCTCCATGACGTCATGCGACCGGGGTCCCTGCACGCACAGGACGCTGTAGTCGCGGTCGGTGTTGAGGGTGTCGGTGAGTTCGATGTCGTAGCCGTCGGCGAACTCGCTGAACCACCCGACCATGGGTCCGCCCATGTGGATGAACTGGTCGGCCGCCGTGCGGAACGTGATGCCCTCGTTCACCGCATGGCCCTCGTCGTCGCAGTAGAAGGTGTAGATGCCGTGGTCCACATCGACCTTGGACGCGTCGCGGACCTGCACCCTGTCCACGAACGCCTCGGCGTCGGGGCCCTCGATGATGGTCTTGAACAGGGGCGTCTTGTCCTCGATGCCGGCGCCGGCTCGCAGGGCCATCATCTCGGAGACCTCGTTGACGTAGTGGTCGACGAGGTGGTACCCGCCCCACGCGATCCACAGCCCGGTCTGCGAGTAGGGCGCGGCCCCGGGATTCAGGAACGTCCCGGTGAACGCGCTCGGATCGTAGGTGTGCTCTTCTGCCATCGGCTGCTGCCCTTCACGCCAGCTTCATAGATCACATCAATAGTGACCCGAACCTATGGGCCCTGTCAATCGCCGGCGGTCAGCCGGCGCGCACCCGGTCGGCTTCGTCCTGATCGAAAGTGAAGTGAGCCTCGGTGACGGCGTCGACGATGCCGGCGATGCGACGGAAGGGCTTGGTCGTGTCCATTTCGAGGCCGGGAAGCCGGGTGAGGGCCTCCTCCAGCAGGATCTTGGTCTCGAGCCGGGCGAGTTCGGCTCCGAGGCAGTAGTGGGTGCCGAAGCCCAGGGCGATGTGGCGGTTGGGCCACCGCTCCGGGTCGAACACGTCCGGATGGGCCTGGGGCTGGCCGGCGTTGACGGCCTCGTCCCGGTTGGCCGAGGAGAACCACACCGCCAGCACGCTTCCCGCGGGGACCTCGAGGCCGTCGAAGCTCACGTCCTTGCGCACGTAGAGGGGCTTCATGGGGAACGGCGTGCCGAAGCGCAGGATCTCCTCGACGGCCCGCCGTATCGCGGTGTCGTCGCCGACGCGGCTGCGAGCCCAGTCGAGGAGATCGAACTCGGCCAGGTATACGAATCCGTTGGCCAGGCTGGCGCCGGTGGTGTCGGTGCCGGCCGCGGTGAACCCGAACAGGTAGCCGAGAAGCTCGCGATCACCGATGGTGCCGTCGGCCCAAGCCGTGACGAGCACGTCGAGAAGCTCGTCGGACGGTTCGTTGAGTCGCCGGGCCACCATCCACCAGAAGTAGGCCTGCAGCTCCCATTGCTGGGGCATGTCGTCCCACGGCGAGGTCAGGAATATGTCCAGCTGCTTTCGCATCCAGTCCTCGCGGTCCATGTCCATGCCGATCAGCGCGCAGATCACCCGCATGGCCAGGCGCGAGGACATCTCGACGGCCACATCGACCTCGCCGGTGCCCTTGTCCACCACCTCGTTGATCGTGTCGATGGTGATCCGTCTGATCACCGGCTCCATCGTCCTCACCGCGTTGTTCCTGAACCACGGCTCCACCACGCCCCGCAGCACGTCGTGGCGGCCGGTGTCTCCATCGAGTGTGAACGGCTCGACCATCCACATGAACTCCATGGCGATGTGGATCGGAGCGCCCTCGGGCAGGTAGGGCTCCTGGTCCCGGGAGAAGGCCTCGTCGGCGTTGTGGAGTACCCGCAGCACGTCCGCATGGCTCATCACGTGGTACATGCCGGCCTCGTCCTGGAACGGAGGGGTTGTGGGGTCGCGGAACTTCGAATCGCGGGGAAAGTCTGACGGCTTCATGGGCGCTCCTCCTCGGGTCGAGGCTCAGCGGTCGGCGCGGTTCTCGCCGGACTCCGACAATAGGTCGCCGGCGGTGGCCAGCACCTCGGCCAGCTTGACGGTGTTGTCGTAGACGGCCCGCAGGTAGTACTCGCTGACCGCCTCGTGGCCCGAGAACGGGGGCCGCCCCAGCGACCGCACCACCGCCGAGGGATCGGCGGAGACGGTCACCTCGTGCACCGGGGGCAGCTTGTCGGCGGAGCCCCAGAAGTCCCCGGAGGTCTTGGCGGTTCCCGGCGCGGGTCCCTTGCCCCTGCCCCGCCGGGAGCGCTTGCGGGCCGCGTCGGCCCCGTTGGCCGTCATGATCCGCTCTCCCGTCCGTGGGTTCCGTTGTCGCCGTTCTCGTCGATGAGCAGCTGCTCGGGGTCGATCCCCAGCGCGGCCCGGAGCTGATCGCTGTTCAGGTCGCCCACCGAGGACGACTTGGGCAGGACCATGTCGGCGATGCGGCGCTTGCCCGCCACCACTTCCTCGACCCGCTCGTCGACGGTGCCGGGGCACACCAGCCGGTGGCAGACCACCGTGTTGCGCTGCCCGATGCGCCAGGCCCGGTCGCGGGCCTGATCCTCCACCGCGGGGTTCCACCACCGGTCGTAGAGCACGACATGGTTGGCCGCGGTCAGGTTCAGGCCGGTGCCGCCCGCCTTCAGCGACAGCACCAGGGCACCCGCTCCCCTGCCCTTCTGGAACGACTGGACCAGGCGGTCGCGGGCGCCGCGGGCCAGGCCGCCGTGGTAGCAGCTGATGGGCAGGCCGGTCCGCTCGCTCAGATGGGCGGCCAGGCGCTCGCCCCAGGTGGCGAAGTGGGTGAAGATGAGCATCCGCTCCGACGCGGCGAACACCTGGCCCATGATCTGCTCCAGCCGGACCAGCTTCCCCGAGCGTCCGTCGAGAGGACCTCCGTCGTCCTCGTAGTTGACGGGATGGTTGCAGATCTGCTTGAGGGCGGTGATGGCGGCCAGTACCGCTCCCTTGCGCTCGGGGCCGCCCTCGGCCGTGGTCTCGGTGCGGGCCACCAATTCGTCGAGGACGGCCTGATAGAGCCCGATCTGCTCGGTCGTCATCGTGCAGTTGTCGAGCTCGTCGATGCGGTCGGGCAGCTCCGCGGCTATGGCCGGCTCGGCCTTGGTGCGGCGGAACACGAGGATGCCGTTGAGGGCGGCCAGGGCACCCTCGCCGGCCGCGGCAGCCTTGCCGGCCGCGGCGGGCTGCGAGCCGTTGGACGCCTCGGAGCCGTTGGATCCCGCCGCACTGCCGGCATCCGGCTCGGGCTTCTTCGAGACCTTTGACATCTCGGCGATGAACCGGTTGCGGGCCCCCAGCAGGCCCGGATTGCAGAAGTCCATGATGGCCCACAGGTCGCCCAGACCGTTCTCGATCGGGGTTCCGGTCAGCGTGACCCGGCATTGGGCGTCGAGCCGGCGCAGTTGCTGGGCGGTCTCGCTGGCCGGGTTCTTGATGGCCTGGGCCTCGTCGAGCACCACCGTCGACCACTCGACCTTCTCGAGCACGTCCAGGTCGCGCATGGTGGTGCCGTAGGTGGAGACCACGAGGTCGGCTCGCTTGACCATGGCCGGCACCTGGTCGGCGGGCGTGCGGCTGGGTCCGTGGTGCACCACCACCCGGAGGCCGGGAACGAACCGGCGGGCCTCGCTGGCCCAGTTGCTCACCACCGCGGGCGGCGCGGCCACCAGCGACGGGCCGTTGCCGCGGGTGAGGTAGATGTGGGCCAGCATCGTGGGGGTCTTGCCCAGTCCCATGTCCAGAGCGAGGCAGCCGCCCAGGCCGGCCTGCTCCAGGAAGCCCAGCCACATGAGCGCGTCGGCCTGGTAGGTCCGCAGCGTGCCCTTGAAGCCGTCGGGCTTAGTGGGGAGTTCGGCACCGATGTTGCTGGCGCTCCGGATCAAGTCCGCGGCCCAGCCCTCTCCTGACACCATCGTCCCCCCGGCCAGCGGGGATCCCTCCAGGCCGAGGGCGTGGCGCAGCATGTCGGCGCCGGTCATGCGGGTCATGTCGGCCCGTTCGGCCAGCGCGGCCGCGGCCTCGTTCAGGTCGGCCCGGTCCAGTTCCACCCACTGGCCCCGGCTCCTGACCAGGGGCCGGGCCTGGGTGGCCAGGTCCCGGATCTCGGTCGCGGTCAACTCCACATCGTCGAAGGCGACCGACCAGCGGACGTCGGCAAGCTGGCGGGCTCCGACGACGGTCTCCTGAGCCTCGACCGAGGTGAGGCGCAGCGCCGGCGAGGGGCGCCGGCGCGACAGCGCAGGCACCCGGACCTCGTAGCCGACGGCCTGCAGGACATGTCCGGTCTCGGTCATCAGCTGCCACGCCTCGTCGGCGTCGAGGATCACCTCCCCCCGGCGGCGCCCACCGAGGCGCACCAGCTCCGGGAAGAGCCGCTCCAGGCGGGTCATCTGGTGCTTCACCGCCTGGCGCCGGGCCCGTGACGCGATCACCAGGGCCCGTTCGACCGGTTGGAGTTCCCCCGAGCTCGCCTCCGACAGGACCGACAGGTGCCAGGCACCGATGTCGTCGGGGGGATCGAGTTGAACGATGAGGCGGAGCCGCGGGTCGTAGGGCTCCGTCACCGGGCGGGCCCACTGGTCCAGCCGCCGGGCCAGATCGGAGGCGTGGCGGCTGGGGACGTCGAAGGGCGTGCCGTCCAGCCGGGCCAGCGCCGTCTCGGCCACATCCGCCCGGGTGCGCGGCGCGGGCGGGGGCGCGGGCGCCTCGAGCCGTTCGGCCGCCTCGGTGGCGATGGCGTCGAAGATGTCGGCCAGCGCGGCCAGGGTGAAAGCGGTCGCGTCCCGCTGGTTCTCGAAGGCCGCGGCCGCGCCGGGAAGGGAGTCCGCCAGAGCGGACACGACGTCGGACTCCACCAGCGCCGGGGTCCAGCGCACCGCGTAGCTGGCGACGTCGCGGTGGGTCGCGGCGGCCGGTGGCGCACCGTTGGCCCCGCCGGCCTCGTCGTCGGGTCGGTAGCGACGGCGGACCTTCTTCAACTGGGGAACCATGCGCCCCTGGGCGGCGAGCCGCACTGCCAGCGCGGCCACCAGCCCCAGCCATGACACGCTGGCCCCGATCCCGTCCTCCTCGGCCGCCGAGCCGAGGGCCACGAGCCAGCCGAGACAGCTCTCGATCGGCGCCGAGACCGTCTCGGCCCGGGTCCCGGTGCCCAGCTTCACCGCGCGGTGCTCGCTCCACTCGACGGTCCCGGCACCCGCGTCGCCGAGCCGTTTGAGGACCTCCGGCGCGGCTTCGACGGACCGGCCCGATCCCGCCGCCCAGGCGATCACCCGCCCCGGCACCCAGGACAGTTGCAGCTCGACGATGCCCGCGCTGCGGGCGTCGGCCGAGGATCCGTTCTCGAGGGGGGCTCGCGGCGGCCCGGCTAGCTTCGTCAGCACAGCGTCGATGGCGCGGTAGTCGGTCTCGAGGTCGGCCACGATCAGGGCGCGCTGATGCCCCCTCACCGTGGCTCTGACGGCGTCGATTGACTCTGCGACGTCGTCGAGCAGTCGGTAAAGGGCTCGAACCCACAGCCTGGTGTTGGCCTCGAGAAGCGCCATGTCCGCGTCGCTGGCCAGGCCATCGACATGGCGGCGCACAGCTTCGGCGAAGTCCGGGGACAACGCCAAGCGTGGGTCCAAGGTGGCGGTAGCAGTCGTCGTCACCATTGGGTTGGGCGTGAGCCTATCGGCTAACGCGTGGTTCTCTACACACTGAGGTCCTCTACACCGCGGTCAGGTCGGGTCAGGTCCGCCTGAGCTCGGAGTGCATCTGCTGGATGCCGGCCATCTTGATGTGCTCGTAGCCCCGCACGACCTCGGGCAGGGCCGCTCTCCGCAGAGCAGCCTCGTAACAGCCCGGGTCCAGCGTGGCGAGGTCGGCGGTGACCGCGGCCCGGTACTCGCCAGGCAGGGACCGCTCCGCCCGCCTCACCGCGGTGTATCCGAACACATCGAGGGGCGTGCCCCGCAGGCGGCGCATGGATGCCAGCAGCCTGATGGCCGGCGTCCACGACACCGGCACCGAGATCTTCGACTTCATGCCGAGGGCGCGCAGGATCGGCGGGTGCAGCCTCCAGGCCAGCCTCCCAGAAGTGGTGGCGGCCTGCTGGCGGGCCTCGGAGGTGGCCCCGGCGTCGAGCATCAGCCTGGCCACCTCGTACTCGTCCTTATAGGCGAGGAGCTTGAAGTAACCCCGAGCCGCGGCCCGGGCCAGCCGCCCCGTACCATCTCCCTGCTCGGCGTCGGCCGAGGCCACGGCCTCCACGAAGTCGAGATGGTCGTGGGCTAGCCGCGGCGACTGGAAGGCGCACAGCTCGGAGGCCATCAATTCCAGGTCGACGGCGCCGCGGTAGCCGTCGTCGCCCTCGGACCCGCCGGCTGCGGTCGCGTCGAAGCCGGCGGCCCGGGCCACGTCCCTCGCCCGGGCTGCGAGCTTCTCGTCGAGTTCGGGCAGCCCGCCGCGGCGACCCTGGCCGGTGGCGGCCGCGGCCTGCACGGCCTCGGGTCGGGCCACCATGGCCCTGCCCCACCGGAACGCCTCGATGTTGCTTCTCGTCGCGACGCCGTTGAGCTCGATGGCCTGCTCCACCGACCACGGAGACAGCGGCAGCGCGCCGGCCTGCACCGCCATTCCCACCACGAACACGTTGGCCGTCACCGAGTTGCCAAGCAGGGCCTCGGTGAGGGCTTGGGCGTCGGCCCAGTGGCGGCAGTCGGCCCGGGTGGCCGACGCGATCACGGCCTCCAGCTCGGCCGGCTCCGGCATGGCCCGTTCCGGGTGGGCCACTATCGCTCCGGTGGGGGTCTGCGAGGTCGAGCCGACCACCACGGTGCGCTCAGGGTCGGCCCTGCTCATGCCCGACGGCGACGCCGCCCCCAGCTGGTCGAAGGCCAGCAGAACGTCGGCCTGGCCCTCGCCCAGGCGATTGCTGGCCGCCTCCTCGCCCCGGTACAGGCGCAGGTCGCTGACCACCGGTCCGGCCTTCTGGGAGAGGCCGATCTGGTCGAGGCCCCGCGCCTCGTAGCCGTCGAACATTGCCGCCGTGCCGATCACCTGGCTGACCGTCACCACGCCGGTGCCGCCGATGCCGATGATTCGGACCGACAGGTCTTCGGTTCCAACGGCGGGCACGGGGTCGTCCAGGTCGGTGGGCGCGGACTGGGCCGGGACGCTCGCCGCTCCCGCCGGGTCCCGGTCCCGCCCGGCGATGCGGTGCAGCCACGACCGCAGGCGGCCGGGACGGGTCACGGTCATGAACGACGGGCAGTCGCCCTCGAGGCACGAGAAGTCCAGGTTGCAGGTCGTCTGGTCGATGCGAGTCTTGCGACCGAATGCCGTGTCGACGGGCTGCACCGAGAGGCAGTTGCTGATCTGCGCGCAGTCGCCGCAGCCCTCGCAGATCCGCTCGTTGATGAAGACGCGCTGGCTGGGCACGGCCACGGTTCCGCGCTTGCGGCCCCTCCGGGCCTCGGCCGCGCACTGCTGGTCGTGTATCAGCACGGTGACGCCCTTGATCTCAGAGAGCAGCTCCTGGGCCTCCATCAGCCGGCTGCGGGGCCAGACGTCCACACCGTCGGGCAGGTCCGCGCCCCGGTAGCGGGCGACCTCGTCGGCCGTCACCACCACCCGGGCCACTCCCTGGGCCAGCAGCATCCGGCACACCTCGGCCACTCCCAGCATGCCTTGGGGATCCTGGCCCCCGGTCATGGCCACAGTGCGGTTCCAGAGCAGCTTGTAGGTGACGTCGACGCCGGCTGCGATCGCGCCCTGGACGGCGAGCTGTCCGCTGTGGAAGTAGGTGCCGTCACCGATGTTCTGGAAGATGTGCGGCGTCTCGACGAACGGGGCCATGCCGATCCACTGGGCCCCCTCCTGGCCCATGCAGGTGAGTCCCACGATGTCGCCGAAGCCGTCGGAGTCCATCAGCAGGGTCATCGTGTGGCAGCCGATCCCCGCGCCCACTGCGGCGCCGTCGGGGACTTTGGTCGAGCGGTTGTGGGGGCATCCCGAGCAGAAGTAGGGCGTGCGGGCCACGCCCTCCTTCAGCGGGATCAGCTCGCGGGGCGGCTGCTCGGGCGCGAGGCGGTGGCCGATGCGCTCGGACAGGCGCCGGCGCAGCGGCTCCAGCAGGTCGTCGGCGGTGAGGCCCCCGTGGCCGGGCAGAAGCATCGCGTCGTGCTCGTCGAACTTGCCCGTCACCCGAGGCCGCCGGCGCTCGTTGTAGAGGGCGTCCTTCATGAGCGACTCGATGTTGGGCTGCTTCTCCTCCACCACGAAGATCTCCACCAGGCCCCGGGCGAAGTGGCGGGCCCGCCGCGGGCTGAACGGGATGGGCATGTGCATGCACATGAGCCGGATGCCGGCCGCCGCGATCTCGGCGTCGTCGGCCAGCCCCAGCCGGCGCAGGGCCTCGCGCAGCTCCCGGTAGGTGATCCCCGAGGCCACGATCCCGATCCAGGCGTCGGACGGGTCGACGGTGGCGTGGTTGAGGTGGTTGAGGGCGGCGTACTCGATGGCCAGCGGGTGCCGGACCTCGTAGATCTCCTGTTCGGCGTCGACCGTCTCGGGAGTCAGCAGCCGGCCGTCGGGAGTGTGGACGTAGGGTTCGCCGTCGATGGTGGGGATGACCGGGTCGACGCGGCGGGGATCGAGGTGCACCGTCCCTGAGCCGTCGGCCACGTCGGCAACGATCTTGAGGCTGGTCCACAGACCGGTGGCCCGCGACAGGTACACGGCGTGGCGGCCCAGGTCCAGCGCCTCGCGGGGCGATCCCGGGTAGAGCACGGGAATGTGCTTGTCGGCGAGGGTTCCCGCCGACGACGACGGGATGGTCGAACTCTTGGCCGCGGGGTCGTCGCCCGCGATCACCACCGCCCCGCCGCGGGGGTCCGAGCCGGCGAACACCGCATGGCGGAGAGCGTCTCCGGCCCGGTCCACGCCGGGTGCCTTGCCGTAGAAGACGCCGACAACTCCGTCGTAGCGGGCGTCAGGACGGAGCATGGCCAGCTGCGATCCCATCACCGCGGTGACCGCCTGCTCCTCGTTCAGGGCCGGAGCCAGCACGATGGGCAGGTCCGGGGTCTGCTCGATCGCCCGGCTCAGGTCACCGTCGTAGCCGCCCACCGGCGAGCCCGGGTACCCGCTGACGAAGGCGGCGGTGCGCAGCCCCGCGAGCCGGTCGGCCCGCAGCTGCTCGATGGGGAGCCGGGCCAGCGCCTGCAGACCCGTCATGAACACCGTCCCGGAGTCGTCCGCGTAGCGCGAGGACAGGCGGTAGGTGTCGGCGATGGTCAAAGGCGACCTCCGGGCGTCAGCGATCGGGGCATTGGCGCGGCAGCGAGATTAGTGCGCCTGTTGCGGCTAGGGAAGGGGCGTCTCGCTGGCTGTCTCTCGCTGGAGCGGGCATTCTGCCTCTGTTCCGGCGGTGTTTCCGGCCGGCGGGTCCTGTCGTCGAGTCCGATGACCGACACGGGCTTCGCCCTATTCGTCGGTCATCTGACTCGCCGCCACCCCCCGGCCTGGTGTGTCGCGTTCATGCGGGGCGGACGGTTATTCCGGCTTCGGCCATGCGGGTCTTGGCCTCGGCGATGGTGTGCTCGCCGTAGTGGAAGATGCTGGCAGCCAGGACCGCGTCGGCCTTGCCCTCGGTCACACCCTCAACCAGGTGGTCGAGCGTGCCCACTCCCCCGCTGGCGATGACCGGGACGCCCACCGCCTCGGAGACCATCGACGTCAGGTTCAGCTCGAAGCCCTCCTTGGTGCCGTCGCGGTCCATCGACGTGAGCAGGATCTCGCCGGCTCCGAGCCGCTCGGCTGAGGTGACCCACTCCAGGCAGTCGATGCCGGTGCGAGTGCGCCCGCCGTGGGTGAAGACCTCGTAGCCGCTGGGCGCCTCCGGCGAGCTGCGGGCGTCGACGGCGACCACGCAGCACTGCGACCCGAACTCCCGGCTGATCTCCCGCACCAGTTCCGGTCGGCGCACCGCTGCGGTATTGACGCTGACCTTGTCGGCACCGGCCCGCAGCAGGCGGCGGCCGTCGTCGAGGGTGCGGATGCCTCCCCCGATGGTGAACGGGATGAACACCTCGTCGGCCACGGCCCGGGCCATGGCCACCGTCGTGTCGCGGTGGTCCGACGAGGCAGTGATGTCGAGGAAGACAAGCTCGTCGGCGCCCTGGGAGTCGTACCGGGCGGCCAGCTCCACTGGGTCCCCGGCGTCGCGGATGTCCACGAAGTTGACCCCCTTGACCACGCGCCCGGCGTCGACATCGAGGCACGGGATCACTCTCGCCACCCGCATCTCAGCCGTCCCCGCCGGTAGACGCCAGCGCGGCGGCCCCCTCGGTCACCGTGAAGCGGCCCTCGTAGAGGGCGGCTCCCACGATCACACCGCTCAGCCGGCGCCCGTCGCGGCCCTCGAGGTGGGCCAGGGCCTCCAGGTCCTCGAGACGTCCCACGCCGCCCGAGGCGACCACATCGACGTCCACCGCATCGAGCATCGCGGACAGGCCGGCGATGTCGGGTCCCTCCAGCGTCCCGTCGCGGCCGATGTCGGTGACCACGAAGGCCTCCACGCCGTCGGCCACGAAGCTGCGGGCCACGTCGAGCACCGACCGACCCGAGCCCTTCAGCCAGCCGTCGGTGGCCACCTCGCCGGCCCGGGCGTCGAGCCCGACCGCGATGCGGCGGGAGCTCGCCAGGTGTCGAACCAGGGCCGGGTCGCGCAGCGCGGCCGTGCCCAGCACCACTCTCGCCACGCCGGCCTCGAACCACGCCTCGGCGGTCTCTGCGGAGCGCGCTCCACCCCCGGCCTGGACCGGCACATCGACCGCGGTCGCGATGGCGGCCACCGCATCGGCGTTCTCGGGGCGCCCCGAGCGGGCTCCGTCGAGGTCGACCACATGGATCCAGGACGCTCCCGCCTCGGCCATCTGCACCGCCCGGGCCACCGGGTCGTCGTCGTAGACGGTCTCGGCGCCGTAGTCGCCCCTCAGCAGCCGCACGCAGCGGCCGCCGCGGATGTCGACTGCGCAGAACAAGTCCACGGCATTCACCCGGCCCCCGCCGCGCCCGCGGCCGCAACGAAGTTGGCCAGGATGCGCAGGCCGACCCTCGACGACTTCTCGGGGTGGAACTGGGCCGCCCACACGTTGTCGCGGGCCACCGCGGCCACCACCGGCCCCCCGTAGTCGCAGGTGGCGACCACATCGGCGCCGTCGCCCGTCTCCGGAGCCAGCGAGTGCACGAAATACGCCCAGACCGGATCGTCCAAGCCGGCCAGCATCGGGTGGTCGAGGCGGCGGTCCAGGACGTTCCACTGCATCTGGGGCCGCTTCACCGGCCCGGGGATCCATCGCACCTCCCGGTCGAAGACTCCCAGGCCCGGGGTGCCGGGAGCCTCGTCGGAGCCGGCGAAGAGCACCTGCATTCCCACGCAGATCCCCATGAAAGGGCGACCCGAGGCCACCACCTCGCAGGTGGCGTCGTCGAGGCCGGTGCGGCCCAGCGCAGCCATGCAGGGCGCGAAGGCGCCAACCCCGGGCAGCACCACTCCGTCGGCTGCGTCGATCAGGCCCCGATCCGCGGTCAGGCGGGCGTCGGCTCCGGCGTGCTCGAAGCCCTTCTGGGCCGAGTGCAGGTTGCCGATGCCGTAGTCGAGGATGGCGACGAGCGGCCTGCCCGTCACAGCGTGCCCTTGGTGGAGGGCTTGGTCGCGGTCACAGCGTTCCCTTCGTCGACGGCAGGGTCGAGCCCTCCACCCGCACGGCGTCGCGGATGGCCCGGGCCACTCCCTTGAACGACGCTTCGACGATGTGGTGGGTGTTGCGACCCCGCCGCATCACGATGTGCAGCGTGATGGCGGCCGCGGTGGCGAAGGCCCGCCAGAACTCTTCGGCCAGCTGCGGGTCGAAGGGCGGGTCGCCGAGGATCTTCTCGCCGGGAAAGTCCACGTCGTAGTGCAGGAACGGCCGTCCCGACAGGTCGAGCACCACCTCCACCGCAGCCTCGTCCAGCGGAACTGTGATGCTGGCGAAGCGGCGCACTCCGGCCTTTTCGCCCAAGGCCTCGCGGAAGGCCTCCCCCAGGATGATGCCGGTGTCCTCGACCGTGTGGTGAGCGTCCACCGCGAGGTCGCCCCGGGCGCGCACCGTCAGCCCGAGCCCGCCGTGGCGGCCGAGCTGGTCGAGCATGTGGTCGAAGAAGGGCAGACCGGTGGAGGTCTCGGTCATGCCGTCGCCGTCGAGGTCGAGGCTGACTTCGATGCGGGTTTCCTTGGTGGATCGAGAGAGTGCGGATATGCGACTCATACGAGAATCTCCTTGACGCGCGCCACTTGAGGGTACGAGGCCGGACTGCTCACGCCAGAATCTCCTCGAGGGCGGCCAGGAGGCGGTCGTCCTCTTCAGGGGTGCCGACCGTCACCCTCAGGCAGCCGTCCAGCCTCGGCCACGACGAGCAGTTCCGCACCAGCACCGAGCGGTCGACCAGCTGCTGCCACACCTCGGCGGCGCCGCGGTGCCGGGGCCGCATGAGCACGAAGTTGGCACCGGAGGGCCATACGTCCACCGGCAGCCCGCCCAGCCGGTCCGACAGCCGGTTGCGCTCGGCCACGATGGCGTCCACCCGGGCCTGCATCTCGTCGACGTAGTCGAGGGCGACTAGGCCGACGGCCTGCTTGAGCGCGTCGAGGTGATACGGCAGGGCCACCTTCTCCAGTTCGGCCACCACCCACGCCGGGCCGATCAGGTACCCCAGGCGGGCCCCGGCCATGGCCCAGGTCTTGGAGTACGTGCGGGTCACCACGACCGGCGTCTCAGCGTCGACGAGCTCGAGCGCGCTGTGGGGGGAGAACTCGGCGTAGGCCTCGTCCACGCACAGCAGGCCCCCGGACGAGCCGACCGCGGCCAGCAGGGAGGCGACCGTGGCGCGCGGTGCCACCGTCCCGGAAGGGTTGTTGGGCGAGCACAGGAACGTCAACGCCGGTCGGACCGAGTCGATCAGTGTCGCGGCTGCAACAGGGTCGAGGGTGAAGTCGTCGTCCCGCTCCGCCTCGACGACGGCGGTGCCGGTCACCCGGGCCAGGTGCGAGTGCAGCGCGTAGGTGGGCTCGAACACCGCCGCGCCGCGCTCCGGGCCGCCGTAGGCGAGAAACAGGCACTGCAGCACCTCGTTGGAGCCGTTGGCCGCGAAGACCTGATCGGCGGTTACGCCGTGGCGGGCCGCGATCCGCGCCCTGAGCTCGGCAGCCTGACGGTCCGGATACCGGTTCCAGGCCACCGACCGGGCCGCGGCCGCCACCGCCTCGGTGAACGCTGGCGGGGGCGGCAGCGGGCTCTCGTTGGTGTTGAGGCGCACGGCCACGTCGAGCTGAGGCGAGTGGTAGCCGGCCAAAAGGGCGATGTCGTCGCGGGGCCGGACCGCGCCGGGCCCTGCTCCGACCGGACTCATGGCGAGCCCTCCGCGACTGGCCTCGGCAATGCTGCCGGTGTCGGGGTCATGGCGAGCGCTCCGCGGGCGACTCCGGCGATGCGGCGTCGGCGGGGGCGAGCCGCAGCCGCACCGACTCGGCGTGCGCGGTGAGCCCCTCGGCCTCGGCCAGCGCGATCACATGGGAGGCCAGGCGCTCCAGACCGGACCGGTCGGCGCTCACGACGTGCATGCTCCTGAGGAAGTCGCGCACTCCGAGCGCGCTGGCGAACCGGGCTGTTCCGTCGGTGGGCAGCACATGGTTGGGGCCGGCGGCATAGTCGCCGAGCGAGGCCGGCGCCCACGGCCCGCAGAACACCGCTCCGGCATTGCGGACGAGGGGCACGAGAGCCTCGGGGTCACCGACCATGAGCTCCAGGTGCTCCGGGGCGATCTCGTTGACCACATCGAGGGCCTGCTCGACGCTGGAGCACACCACGCTGTAGCCGGAGTTGCTCAGGGTCGCCTCCATCTCGGCCCGACGGTCGGATCGAGCCGCCAGCCGGACGACCTCGGCCTCCACCGCGCCGGCAGTCGCCTCGTCCCAGGTGACCAGCCAGGCGAGCCCGTCGGGCCCGTGCTCGGCCTGGAGGATCACGTCGGCCGCGGCGAAGGTCGCGTCAGCGCTTGCGTCGGCCACCACCACCACCTCCGATGGTCCCGCGAATGCCGCGGGCACCCCCACCACCCCGGCCACTTCGCGCTGGGCCAGGGCCACGTAGGCATTGCCCGGTCCCGCGATCACGTCGACAGCACCGATCGACTCGGTCCCGTAGGCCAGGGCGGCAATGGCCTGGGCCCCTCCCACCGGGTGGATCTCGTCGATGCCCATCGCGGCGGCGGCGGCCAGCGTCACGTCGGCTATACGGCCGTCGGGGCCGGGCGGCACGCACACTGCGATCTCGTCTACGCCGGCCACCCTGGCCGGCACCGTGGTCATGATCAGCGTCGACGGGTAGGCCGCGCGCCCGCCGGGCACGTAACACCCGGCCCGGCGCACCGGCAGGTGGCGTTCGGTGATGGTGACGCCGCCCCTGTTGTGGACCGAATCGTCGAGCAACTGGTGACGGTGATAGGCGTCCACGTTGGCCGCCGCCGCCGCCAGAGCCTCGCGCACCCGGCCCGGCGTCCGGGCGGCCGCGTCGGCTATCTCGTCGGGCGCCACCGTGAGACTGGCCGGCGAGGCCCCGTCGAAGCGTTCGGTCAGCTCCCGCAGGGCGTCGTCGCCCCGCTCGCGGACCTCGGCGATGATGGCCCGCACCGCCTCCAGCGGGCCCGCTGGAGCGGCCTCGAGCCGCGGCAGGCGGGAGGCGACGGGACCGCCGTCGCCGCGCAGGTCGAGGCGGCTGAGCACCATACAACGCTACCGGTGACGGCTGAGCTTCTCGGTTCGGCGCCCCGACCCTCAGACCCTGCTGGACGGGCAGAAGTCGTTGAGCACGCAGTCCTCGCAGCGGGGCCGGCGGGCCACGCACACCCGGCGACCGTGGAGGATCATCCGCAGGCTGAAGTCGCCCCGCTCAGCCGCGGGGATCATCGGGTTCAGTTCCAGCTCGATCTTGACCGGGTCGGTCTCGGCGACTATTCCGAGCAGGTTCGACAGCCGCGTCACGTGGGTGTCCACCGGCAGGCCCGGCAGTCCGAGGGCCACGCTGCGGATCACGTTGGCGGTCTTGCGCCCCACGCCAGGCAGGCGCACCAGGTCCCTCATGGCGCCCGGGACCTCGCCCCCGTAGTCGTCCACCAGCATCCGGGCCATGCCCACCAGGCTCTTGGACTTGTTGCGGAACAGCCCGATAGTGCCGATGTAGGGCTGCACCTCATCAGGCTCGACTTCGGCCAGCGACTCGGCATCCGGGAACCGGGCGAACAGCGCCGGTGTGGCCTTGTTGACGCCCACATCGGTGGCCTGGGCCGACAGGATGGTGGCCACCAGGAGCTCGAAGGCGTTGCCGTGGTCGAGTTCGCACACCGCGTCGGGGTACTCGAACCTCAGCCGCTCGTGGGTGCGCCGGGCTCGGCCCTTGGGACTTCTGGGGCGGGCCATCGGCGTGACGCTAGCGGTACTCTCAATCCGGTGCGCTACGAGGTGAATCCGCCGGCGAAGGCGGGCGGCGCGGCCCAGGTCGTGGTGTACGAGGGCCGGGCAGCAGGGGAACTGGCCGCCATCCTTGACGAGTCGCTGGCCGGGCTGGACGCCGGCGACGGAGCCCAGCTCTGGATCAGGGAGGTCGCGGCGGGCGACGACGAGACGGCCCTTCGCCACGGCTTCGAGCCCTACCGCGACCTCTGGCAGCTGCGCTGCCGTCTGCCGGCAGAGGCGTCGGGCCTGGCCACCAGAGCCTTCACTATCGACGACATGGACGAGTTCGTGACGGTCAACAACCGGGCCTTCCACTGGCATCCCGAGCAGGGTGGCATCGGTGCCGACGATGTGCGCGACCGGATGGCCGAGCCGTGGTTCGACGCCGACGGCTTCCGCCTGCACCACCGCGACGACCGCCTGGCTGGGTTCTGCTGGACCAAGGTCCACCCCGACCACGACCCGCCGCTCGGCGAGATCTACGTCATCGCAGTCGACCCCGACTTTGCGGGCCGGGGGCTGGGCCGGCCCATGACGCTGGCCGGCCTGGAGTGGCTCTCCGCCCGCGGGCTGGCCGTCGGCATGCTGTACGTGGAGTCCGACAATCACCCGGCCAACGCCGTTTACCGCCGGATCGGCTTCGAGCGCCACCACACCGACCGCGCCTACCGCCGCCAACCCCGCTAGCGCCTGCATACTGGAGCCATGGAGCCCCGCATCTGGGTCAACCGCAACCAGCCTCAGACGCTGTACATCGCCCAGTTGCTTCTGTACTTCCGGGGCGGATTCCTGCTGGTATTCGGGCTTCTTCTCGGAGCATTCCTGACGGTGTCTTCGCTGGTGCTGGCGGTGGGCTTTGTGATGGCCGCGTACGGCATTGCCAACGAGAGGCGCTGGGGCTACATCGTCGGCGTTGTCGTGGCCGCGCTCACGCTGGCCGGATCGCTGTTGGAGGTGGTCCAGGACTTCAACAACCTGAACCGGACGTTCGGCCAGTTGATCGGCCTGCTGTTCGACGTCGCGCTGGTGGCCCTCCTGCTGCACCCCATGAGCCGCAACTACCAGCGGTACTGGCCCCGGCGCGGGCGCGGGTGAGCCAACTTCCCTCCGGCGCCGACAAGCGCCGGGCCGTTCGGGAGATGTTCGACGCCATCGCGCCCCGGTACGACCTAGTGAACCGGGTCATGACCCTCCGGCTCGACGTGGCCTGGCGTCGCCGCACCGTGCGGGCGCTGGCCCTGCCCGCCGGTTCACGGGTGGCCGATCTGGCCTGCGGCACCGGGGACCTCTGCCGGGAGCTGGCCCGGCAAGGCCACTCCCCCGCCGGTTTCGACTTCTCGATGGGAATGCTGCAGGCCGCGCCCTCTACCGAGGCCCCGTGGCTGCCGGTGAACGCCGACGTTCTGGAGCTGCCCGTTCCCGACGGCGCGCTCGACGGCGCCACCTGCGGCTTCGCGCTGCGCAACCTCACCGCGGTGCCGCCGCTGCTCACCGAGCTGGCCCGGGTGCTACGGCCCGGGGGGCGCATCGGACTGCTGGAGGTGGACGAGCCCTCCAACCCGGTACTGCGTTGGGGTCACGGGCTCTACTTCGGCCGGGTAGTCCCCCTCATCGGAGCCGTGCTGTCGGATCGGGCCGCCTACCGCTACCTGCCCGACTCTGTCGCCTACCTGCCCCCGGCCGGCGAGCTGCAGGCCATGGTGCGCGCCGCCGGGTTCACCGACGTGCAGCACCACCGGTTGAGCGCCGGCATCGCCCAACTGATCACCGCCACCCGGATCTGACGCCGCGGTTCGCGGCCGACCGGCCCTTCAGAGGCCGGATGCGGCCAGGTTCCGGTCAGGGGGCCGGTCGGGCCAGGTTGTCCACCACCTCGGCGCCGTCGATGGCCAGCAGCGAGGCGGGCGGGCAGAGGATCTTGCAGTCCCGGGAGCCCCCGCCCACGATCACCTGGTCGCATTCCATGACCTGGGCGTCGATCCACACCGGGAGCCCTGCGGGAAGCCCGAACGGTGTGACGCCGCCGATCATCATCCCGGTCCGCTCGACCGTGGCGGCTGCGTCGGCGAAGGAGGCCTTACGGGTGCCGAGCCGGCGGCGCACCACCCCGTTGACGTCCAGTCGCATGGAGGCCAGCACCAGGCAGCAGGCCATGGGCCGCTCGGCCGACTTGCCCACCACGCAGATGGCGTTGGCCGACGCCTCCATGGGGTACCCGTAGCGCTCGCAGAAGTTGGCGGTGTCGGCGAAGTCGGGATCGCACTCAACCACTTCGTAGGGCGCGCCCAGAGCATCCAGATGGGCAACCACCGATTCACGACTCATGGCCGACAGTCTGCCCGGGCAGCCCGTGAACGCAGCGGCCCGTGAACGCGGCAGCCCGTGGACGCGGAGAAGTGAGCGGGTCTGGTTCTATGTGAGTGCGACGCCGACCGCCATGGCCAGGCCTGACGCGAGCTGGGCCTGAGCGGTGGCGCCCAGCACCGGGATCAGGTCCCGCCCGGATGCCCCCCGCAGAACCTTGCGCACCGCCCGCACCGCGAAGGGGGCCCCGACCACCGCGGCCGCCGCGGCCCGGCCCGTCACCGACGCGACTAGAGCCGCCGCGTAGGAGGCTTCGAGGACGGCCATGTAGGCCACCCGGGTGCCGCGGTCGCCGAGGCGGACCGCCAGGGTGCGCTTGCCGGCGGCCTCGTCGCCGGCGATGTCGCGCAGGTTGTTGGCCATCAACAGCGACACTGCCCAGAGCCCCACCGGAACGCCGCACAGCACCGCGAACCAGTCCAGCCGCTCCAGCAGCACGTAGGTGGTGCCCGCGGTGGCCACCAAGCCGAAGAACACGAACACGAACACCTCGCCCAGGCCCAGGTACCCGTAGGGCTTGGGCCCACCGGTGTAGGCCCAGCCCGCCGCGATGCAGACCGCACCGGCGGCCAGCAACTCCCAACCGGCCGCCGCGGCCAGCACCGCGCCGGCCGCCATGGCCACCCCGAACGCCACGAACGCGGCCCACTTCACGCTGCGAGCTGCGACCAGCCCCGACCCCACCAGCCGTCGCGGGCCCACCCGGGTGGAGTCGTCGGTGCCCCGCACGCCGTCGGAGTAGTCGTTGGCGAAGTTGACGGCCACCTGGAGCGCCATCGCCACCACCAGCGCGGCGCCGGCCCGCCACCACGCGGTCTGCGACCCCTCTCCCACCGCCACCGCGCTGCCTACTGCGACCGGGACCAGCCCAGCGCTCAGGGTGCGGGGACGGGCGCCGGCCACCCAGGTGCGGATCGCGGTCATTGTCCCGGCCGGTCAGGCGCGGTCAGGGCGCCATGTACTTGTAGCCGAGGCCCCGGATGGTGACTATCCGCTCCGGTTCCGCCGGGTCGCGCTCGATGCGCGACCGGAGCCTCTTGATGTGCACGTCGAGAGTCTTGGTGTTTCCCACGTAGTCGAACCCCCACACGCGGTCGATGAGCGTCTGGCGGCTGACCACGAACCCGGCGTTCTCCATCAGCAGGGCCAGCACCTCGAACTCCTTGAGCGGCATGCGCTCCAACTCGCCGGCGATGGTCACCTCGTGGCGGTCGCGGTCCACCGTCACGTCGCCGAGGCTGAGGGTGGCCCCGGTGTTCACGGAGTGGTCCATGCGGGCCCGGCTGCGGCGCATCACGGTACGCATCCGGGCCACCAACTCCCGCACCCGGTAGGGCTTGGCCACGTAGTCGTCGGCGCCGACCTCCAGCCCGACCACGGTGTCGATCTCCTCCCGGCGGGCCGACACCATGATCACCGGGGTGTCGGCCAGCGAGCGGATGCGGCGGCACACGTCGATGCCCGACATCCGGGGCAACATCACGTCGAGGAGCACGATGTCGGGCTCGAGGGCCTCGAACATCGCCAGAGCCTCCTCGCCGTCGGAGGCCGAGTCCACCATGAACCCCTCGGCGCCCAGCGCCACCTGCAGGCCCTCCCGGTAGGAGGGCTCGTCGTCGACGACCAGGACACGGACTCCCGCGCTCACAGCGGCCAGTCTGCCTCGGCGGCAGCCGCACCCGCTCATCGCGTGCTCGCCCCGTAGGCTCAGCCGCGTGAACCGGCTCGGCAGCGAGACCAGCCCCTACCTGCGGCAGCATCGCGACAACCCGGTGGACTGGTACCCGTGGGGCCCCGAGGCGTTCGAGGCGGCCGTCGAGCGGGACCGGCCCGTGCTCCTGTCGGTCGGTTACTCCAGCTGCCACTGGTGCCATGTGATGGCCCATGAGTCGTTCGAGGATCCTGACACCGCGGCCATCATGAACGACCTGTTCGTGAACGTGAAGGTGGACCGGGAGGAGCGCCCCGACGTGGACGCCATCTACATGGACTCGGTGCAGGCCATGACCGGCCGGGGCGGCTGGCCCATGACCGTGTTCCTGGCTCCCGACGGCCGTCCCTTCTTCGGTGGCACCTACTACCCCGACCGGCCCCGGGGCGGGATGGCCTCGTTCCGCCAGGTGATGGCGGCCATCGACGAGGCCTGGACCAACCGGCGCTCCGACGTCCACGCCCAGGCCGACCAGCTGGTGTCGCTCATCGACCGGACGTCGCGGGCCGCCGCGGCGATGGGAGCGGAGGCCGCACCCGCGGGCGCTCTCGACGGCCGGATGCTCGACCGGGCCGGCGACGCCATCCTCTCGTCATTCGATCCGGAATGGGGCGGATTCGGGGGCGCTCCGAAGTTCCCGGCCGCCATGACGCTGGCCTCGGCGTTGCGGATCCATCGCCGCAGCGATCGCCCCGAGCTGCTGCGGGTCGTGCGCACAAGCCTCGACGCCATGGCCTCGGGCGGCATCTACGACCACCTCGGCGGCGGCTTCGCCCGCTATTCGGTGGACCACCGGTGGCTCGTCCCCCATTTCGAGAAGATGCTGTACGACAACGCCCTGCTGACCAGGGTCTACCTGCATGCCTGGATGGTGACCGGCGAGGCCGCCCACCGGCAGGTCGTCGACGAGACCATCGGCTATGTGCTGCGGGACCTGCGCCACCCAGACGGTGGCTTCTACTCGGCCGAGGACGCCGACTCCGAGGGGGTGGAGGGCAAGTTCTACGTATGGTCCGAGCCCGAGCTCCGTGCCGTGGTGCGGGCCGCGGCGGGCGCGGGGGCCGACGACGAGGCGGTGGCCTGGTGGGGGGTCACCGCGGCCGGCAACTTCGAGGGGGCCAACATCTTGAACCGGCCGGTGCGGGGCGA
>VYCW01000124.1 GCA_009843735.1 Acidimicrobiaceae bacterium | reverse complement strand
GCTCTCCCAGCAGACCTGGGGCGCTTTGGCAGCCCTCGCCGACACCGGCGACGGCTAGACGGTCCCGGGCAGCGCCTGTCCCGTCATCGCAGGGTCGGCCGGACCGGTTCCGGTCCGGCTGACCGGCCGCACCAGTTTCGCAGGCGTTGTGCGCCTGTAATCCTCTGGCGATGGTCGTAGCACCGCTAACCGGTCTCCGCGTCCTGCAGCTCAGCGGCGGGATCGAGGTGGCCTACTGCACCAAGATCCTGGCCGACGCGGGCGCCGACGTGGTGTTCGTCGAGCCGGCGGGCGGTCACGAGTTGCGCCATCGCAGCATCACGGGCGCGGACCCGGGTGGGCGCTCGAGTCCGCTGTTCGAGTACCTGCACTGCTCCAAGCGGGGTCTGGAGGATCCCGGCGAGGATCTGCAGACTCTCTACGAACTCAGCGACGTAGTGGTGGCCGACCACCTCAACGACTCGTGGGAGTCGCTGCACGAGCGCTTCCCCCATCTCAGCGCGGTGGTCGTCACACCGTTCGGGATGGAGGGTCCCTGGAGGTCGCGTCCCGCGTCAGACCTCACCTTGCAGGCCGCTTCCGGGGGCATGGCGCCGCGGGGCGCCCCCGGCCGGGCTCCCCTGATGGTGGGTGGGGACCCCAGCTACTGGTTCGCGGGATCGGTGGCGGCCGTGAGCTTGCTCGGAGTGCTCAACCGGACGCGCTCCACCGGCACCGGCGAGCTGATCGACGTCTCGATGCTGGAGACCACTCACCTCGAGCACGGCATGTACCCGGTGACGTTCCACTCGATGGCGGGCCGGCCGTTCCAGAGCAGCCGCGGCGTGCCGGTCCCCGGCATCGAGCCCACCCGTCCCGGGGGGGTGGGGGTCTTCGTCCTCACCGGCCAGCAGTGGCTCGACTTCTGCGCGCTGATCGGCAGACCCGAATGGCAGCAGGACGAGTCGCTGTTCATCGCGGTCGAGCGCAGGCTGCGAGCCGAACAGCTCCAGGGCCCCATCCGCGACTGGACCCGGGAGCGCACCACCGACGAGATCGTGGAGACCGCTTCGCTGATGAGGATCCCGGTCGCACCGATCGGCTCGGGCGAGACGGTCACGGGCATCGACCACTTCGTGGCCGAGGAGTGGTTCGTGCGCCATAGCGATGGCTTCGCCCAGCCCCGGCGCCCGTATCGCTTCGGCCGCGAGCCGATCGCTGCGCCGGTGCCAGCCCGAAGCTTGAGCGGCGCGGAGCATCTCGGCTGGGCGCCGCGGCCCGACCGGCCCCGGACCGGAGGCGCCTCGGGAGACCTTCCCCTCGAAGGCACACGGGTCGCCGACTTCACCGGCTTCTGGGCGGGACCGATGGCCAGTGCGATCCTCGCCGGGCTGGGGGCCGACGTCATCCACCTGGAGGGCCCCAAACGCCCCGACGGCATCAGGATGAACACGCTTCGCTCGATGAGCGAGCCGCAGTGGTGGGAGTGGTCGCCGCTGTTCTGCGGAGCCAACACCAACAAGCGCGGCCTGTGCATCGACCTGTCAACCCCCGAGGGGCACCGGGCGGCGTTGCGGCTGCTGGGCACGTGCGACGTGATGTTCGAGAACTTCAGCCCCCGTGTGGTGGAGCAACTCGGGCTGGCGCCGGACGCGGTGCTGAGCGCCAATCCGCGGATCGTGATCGTACGGATGCCGGCATTCGGGCTGGAGGGACCGTGGCGAGACCGGGTGGGGTTCGCCCAGACGATCGAGCAGTCCTGCGGTCTCGCCTTCCTGACCGGCTACGAGGGCGAGGCCCCTCTCATTCCCAACGGCATGTGCGATCCGCTGGCCGGCGTGCACGGTGCGATCGCAGCCCTGGTGGCGCTGGCCGAGCGGGCCAGCAGCGGTGCCGGGCAGGTGGTGGAGGCGCCCATGGTCGGTGCCGGTCTGGCGGTGGCCGCTGAACAGGTCGTGGAGTACTCGGCCTTCGGGAACCTGCAACGCTCGATGGGCAACTCGTCGCCCCTGATGTCCCAGCAGGTCTGGCAAGGCGCGGGAGACGACGAGTGGATCGCCGTCAGCCTGCCCGATGAGCAGGCCGTGCGGGCCGCCCTCGCAGTCTCCGGAGGCGATGACCTCGCCGACCTGGAGCGCTGGTGCACAGCCCGCCCGGCCGAGGACGCCGCCGAGGTGCTGCTGGAGCAAGGTGTGCCCGCGGCCCGCGTGCAATGGGCTCAGGAGGTCGTCGACAGCCCGCAGCTCCATCATCGGGGGTTCTTCGAGCAGCTCGACCATCCGCTGTGCGGCCGGCACACCTACATCTCATGGCCTGCCCGTTTCAGCGCGGGACCGCAGGCGTGGAACCGGGCGGCATCGCCGACTATGGGTCAGCACAACCAGGAGATCCTCGCTGAGCTGGGCTATGACGAAGCCGCCATCGACCGCATGCGGAACCAGGGCGTGATCTCCGAGGGTGTGCTCACCGACCAGCACGGCTGGTGAACGCCGAACAGTCGAGCCTCGCGGAGGCGGCATCACCGGCGATTCAGTACACTCAAAATGGCTGGAGCACCGATTCTGGGGGCCGTCAATGGAGTTCGACTGGACCGAGGAGGACCTGTCCTACCGGTCGGAGCTTCAGGACTTCCTCGCGGAGGAGCTGCCGGGACGATGGGAGGGCGCCACCGCCGTGCTGGGCTCGGCCGACAATGCCGAGTACTCCCGACGCTTCGCCGGGCTGCTCGCCGAGAAGGGATGGCTGACACCCCACTGGCCGGCCGAGTGGGGCGGGACGGGAGCCACGCCCTGGATGCTGGCCGTGCTGGGCGAGGAGTTGTGGTCCCGGGGCGAGCCCCGCGGCCCCCAGTACATGAACGTCAACTGGATCGGCCCGTCGATAATGGCCCACGGCACACCCGAGCAGTGCCAGCGGTACCTGCCTCCCATCGCGGCCGGGGACGTGATCTGGTGTCAGGGGTTCTCCGAGCCCGAGGCTGGGACCGACCTGGCGTCACTGCGGACCCGGGCCGTGCTCGACGGCGACGACTATGTGGTCAACGGATCCAAGATCTGGACCTCCTACGGCGACATCGCCGATCACTGCTACCTGCTGGTGCGCACCGACGCCCAGGCCGAACGCCACCGCGGCATCTCCGTCCTGCTCATGGCCATGGACTCCCCCGGCCTGGTAGTGCGTCCCATCCCGGGAATGGTGGGCGAGCACTCCTTCACCGAGCTGTTCCTCACCGATGTGCGGGTGCCGGTCGCCAACCGGCTCGGGCCGGAGAACGAGGGGTGGAGCGTGGTGCGCGAGGCGCTGTCGTTCGAGCGGGTGGGGGCGCCCCGCTGGGCCCGGGCCGCTCATGTGCTCGACGAGACTGTTAGGGGGGCGATGGAGCAGGGCCAGTCGATCGATCCGGTGGCCGTCGAAGCCGTGGGCGTGGCCAAGACCGCCTGCGAGGCGGCCCGCATGCTCTGCTACCGCGTCATCGATGAACGGGCCCGCGACCTCCCACCCTCGCCCCACGCCAACGTGGCCCGGGTGGCGATGGTGCAAGCCGAGAGGCTGGTGGCCGACGCCTGCGCGGCCCTCCAGGGCAACGAGATCATGCGCTACGGATCCGACTCCGACCTCCAGATGCGCAAGTCGCTGGCCGCGGGCGTCGCGGCCGGGACCTACGAGGTGCAGCTCAACCTGGTGTCGCGCCGCCACCTGCGCCTGCCCAAGAACTGACCATGGACTTCACGCTCGACTCCCACCAGGAAGCAGTGCTCGAGGCGGTGGGGACGCTGCTGTCACGCCATGCCGGCCCCGCCCGGCTGCATGACCTAGGCGGCGACGAACCCGGCTACGACCACGACCTCGACAAGCGGCTGGCCGAGGCGGGCTTCCTGGACATCGCGGAGCCCCGCAGCCCTTCCCGGCTGGACGCCGCCCTGGTGCTCGAGACGCTCTCGGGCGCTCTCGCGTCATCGGCCGCCGGTTGGCGGCTGCTGGTGCTGCCGACCCTGGACATCGATGTCGAGGGGCCCGTCGCGGTGGTGGCCGAGAGCCACTCGGGACCGGCCCGCTTCGCGGCCGACGCCGACGCCCTCGTCGTGATCGGCGACGACCGCGTGCGCCTGGTACGACCGGACCGCCCCATCCCCAGAGTCCGCTCCCGGCTGGGATGGCCCGTCGGCGACGTGAACGAGCTGCCTGAAGGCGGTCTGATAGACGAGGCGCCGGTGGCCGAGACCCTTTCCTGGACGCGTGTCGCGGTGGCCACCGAGATGGTCGGAGCGATGCAGTTCGCCCTCGACATCACCGTCCGGCATGTGAGCGACCGGCGCCAATTCGACCGGGCGATCGGCTCGTTCCAGGCGGTCCAGCACGGCCTGGCCGAGTGCTCGGTCGCGGTCGAGGGAGCCCGCTGGCTCGCCTTGGAGGCGGCCTTCACAGGCTCGGCCAGCACCGCAGCCGCGGCGCTCACCCAGGCATCCGAAGCCTCCAAGCTGATCTTCAGGAGGACCCACCAGTACCACGGCGCCATGGGATTCACCAGGGAGTACGACCTGCACCTGGCCACCCTGAGGCTGCTGGCGCTGCGCAGCGAGGCCGAGAGCTTCGGACGGCCGGCGGCCGCCTGCGCTCACGAGCATTGGGGCATCTGATGAGCCTCGACCTCTCCTACCGCTCCGAGCAGTCCGAACTGGCCCGGTCGGTCGACGGGCTGTGCCGTCGTTGCGGCACCGGCGCCGGCTTCACCGACTCCGACCCGCTGCCCGAGCAGTACTGGCGCGGCCTGGCCGAGCTCGGGGTGCTCGGGCTGGGCACCGCCGCCGGAGGGGGCGGAGCGCTGGAGATCGCGGCGGCCATGGAGCAGCTCGGAGCCCATGGCGCACCGGGACCGCTGGTCGGCACCTTCACCGCCGGCGCGCTGCTGGACCCCTCCGAGATGGAGCCGATCTCAGACGGGAGCCGGCTTGCCAGCGTCGGACAGCCGCCACTCATGCCGTGGGCCACCGAAGCGGGCGTGTTCGTCGAGATCGACTCCTCGGAGGCCTGGCTCAGCCGGCCCGTTGGTGCCCCGGAGCCGGTCGATACCACCGCGGGCGAGCCCTGGGGGCGGGCTGAGCTGGAGAGGCTGCGGCCATTGGGCGACGCGACCGCGGCGATCGCGCTGGGCCAGACCGCGGCCGCGGCCTACCTGGCCGGGGCGGCGCAGAATCTTGTCGAGATCGCCAGCCAGTACGCCAAGGACAGGGTCCAGTTCAATCGGCCAATCGCCACCTTCCAGGCCATCTCACATCCCCTGGCTTCATGCTCGGTCTCGGTGGCGGCGTCACGGATCATGGCCCGGGGAGCAGCCTCCGCCATCGACGACGGCGACCCGGACGCGCCGGCAGCCGCGGCGCGAGCCCGGCTCTCCGCGGTCGCATCTGCCACCGCGGCGGCCTACCAGGCTCACCAGACCTTCGGCGCCATCGGCTTCACCATTGAGGGTCCGGTAGCCCACGTGAGCCTGCGGATCCGGCAGCTGTCGCTGCAGCCCATCCCCCAGGCGTCGGCTCGCGCCCGCATCCTGGAGAGTCTCGGAATCTGACCAACCATCCGGCAACGAGAGGAGAACGGCTATGTCCGTCGACCTGACCCAACCGATCGAGGGCCTCATCTACGAGCGCCGCGACCACGTGGCCCACATCACGATCAACCGGCCCGAGCGCGGCAACGCTCTGCACGGCTCAATGATCGAACCGGTCAAGGCGATCTGGGCCGAGGTGCGCGAGGACCCCTGGATCCGGTGCGCCATCGTCACCGCCGCCGGGAGCCGCCACTTCTGCACCGGAGCCGACATGGGAGCGGTGGCGGCCCGGGGCAAGGTCAAGGCGGGCAAGGGCCCGCTGACCGACGAGGTGTTCTGGTCGCCGAGGCAGAACCGGGTATGGAAGCCGGTCATCTGTGCGGTCAACGGCACAGTGGCATCCGCCGGGCTGCACTTCGTGGTGGACGCCGACATCGTGGTGTCCTCCAACAAGGCCACCTTCCTGGACACCCACGTCAACGTGGGCATGGTCGGCGCGGTGGAGAACATCGGGCTGGCCAAGCGCCTGCCTCTCGGCTCGGCGCTGCGGATGACGTTGTGCGGCAAGTCCTACCGCATGTCGGCCGAGCGGGCCTACCAACTCGGGATGGTGGACGAGCTGGCCGAGCCCGATGAGCTGATGAACGTGGCCACCGAGATCGCCCAGCAGATCTGCGCCAACTCGCCGGCTGCGGTGTCGCTGTCCCAGCAGGCCATCTGGAGCTCCATCGAGATGGGCTACCGCGACAGCCTCGAATACGGCTGGGCGCTGCTGCGGATGCACTGGGACCACCCCGACATCAAGGAGGGGCCCAAGGCGTTCGTAGAGAAGCGAGCCCCGGTGTGGTACACGGGCGAGGAGGACGAGGAGGAATAGCCCTGGCGGCTGGCGGCCGGGCAGGCTCGTGAACTTCGATCTCGGCCCTGAGCTGGGAGCGTTCCGGCTGGAGGTGCGGGCCTTCCTCGAGGACTTCGGGGACATCGGCGCCTTCTTCCATCACGAGGGCTCCTACGACGATGCCACCCGGCGCCTGTACCTGGCTCTGGGCGAGCGCAACTGGCTGGCCCTGGCCTGGCCCGAGGAGGCAGGAGGCGAGGGCAAGCACCCGCTGTTCGAGTTCGTGCTGTGGGACGAGATGGCCCGCAGCCGGGCGGCCCGGCCACCGCTGGGCTCCGGGATCGTGGCCAAGACCATCATCCGGGCCGGCACCGACGAGCAGAAGGAGCGCTTCCTGCCCGGCCTGCGAAGCGGTGAGGTCTTCTTCTCGCTGGGCTACTCCGAGCCCGAAGCCGGCTCCGACCTGGCCGGCCTGCGCACCCGGGCCGTGCGCCAGGGCGACGTCTATCTGGTGACCGGCGAGAAGCGCTGGACCTCGGGCGGTCATCGGGCCGACTACCTGTGGATGCTGTGCAGGACGGGCACTCAGGAGAGCCGGGGTCGGGGCCTGACCATCCTGATCGTCGACCGGCGCTCGCCCGGGATCACCGTCTCGCCGCTCACCGCCCTCAGCGGGGAGCGCTTCAACGAGATCTTCTTCGACGAGGTCGAGGTACCGGTCGACAACCGGATCGGCGACGAGAACGGCGGTTGGCAACTGATCGGCGAGTCGCTGGCCACCGAGCGCCACGTGCAGTTCCAGCCGTCCCGCGTCCGCCGTGACTTCGACGACCTCGTCGAGTGGCTGTCGGAGCGGGGCCTGACCGGCGACCCGGTGGTCCGGTACCGGCTCAGCGACCTGGCCGTGCGGGTAGCCGAAGTGGAGGCCTTGGCCCTGGCCATGTGCGAGGCCGTGCAGGACGGGCGGGACGCCGCGGTGGAGGCGGCCGCCAACAAGCTGGCCGGCAGCGAGGTCGCCCAGGAGGTGTCGCGCCTGGCCGGCGACCTCGGCGTGCCGGACTCGGTGGTGGTGGGATCGCAGATCGAGTACCTCTGGCGCCAGTCCATAAGCGAGACCATCGGCGGCGGCACCTCCGAGATCATGCGGGGACTTATCGCGGGCCGCGGCCTCGGCCTGCCGCTGAAGGGATAGACACGACCGTGGAGGCCAACCGTTGAACCACTCATCATCCGACCGTGGAATCGAGGACGCAATGGCCGGAGGGCCGGGCGGCTCGGTGGCGGGCCGCGTCGTGATCGTGACCGGAGCGGCGCGCGGCCTCGGCCGTGACTACGCCCGCATGTTCGCTGCGGAGGGCGCCGCCGTGGTGCTGGCCGACCTGGACCCGCCGGCCGTCGACGACGCCGTCGAGGCGATATCCGCTCAGGTGCCGGACGCCCGGCTGACTGCGGTCGCGACCGATGTGACCGACCCCGCCCAGACGGAGGCCATGGCCGCCGCCGCGACCAGTGCCTACGGCCGCATCGACGTGCTGATCAACAACGCCGGCATCTGGGGCGATCTGGAGCCCGCGCCTGCCGTGGAGACCGCGCCGGACTACTGGGACCTGGTGATGGCCGTGAACCTGCGGGGCCCGCTGCTCTGCGCTCAGGCCGTGGTCGGCGCCATGCGGGAGGCCCGCTGGGGACGGATCATCAACATCTCCTCGATGGGCGCGTACATGCCCGCCGGGGTCTACGGCGTCAGCAAGCTGGGACTGAACCAGCTGACCTTCGCGCTGGCCACCGAACTCGGCCCGAGCGGCATCACCGTCAACGCGGTGGCACCCGGCCCGATCGACAACGAGGCCACCCGCTCGCAGGTCCCGCCCAAGGGGATCCAGAAGATGATCGACGGCACCGCCGTCGGGCGGATGGGAACGGCCGCCGACCTCTTCGGCATGATCCGGTTCCTGGCCACCGAGGAGGCCGGCTGGATCACGGGCCAGACCTTCGGCGTCAACGGCGGATTCAGCAGCCGCCTCTAGAACAGTGCCCCCCGACGACGACTTCCGCCGGAGAGTGCGGTCGTTCCTGGCCCGTCACGGCCCAGCCGAGGGATGGCTGCGGGACGAGCACGGCCGACCCCCGCCCGACGACGCCCCGAACGAAGTGCGGGTCGCCCGGGCCCGGCGGTGCCTGAGCCTGCTGTTCGAAGCGGGTCTCGGCGCGATCTCGTGGCCCCAGCGTTACGGCGGCCAGGGGTTGAGCAACCGGCAGCAGGTGATCTTCAACGAGGAGGCCACCGGCTACGCGCTGCCGCTGGACATCTTCATCATCGGCGTCGGGATGTGCGCCCCCACCGTTCTGGCCCACGGCACCGAAGAGCAGCGGACCCGCCACCTGCCGCCCCTGCTGCGCGGCACCGAGATCTGGTGCCAGCTCTTCTCCGAGCCCCAGGCCGGCTCCGACCTGGCCGGCGTGGGCTGCCGTGCCGAGCCCGACGGCGACGGCTGGTCGGTGTCGGGACAGAAGGTCTGGACCTCGGGGGCCCACAACGCCGCCTACGGCATGCTGCTGGCCCGATCCGATCCCAACAGCTCACGCCATGCGGGGATGACCATGTTCATCGTGGACATGTCCCTCCCCGGCATCGATATCCGTCCCCTGCGACAGATGAGCGGCGTGTCGAGGTTCAACGAGGTGTTCTTCGACGGCTGCCGCCTGGATCACGACGCGGCGCTCGGAGAGGTGGGCCAGGGATGGCGAACAGCCATCACGACGCTGATGAACGAGCGGGTCTCGATCGGCACCAGCAACCCGGCCGGCTACGGGCACCCCGCGTCGGTGTTGGCCGCGGAGGCCCGCCGCCGGGGCCGCATCGACGATCCCGCCATGACCGACAGGATCTCGCAGCTGATCATCCGCGAGCGCATCACCGCCCTGCTGGGCCAGCGAGTGACCGAGGCGCTGCTCGCCGGGGTGCAGCCCGGTCCGGAAGGGTCGCTGGCGAAGCTCAGCGGCACGCAGGTGTCCAAGGAGTCGGCCTCGCTGGCCTTGGAGATTCTCGGCTCTGAGGCCGTGGCCTGGGACGCCGCCGACAACCTGGCGGCCTCGTGGGCCACCGTGCAGTGCTCGACGCCGGGGCTGTCGATCGCGGGCGGAACCGACGAGATCATGCGCAACCTGTTGGCCGAGCGAATCCTCGGCCTCCCGCGGGAGCCCAAGATTACGGCCCGGCACGAGCCTGGAGGGAACCAATGACGACCATGACCGGCGGAGAGGCCGCGGTTGCAGCCCTCCAGACCCTCGGCGTCGACACCGTCTTCGGGATCGTGAGCGTGCACAACATCCCGATCCTCGACGCCGTCTCGCGGACGCCGGGAATAGAGCTGGTCGGCTGCCGCCACGAGCAGGGCGCCGTCCACGCGGCCGACGGCTTCGCCCGGGCCACCGGCCGTCTCGGAGTGTGCGTGACCAGCACCGGCCCGGGCGCGGCCAACGCCATGGGCGGGTTGTACGAGGCGAGCTTCGCCTCGTCACCGGTCCTGATGCTCACCGGTCAGGTAGAGACTTACCAGTACGGCCGGGACCGCAGCGCGCTGCACCAGGCCGACCAGCAGCTGGAAATGCTGAGCACCGTCACCAAGCGCTCCGACCATGTAGCCGACATCGGTGACATCGCTGGAGCCGTGCTGGTCGCGGCCGCCGAGGCCCTCTCCGGTCGACCGGGACCCACCGCGGTGCAGATCCCGATCGACCTGCAGTACGGCCGCGGCGAGGTAGGCGAGCTAGCGGTTATCCCGCCCCGGCTGGAGGCGCCGGAGGCCGCCTTGGTGGACACCGCGGCGACTCTGCTGGACGACGCAGCCCGGCCGCTGATCATCGCCGGTGGCGGCGTGGTGCGGGCGGGCGCCGGCGGGCAGTTGACGTCTCTGGCGGAGCGCCTGGCCGCACCGGTGCTCACCACCGTGGAGGGCCGCGGCTCGATCTCCGAGGACCACCGGCTGTGCCTGGGCCCCAACACCGACCTCACGGCCATGGACCCGGTGATCGCCGGCGCCGACGTCGTGCTGGCAGTGGGGACCCGCTTCCAGCAGAACAACAACATCCACAAGTGGCTGACCATCCCCGGCCGGCTGGTGCACCTCGACGCCGACGCCGCCATGATCGGTCGGATCCATCCCGCCGAGGTCGGGCTGGTCGGCGACGCCTGCCTCGGCCTGGAGGCGCTGCTGGCCGCCGTGGCCGCGCAGGCCCGCGACGAAACGTGGGCCGAGGACTGCGGCCGGATCCGGGACGAGGCCGTGGCCGCCGGTCGGGAGTCCCTCGGCCCCGACCTGCTCGCGATCATGGACGCCATGGACGAGATCCTTCCTGCCGGCGCGATCGTGGCCAAGGACGCCACCGTCTCCGCCTACCAGTGGGGCAACCGTCTCCTCCCCGTCCGCCGGGCCCGCAGCGCCATGCGTCCGGTGTCGATGGCCATCGGGCCCGGCGTTCCACTCGCCATCGGAGCCGCGGTCGGCTCGGGACAGCCCACGGTGGTCATCCAGGGCGACGGCGGGCTCATGCTGAGCCTCGGAGAGCTCGCCGCTGCGGTGCAGCAGGACCTGCCGCTGGTTGTGTGCGTCTTCAACGACCGGGGCTACGGGATCCTGCGGTTCATCCAGGACTTGGTGGTCGAGGGCCGCCGGACCGGCGTCGACCTGGCCACACCCCGGTTCGCGCCGCTGGCCGAGGCGATGGGGATGCGCTCGGCCGAGGTCACCGACCCCGACGAGTTCGCCCGGGTCTTCGCCGAAGCGATCTCAGCCGGAGGCCCGTGGCTGCTCGACATCGACCTCACGGCCATGACCCCCCTGACCATCCTCCCCCAGCGCCGTCCCGAGCGGGAGTAAGGGGCCGAGTCTGCCGGGTGCTACTGGATCAGGCGGGAGTAGGCGTCAAGGGCCGGGCCGGCCGTGGTCGCGTCGGCCTCGATGCCGAGACTCTGCAGCGTCCGGGCGACGCAGACATAGAACGAGGTGGTGAGGATCAACTCGATGCACTCGCCCGCCGAGAAGAACTCCCGCAGCCTGCCGACTGCGCCCGGCGAGGCGCCGCCATCGAGGATGATCTCACCGGCACAGGCCAGCGCAGCCCGCTCGGCCGCGGAGAACTCCGGCGAACTCTCCCACTCGCCGAGCGCTTCGAGTTGGGCTTCGGTCACGCCGAACCGGATCGCGGCCGGCCAGTGGGCCTGCCACTCGAACGACGAGCGGGTCAGCAACGCCGTCCGCATGATGAGGAGCTCCCGCAGTCCCCGATCAGTCTCGGGCTCCGAACGCAGAGGCCATGCCATCTGCACCCAGGCGTCCAGCATGGCCGGAGCGTTCCCGAGCATCCGGTACAGCAGCGGCACCTCGCGACCCCGGTCACGGAACCCGTCGAACACTCTGTTGAGCGCTGGATGGTCGATGTCGGCGTCCACGGGTTCGATCGGCGCCACCGCGGCTCCGTCACCCTCGGGCGGGGTCATGGGCCAGTATTTAGCACACTGATTAGGATGGCGGCATGAGCCTGGAGGGCAGGTCGGTCCTGATTCTCGGGGGGACGTCGGGGATGGGGCTGGAGACGGCTCTGGCGGCCCGCCGGGCCGGAGCCGACATCGCCATCGTGGGACGCGACCCGGCCAAGGCCGAAAACGCCCGCCGGGCAATCGGCGAGGGCACGGTCTGCGGGGTGCTCGACGCTCGCGACACGGGCGCCCTGGCCACCTTCGCCGGCGGGCTCGACGCCATCGACCATGTGGTCTCGTTCACCGGTGACCAGCCCGCCGCCCCTCTCGCCGAGGCCGACCACGACATGTTCACCTCGGCGTTCGAGGCCCGGGTCTGGGCCGCCCGCAACGCTTGCGCCATTGCGGCACCGCTGATGCCGCCGGACGGCTCTTTCGTGTTCTGCTCGGGCCTGTCGGCGTCGAGGCCACGGCCCGGCCGTTCCGCCGGGGCGGTGGCCACCGCCGCGCTCGAGTCGTTCTGCCGAGCCATGGCCGTCGAGCTGGCGCCCCTGCGGGTCAACGCGATCTGCCCGGGTGCCTTCGGTACCGACGTCCTCCGGCGAGCCCTGGGCAGCGAGGCGACCATGGAGCGCTTGGCCTCAGCCATCCCGCTGGGCCGCATCGGTGATCCTGCCGAGATCGCTCACGCCGTCATGTTCCTGCTGACCAACACCTACACCACCGGCACGACGCTCCGGGTCGACGGCGGCTTCGCCCTCACATGACCATGGCAGCCTCCGGACACGACCTCCTGAAGACGGTTCCCAGCGGGGATCTCCTCATCGGTGGTGAGCGGGTCCACGACACCACCGCCGGCGCCCGCGAGCAGCTCGATCCCTCCACCGGCGGCCGGCTGGCCACCGTGTCGCTGGCAGGGCCTTCCGAGATCGACACGGCCGTTCAGTCCGCCCGGGACGCCCAGGAGGAGTGGCTCGGTCTGTCCCCGGCCCAGCGCCGGGACGTGATCCTGCGGTTCGCGCAGCTTCTGGACGACTGCCATGAGGAGATGTCGATCCTGCGGTCCCTTGAGCTGGGCGCCCCCTTGAAGAAGCGGCGGGGAGCCAACATGGCCGTGGAGTACATGCGCTACTTCGCGGGCTGGGTCGACAAGCTCGAGGGCTCCACCATCCCGGTGCACCCGGGCCTAGCGCTGGACTACACGGTGCCTGAGCCCTACGGAACGGTCGCGGCCATCACCCCATGGAACGGGGGCGTCGTTTCGGCCGCCATGAAGGCCATCCCGGCTCTGGTGGCCGGCAACACCGTGGTGGTCAAGCCCGCGGAGTTGGCCGTGCTGTCGCTGCTGCGCTTCGGGGAGCTGGGCCTGGCTGCGGGCCTGCCGCCGGGAGCCTTGAACATCGTGCCCGGAGCGGCCGACGCGGGCCAGGCCCTGGTCACCCATCCCGGCGTCGACAAGATCAGCTTCACCGGCGGGGGCGCCACCGCCCGCGAGGTGCTGCGGGGCGCGGCGACCAACCTCACGCCGGTCATCCTGGAACTGGGGGGCAAGTCGGCCAGCATCGTCTTCGAGGACGCCGACATCGACACCGCAGTCGCCACCACCGTCGGCCTGGCCCTAGCCACCATGAGCGGCCAGGGCTGCGTGCTGCCGACCCGGCTGGTCGCCCAGGACACGGTCTACGACGCGGTGGAGCAACGGGTCGTGGAGGCCGCTTCGTCGCTGGTGGTGGGCCGCGCCTTCGACGAGGGCGTGCAGATCGGACCGGTGATCACCGAGGCGGCCTGCGAGCACATCATCGGCGAAGTGGAGGCGGCCGTGTCCCGGGGCGACGGACGCCTGCTAACCGGGGGCGCACGGCTGGGAGGCGATCTGGCCGACGGGTTCTTCGTGGAGCCGACCGTGTTCGGGAGCGTCGACAACTCCTCGCCCATCGCCCGCACCGAGATCTTCGGCCCGGTGCTGAGCCTGATCCGCTTCGGAGACGAGGCCGAGGCCCTGAGCATCGCCAACGACAGCCCCTACGGCCTCGGTGGCCTGGTGTTCACCCGCGACGTCGCCCGGGCCCACCGGGTGGCCGGCCGGCTGCAGGCCGGGTCGGTCGGCGTCAACGCCTTTGCCCCGATGCCGGCCAGCGCTCCGTTCGGAGGCGTCAAGCAGAGCGGCTACGGGCGCGAGGGCGGGCTGGCCGGCGTGGAGGAGTTCCTGAGGCCCAAGAACGTCTACGTGGACCTGAGCGGACCGTGAGCACCACAGGAGCGGCGGGCGGTGAGTGATCTGCTGAGCGGCGTGCGGGTGCTCGAGTCCGCGGTGCTGCTCAACGGCGACACTCTGGGCATGCTGCTCGGCGACCTGGGGGCCGACGTGATCAAGGTCGAGACCCCGCCGGCGGGCGACTATCTGCGCGACATCCTGGGGCAGATCGAGCCGCGGCACAGCCCGGCCCACCTGCAGGCCAACAAGAACAAGCGCAGCATCGCGCTCGACCTCGGCAACGATGGGGGTCGGGAGGTGCTGTGGGATCTCCTCGAGGGCGCCGATGTGTTCGTTGACGGCTTCACCGCGGGGGCCTCCGACCGTCTCGGCATCGGCTACGAGCAGCAGCGCAGCCGCAAGCCCGACATCGTCTACTGCCAGTACACCGGCTTCGGCTCGGTCGGCCCCTACGCTCGGATGCCCACCCACGGCCAGATGATGAACGCCGGCGCGGCCGCGGTGACGCTCACCACCGCCGACGATGGCTTCGTGCGACCGGCCGAGAACCGCGAGCTCATGTGGGGCACCTCCATCGGAGGCGACGGCACCGCGGCCGGCGCCGTGCATGCCGCGCTCCGTGTGGCTGCCGCGCTGTACCGGCGCCAGGTCACCGGCGAGGGCTGCTTCCTGGACGTGTCCGCAGCCGACGCGGTGGTCGCCCAAGGCTGGATCGGCGCGGTCTACGGCCTCAACTACGACCGGATCACCGACCACACCGGTCTCAAGGACCCCGGCGCGGAGCCGCTGACCGGAGCCAAGTACCAGTACTACCGGACATCCGACGAGCGGTTCGTGCTGTTCTGCTGCATAGAGCCGAAGTTCTGGGAGCGCTTCTGCCGGCTCGTGGGACGCGACGACCTCATCGGCACGCAGCTGGAGCAGGGCCCCGTCGACTTCGCCCGGGACGCCGACGAGCTGCGCCGTGAGCTTCAGGCCGTCTTCGAGACGCGGACCCAGCGCGAGTGGGTGGACATGGCCATCCGCGAGCGGGTTCCGATCGGCCCGGCCCACCAGGGGGTGGCCAGCCTCAGGGACGACCCCCAGATGGCAGCCCGCCAGATCATGGTCGAGGGCCACCATCCGATCGCCGGATCCTTCACCTATGTCGGCGAACCGGCGATCGTCGATGAGCAGCCCTACGCCGTGCCCCGTCCCGCTCCCGCGTTCGGCGCCCACACCACCGAGATCCTCACCGAGATCGGCTACGACGAGTCCCGCATCGCGGAGCTGTTCGCCGAGGGCATCGTCGCCGGCGACTGACCGCGCCGGCCGCCGCCCGAGGCGGGGTTCAGTCCAGCACTGCGGCCGAGCCGCCCCGCCGGGCGTCCGCCGCCGCCTCCAGGCGGCCTTGGTGCCATCCCACCACCTGCGCGGCCCCGAACCCCTCCGGGCCGGGAGAGCGGGACAGCGCCGCCGGATGGGTCCCGGCGAGCTCATGACCACCTTCCAGGGCCAGATCGCCTCCGAAGCACACTTTGAAGCGGGGCCGGTCGACCGCCGCCCGGGGTCCCAGCCCCTCCAGGAGCATGCGGACGATGAGCTGGACCTGGGCCTGGGGCTGCATGATCCCGCCGGCCACGCCCAGCACGCAGCCGAGGCGGCCGTCGCGAGTCACCAGCCCGGGGATGGTGGTGTGGGGCGGCTTCGCTCCCGGCTGCGGCTCCAGGCTCAGCATCCGCAGGGTGGTGGCCCGGTTGTGGATGGGCCCGCCGATCTCGTCCACGCCCAAGTGCGCGCCGAAATCGCCGAACACGGAGGTGATAAGCGACACCGCCTGGCCGTGGTGGTCAACCACGGCCAGGAAGGTCGTGTCGCCGGTGGCCCGCTTCGGCCGGCCCCCGACCACGATGGCGGCCGGGTCGAATCCAGCCGCCCGCATCCCTTCGGAGGTCGCCGCCAGCACGGCCTCCCAGCCGACGGGAGTCACCGGTTCCAGATGCTCCAGCGCGCCTAGCACGCTCGGTCCCTGCGTCGGTAGCGGCATCTGCCACACCGTGTGCCCCGCGAAGTCGACCGCGCCGGGCTCCACCGCCATCGTCCGGTGCCGGGCCATGTCAGCCTCCGACAGGAAGCCCCCGTCGCTGCGAACCCGCTCCACGATGGCCGCTCCGATCGGGCCGCCGAGCACGGCCCGGCCGCCTTCGGACGCGATCACGTCGAGGCATTCGGCAAGCCGCGGGTTGCGGACCAGCGATCCCTCGGCCACCGGTGTGCCCTCGGGAACGTAGAGCGGGCCCAGCACGGGGTCGGATGCCAACGACGCCCCACTGCGGGCCGCGGTGGAGGCAAGGGTTGGACGCACCTCGAAGCCGGAGGCCGCGTACCTCCGGGCCGGCCCGACCGCGTCGGCCAGGCTGATGGTGCCGTGCCCGGCCAGCGCCGTTTCCAGCAGCGCCACCGCGCCCGGCGGGGTGACCGAGGCACCGCCCCGGGCCGGCACCGCGTCGTGGCCCGAGCGCCGCAACCCCTCGGTGGTCAACTCCAACGGGACGGCGCCGGAGCCGTCGAGGGCGGCCGGTGCTCCCCGGCCGTCGTGCACGAACATGAACCCGTCCCCGCCGACGCCACAGGACTGGGGCTCGACGACGTACAGCACGAAGCAGGCGGTCACCGCCGCGTCCACGGCGTTGCCGCCGTCGGAGAGCACCTCGACGGCCGCCCCCGTCGCCCGAGGATCGGAGGTGGCCACCGCCGCGGTCACCGGCGCGATCCTCTCAGCGACAGGTTTCGGTGGTCGTCACAGCCGCAGGTCTCGGCGGCGGTCACGGCTGCAGGTCTCGGCGGCGGTCACAGCCGCAGGTACCGCTCGGCGTTGGTGGACATCAGCTTGGTCATGACATCACGCCCGAGACGGTCCTCCCACTCCAGCGCGATGTCGGGCGAGCGGGGGAACTCAGCCTGGTTGTGCGGATAGTCCGACGAGAACATCAGCACGCCGTCGCCGAGGATCTCGTTGATGCTCGCGGCCAGGGCGGCGCCCTCGTAGAGCTCGATGCCGCAGTAGATGTGACCCGCCCGGGCGTACTCCACCGGCGTCATCTTGCGCTCGGGCAGCGCGTTGGCCATGTAGTCGGCCTGGCCCTGCAGCCGGATTAGCCAGGCGGGAAGCCAGCCTGCGCTGCACTCGGAGAAGCCGATTCGCAGCCGCGGGAAGCGGTCGAACATGCCGCTGAGGGTCATGTAGCCGAGCAGCCGGGCCGCGCCCCAGGGATGGGCTGCCGCCCGAGCCACCACCACGTTGCCCCAGATGTCGCGGTATCCGGGGAAGTAGGGGGGCTCGTAGAAGAACGAGTGGTGCAGCAGGGGCAGGTCGTGCTCGTCGAGCGCGGCCCAGATCGGGTCGAGCTCCGGGTCGTCGACCGGCACCTCCTCGGGGAGGATGGCGCTGGCGGCACCGACCCACGGCTCAGGGCCGAGCCTGGCCACAATCTCGGCTGAGGCCTGCGGGTCACGGGCCGGCAGCAGGATGGTGGCCTTGAGCCGGTCGGTGTCGACCGAGCAGTACTCGGCCACGTAGCGGTGATAGGCGCCGTAGAGCTCGGTGGCCAGCTCCGCGTCGAGGGCGGTAGCCGCGTTGGCGAACGTGCCGGGAATGATGACATGGACGTCGACCCCCTCGATGTCCATGTCAGAAAGCCTTCCGGTGCTGTTGAGGTTGCTCACGTCGGGTGCTGGAGGCGTCTTGAAGGTCTTGCTCACGCTCTTCTTCAGAGGGCTCTCGCCGCCCTTGGTGGCCTTCTCGCCCCCATGGGGGGTACCCAGCGCCCGGTCGTACTTCATTGGGCTGATGCTCAAGTAGTGACCGCCCAGCGTGACGGGCTGCTTGTACTGGTCGAGTTCGCCCCAGCGCTCCCTCAGCCGCGGCGAGGCGTAGATCTCAAGCGTCTCCAGGTTGGGACCGACGTGGGTGTCGGTGTCGATGATCCGGTAGCCGTTCTTCACCGGGCTTCCTCTCCGTTTCGGGAGCCAGCGACTCGATATAGAGTATACTAATTGCGTTGACGGGGGGTCGGGCCGGGACTAGCGTCCGGCCCGTTCCGTTCGCCCAATCCGGAGGGCCCTGATGGAGAACGTTGTTCGGGTCCAGCACCATGTGACCTACGAGGCGGCGGCCGAGTCCCTCGCCGCCGGCATAGCCAAGGCCCGCGAGCTGGGCGTGCGGGCCGGCATAGTCGTGGTCGACTCCTTCGGCGAGATCGTCGCCGCGGCCAAGCTCGACGGGGCCAATCCCAAGGCTTGGCGGGGCGGCCTGGGCAAGGCCCTGTTCGCCTCGGGCCTCGGCGTTCCCACCGAGGACTTCATCGAGAAGCGCCTCAAGTCCGACGACGTGCTGTACCGGGCCCTGTCGTCCAATCCCGACACCTTCATCGTGCCCGGGGGGTTTCCCCTGCGGTACGACGGCAAGCCGGTCGGCGGGGTGGGCGTCAGCGGCGGGCACTACACCGACGACTCGAAGGTGGCCAAGGCTGTCGCCGACCGCTACGCGGAACTGGTGGCCGAAGCCGGGGGAGGGTGACCGTGGCCGAGGACTCCTTGCCCGACTGGGACGAGCGGGCCGCCGCCGCCGGCATCGTCATCCCGGAGCCTCTGCCGTCCCAGCCGCTGTTCCCGGGGGCGGTTGTCGACGGATCGACCGCCTACACCTCGGGGATCGTGGCCGTGGAAGGCCCTCCATGGAAGATGGTCTACGCCGGCTCGGTCGGCGACGACATCAGCGTCGAGGACGCCCAGAAGTCAGCGGCCCTGGCCATGGTCTGCACCCTCGCCAACCTCAAGGGTGCGCTGGGCGGCAGCCTCAACCGGCTCGACCGGTTCGTGAAGCTGATGGGCTTCGTGCGCTGCCGCGCCGACTTCATGCAGGCACCGAACGTCATCAACGGCGCCTCAGAAGTGCTGCTCAACATCTTCGGCCAGGACCGCTTGCCGGCCCGCTCAGCCATCGGAGTCGCCGCCCTGCCAGGCGGGGCCAGCGTCGAGATCGACGCGGTGGTGCGCCTGCGTTCGTAAGGTGCCCGGCTAGTCGTCTACGACGATGGCTCGCTCGGGGCAGCCGATCTCAGCTCGTCGCACCGCATCCTGGTGGTGTTCGGGGACCTCTTCGGACTCGACGTAGGAGTGGCCGTCCTCCTCGCGGAGCTTGAAGACCTCAGGAGCGGCCATGGCACACAAGGTGTGGCCCTGGCAGACATCGTCCAACACCCTGACCCTCATAGCGGCTCCTCGTCACGCCCGGCCGGCAGGCCGCAAGCGAGACCGACCGGTAATTCAGTATGCTATATGAGCGTCACCCGATGTCGTTCGCGCCAGCGCCACGACCCGACACGACAGGGACACCAATGACGGCGACAACGACGGCGCCCGCACCGACCCGACTGGACTACGACCTGTTCAGCGTCGATGACCACATCATCGAGCCCCCCGGAGTCTGGGTCGACCGGCTCCCCGCGAAGCATCAGGACGCCTGCCCCCGGGTGGTGACCCGCGACGACGGCACCGAAGCCTGGCAGTACGAGGGCGAGCAGCTGGCCACCATGGGGCTGAACGCGGTGGCGGGAAAGCCCCACAAGGACTTCGCCATGGACCCCGCCAGCTACTCCGACATGATCGAAGGCTGCTACAACCCGCGGGTCCGGGCTGCGGACCTGCTGCGCGACGGGGTCCGGGGCAGCGTGTGCTTCCCGACGTTCCCCCGCTTCGCGGGCCAGCGCTTCCTCACAGCCAAGGACAAGGAACTGGCCGACCTGTGCGTCCGCGCCTACAACGACTGGATGCTCGAGGAATGGTGCGACGCGGTTCCCGGCATGTACGTGCCGATGATGATCGGGCAATTGTGGGACCCGCAGCTGATGGCTGCGGAGGTGCGGCGATGCGCGGCGTTGGGCGTACGGGCCGTCACCTTCCCCGAGAGCATGGCCCCCTTCGGGGAACCGTCGTTCCATACCACCCACTGGGACCCGGTGTGGGACGCGGTCACCGAGGCCGACATGGTGATCTGCATACACATCGGCACCAGCGGCCGCACCCACATGCCGTCCGAGGACGCCTCATTCTCGGTGGCGGTGGCGCTCGGCCCGGTCAACGCCCAGATCACCTTCATGGATCTGCTGCTGTGCGGGATACCCCAGCGCTTCCCCACCATCAAGATCGCCCTGTCTGAGGGTGGGATCGGCTGGGTCCCGTTCGCCCTCGAACGCGTCGACCGCACCTGGGAGCGCCACCGCTACTGGGCGAAGCTGGACGACACCCCGCCCTCGGAGCTGTTCCGCCGCAATTTCTGGGTGTGCTTCATCGACGAGGCCGCCGGCATCGAGGCCCGCCACCACATCGGCGTGGACAAGATCATGTGGGAGTGCGACTACCCGCACGCCGACACGCCCTGGCCCCACAGCCAGCAGGACGTGCACCGGTCCCTGTCGGGCGTCCCGGCTGACGAGGTGGCCGCCATGACCCACGGCAACGCCGAGAAGCTGTTCCGCTGGTCTCAGCGCCCCGATGTCGCTTCGGTTCTGAGCAACTAGTGCCCAACCACCGGCTCCCGACTACACCGGGACGCAAGCTCGGAGAGGTCCTCGCCGAGACCATCGAGAATGAGATCATCGCGGCCGGCTGGAAGGTCGGCGACGTCGTCGGATCGGAGTCCGAGCTGTGCGAGCGCTACGGCGTGAGCCGGGCCGTCTTCCGGGAGGCCATACGGATCGTGGGCCATCACGGCGTGGCCGAGATGCGCCGCGGGCCGGGCGGCGGCCTGGTGGTGCTGGCGCCGAGCGTGGACGCCGCGGTCCGCACCGTGTCGCTGAACCTCGAGTTCCTCGACATCAACGCGGCCCAGATCAACGACGCTCGCCTCGCCCTCGAGTTGAGCTGCGTCCAGAGCGCCATCGAGAACCTCGACGCCGACGGCGAGCGCCGGATCAAGGAGTTCCTCGACACCGAGATCGAGCGGATCGTCATGGGGCGGGAGGCCGGGCGGGCCAGCGACGACTACGCCAGCAACGACTTCCACCTGCTGCTAGCCGAGCTGACCGGCAACCCGGCCATGGAGCTGTTCGTGCAGATACTGAGCCGGGTGACGAGCCGTCACTCCACCAGGGCGGTCTCCCTGGAGGACACCGCCAAGGAGGTCCACGGGGCGCACGCTCGCATCGCCGAGGCGATCCTGGACCGGGACATCCCGACCGCGCAGCGGCGCCTGCACCGGCACCTCGACCTGGTCGTGGAGTACCTGAACCCCTGAACTACTGCGTCCGGGAGCTCGTTCACGGACGGCCCCCGGATTAGCCGCTGAAGTCGACCATGTCGGTGCGTGCCGTCCAGCACAGGCAGTCGGCGCTCCACTCGACGGTGCGGAACTGCTGCACGCCCGCGTGGTTACCGGGCCCGAAGGTTAGGTCGCCCCAAGCGGCCAGCGGGAACCCCTGGAGGCTCTCGAGCGACGCCACCAGCGATTCGCGGGTGAGGTCGTCGCCGGCCCCTTGCAGGCCTGCCAGCAGCACCGACATCAGGTCGCAGGTGTAGAGGATCTGGGCCCACTCGGCGGTCTCGGGTGACGACCGGGCTATGTCGATGCCCGAGAAACGCTCGTAGTTCGACACGCACGCCTCGGCCTCGGCGTTGACGGGCAGGCCCGCGGCGATCTCGCCCACCCGGCTGACGGTCATGGCCAGCGTCCCGTCGTACTGCTCCTGGGGCAGTGACCCGGAAGCGACATCGCCGATGTGGCTGGCCCACTCCATGCTGCGGTACGCCGGCCGGTAGTTCTGGGACTCCGCGAAATGCATGAAGTTCGACACGCTGCTGGTGCCCACGAGGAGCACAGCCGTGTCGACGCCCGCGGCCAGGAAACGCTCCACCGAGATCTGGTCCTGGGGGCTGCCGATCCCCTCGCCGTCGGAGGCGACCTCGACCGCGATCGAGTGACCGGCCGCGGCCATGGCCTCCTTGAAGGCGTCGACGGCCTCCTCGGAGCGGGTGTCCCAGAAGATGCCCACGGTGGCGCCGTCGAAGAGTCCCTCGCCGTCGGCCCACTGGACATAGGCCCGCAGGACGTCGGCCTCGCTCGGCCGGATGGTGAACAGGCGCGGCGCCCGGTCGTAGACGCTGGGCGAGGCGCCCATCAGGTCGATGGTCGGGATGTCGAACCGGCTTGCCAGGCACTCCGCCCCGACCGTGAAGTCCCGCCCCGAGACGACCGCGAACACGTCGTCGTCCTGGGCGAAGCCGGTGCAAACGCCGAGCTTGTCGCTTGTGTTGATGATGGCGTACTTGCGGAACACCAGCTCGATGTCGGTGCCGTTGACCGGCAGCAGGCCGTCCCGCCGCCATCCGTCGAGGACCGCGGCGGCCTGCTGCTCCGGGTCGCCGATGCTGAACTTCTTGTTGAGGGTGGCGAACGCTGACACGTCGGGATAGGCCAGACCGACCGTGATGGTCCGCTCGACAACGGCCGGAGCCGGCTCGGGCTCGTCCTCGGCCACCGCCGTCTCGCCTTCAGCCTCCTCAGGCTCCGCCGCGGGCGCTTCATCCTCGTCGGAGCGGGTCGCCTCCTCCGTCGCGGCCTGAGCCTCGGACTGTTCGTCATCGACCGGAGCCGCTTCGTCCTGACTGCCAGGCGCCGAAGTGACGGCCGCAGCCGTTTCCGTGGCCGGCACCGCCCCCGAGCTGTCCCCGTCGCCATCACCGCAGGCCGCGGCCAGCATCGCAGCGGCGACGAGGCAGGCGGCCAGGCTCACCGGCTTCCCTGTTCCCCACCTGATCGAACTCCTGGCCATAAGCCCCTGAACCCTAGTTTGTGAGGCCTAGCTCTCTGACTCCGGTGGTCCGACCGTAGGCCGGTGGTAGACGTGGGAGCGGCGGCGGCTGCGGGTGAACACGATCTGCCAGAGCTGCAGGGCCCGGGCCCGGAACGACCCGGCCGAGCTGAGCAGGTAGTAGTCCCACGTTCGGCGGAAGCGCCCGTCGTAGGCGGGCAGATCGTCCCAGGCCGCGGTCACGTTGCGGTGCCAGGCCATGAGCGTGCGGTCGTAGTAGGGGCCGAAATTGTGCACGTCCTCGATCACCCAGTTCTTCTCGGTGACCGACGAGATCTGGGCCAGCGACGGAACGACCCCTCCGGGAAATATGTACTTGTCGAACCATGGGTCGGTGTGGTTCTTCGACACCAGCGAGCCGATGGTGTGGTGCAGCATCATCCCGTCCTCGGCCAGGAGGTCGTCGCACCGCCGGAAGAACGTCCTCAGGTTGCGGGGACCGACGTGCTCCATCATCCCGATCGACACGATGCGGTCGAAGCGACCCGCCACGTCGCGGTAGTCGCACTTGCGGATGTCGACGGGCAGGCCGGCGCAGATCTGGCGGGCCAGCCGGGCCTGCTCATGCGCCGGCGTCACACCGGTGACCAGCGCGCCGTGCTCGGCCGCCGCGTGCCGGGCGAAGCCGCCCCAGCCGCAGCCGATGTCGAGCAGCCTCATGCCAGGCTCAAGGTGCAGCTTGCGGCAGATCAGCTCCAGCTTGTGCTCCTGGGCCTCGTCGAGGTCGGCGGCACGGTGCCAGTAGCCGCACGAGTAGATCATGCGCTTGTCGAGCATTCGCTCGTACAGGTCGTTGCCGATGTCGTAGTGGGCCCGTGCGTTGCGGCGGGCCCGCCGCACCGTCTGGCGGTTGCGGGCCTGGGCCTTGAGGATGCGCAGCGCGAGTGCGGGCCTGGGCCGGATCAGCGACTGCAGATCGAGGGTCTGCACCTCCGCGATGAACTCGTCCAGTTGGTTGGCGTCCCACCAGCCCTCCTGGTACGACTCGCCCAGCCCGAGCTCGCGGTCGGCCAGCACCCGGGCCCAGAAGCGGTCGTCGTGCACGGCGATGTCGCGGGGCCGGTCACCGCCGACCTCGATCCCGGCCGTGCGCAGTATCTCGAATCCCAGGTCTCTGGCTTCGTCGATGTCGGCCACCGCGTGTCACGTCTCCTTAACCGGATCGTCCAAGAAGGACGGTACTTGGTGCAGGACGGTCACCTAGCCGAACCCGGCGAGGTCGAGGACGGTCGGACCTTCGGTGTGGCGGAGTTGGTGCTTGTTGACCTTGTGGGTGGCGGTCTTGGGGAGCTCTTCGAGGATCTCCAGGTAGCGGGGGCGGCAGAAGTCGGGGAGGGTGACTTCACAGTGGCGTTTCAGGGCGTCCGGGTCGATGATCCGGCCGGGCTCGGCGATCACCACCAGCTTGACCTCCTCCTCGCCCAGGTCCGAGGGGACTCCGACCGCGGCGCACTCGGCGACCGCCTCGAAGGCGCACACCGCTTGCTCGACCTCGGTGGAGGAGATCATCTCGCCCCGGCGGCGGATGGCGTCGGCGACCCGGTCGACCCAGCGGATGTAGCCATCGTCCTCGATGGTGGCCAGGTCTCCGGTGTGGAACCACGAGTTCCTGAACGCGGCCTCCGTGGCCTCAGGCTGGCGGTGGTATCCGGTCATCATCACGCCAGGGACCCGGGGCCGGGCCACCAGCTCGCCGACGGTGCCAGGGGGCACCTCGTTGTCGTTGGCGTCCACCACAGCCACCTCGTACTGGGGAACCGGACGGCCCGAGGCCCGGTACCGCATCGGGTCGTCGGGGCTGGTGGTGGCGAAGTGGCCGGTCTCGGTCATGGCGAACCCGGTCACCAACCTCAGCCCGAACCGCTCCTCGAAGTCGGCCCGGCGGTCCATCGGGATTCCGGCCGCGCCGTGCATCATGCGAACGTTGTGGTCCCGGTCAGCGGGGCCGGGCTCCTGGCGAAGCAGGATCGACGACACCGCCCCGACCACACCGACCTCGGTGGCGCCCGCGGCCCGCACCTGGTCCCAGAACGTGCTGGCCGAGAAGCGCGACACCAGGGCGGCACGGCCGTCAACCACCAGCGCGGTCCCCAGCGTCGAGAAGCGGGCGTTGACGTGGTACAGCGGCAGCGCCGAGAACATCACGTCATCGGGGGTGAGACCCCACTGCTCGATCTTGATGCGGGCCTGCTCGATGGGGAACGCCTGGGGCAGCACCGCGCCCTTGGCCGGCCCGGTGGTGCCCGAGGTGTAGATGATGTTCATCGGATCGCCCGGCGCGGGCGGCCGGAATGGCGGCGGCTCGAGATCGGAGCGTCGCAGCTCCTCGTAGTCGAGGACTGACACTCCGGCCGGCGGCTGCCCCCCGCCCCGCAGCACCACCGTCTGCACCCTGGGTGCCGACGGCAACTGCTCGTCCACCCGGTCCGACAGGGAGCCGTCGACGATCAGCATCCCCGCGCCGGAGTGATCCAGCACATGGGCGAGCTGCTGCCCCCGCAGGCCTGCGTTCACCGGGCATTCGACCGCACCGAGCCGCAGCAGGGCCAGCATGGTGACTACCGCCTCCGGGTGGTTGGGCGACATGTGGCAGACCACATCGCCCGCGCCCACCCCGGCTGCGACCAGACCGCCCGCCAGCCTCTCAGCCGCGTCCATCAGCTCGACCCAGGTCCAGAGCCCGCCATCGAAGTCGAGCACTACCCGGTCGGGATGCTCCTGGGTCCGGGCCACACATAACGACCACAGATCCGTGTGCCAAGAGCGGGTCACGGCTTCACGACCCGGAACTTGGGGAGGGTCACGGCTTCACGACCCGGAACTTGGGGAGGGTCACGCCCTCGGAGCGGTCCTCGAAGGTGGCCTCGACCCGGTCGCCGATCGCCAGCCGCGCCAGGTCGGGCTCGACGAGGTTGACCAGGAGCCGGGGGCCCTCGTCCAGCTCTATCACCGCCACGACGTAGGGCACGTCATCGGCCCAGGTGTCGTCGTAGAAGGCCACGTGGACCTCGGTGAACGTCCACACCGCTCCCCCGCCGCCCACCGCCCGCCAGGAAAGCTCGCGGCTCCAACAGCCGGGACAGAGCTCACGGGGAGGGAAGAACACCAGACCGCAGGCATCGCATCGGGGCAGCACGAGTTCGTGCCGGGCGGCCGCCTCCCAGTACGGCGCGGCGGCTGTGTCGGTGAGATCGGGGCGGGGCTTGCCGGTCACTGGCCTCGTCCCAGCACCATCGTCGAGAAGGTGGAGAACACCCCGCCGTTGCCGTGGGCCACCACCACCTCGGCGCCGTCCACCTGGCGGCGACCGGCCGAGCCCTGAAGCTGGCGTACCGCGTCGAGCAGGTGGAACACGCCGCCCGCATGGCCGTGCGAGAGCATCCCGCCGTGGAGGTTGACCGGGCAGGCCGAGCCCAGCGCCAGCGCACCCGACTCGGCGTAGGGCCCGCCCTCGCCCTCGCCGCAAAGGCCCAGGGCCTCCACCCCGGCCACCACGCTGAAGGTGCAGGCGTCATGTATGTAGACAGCGTCGGCATCCGCCACGGTCAGGCCGGCCCGCTCGAAGGCCCGCCTCGCCGCCGACGGCCCGCCCAACTCGTGCAGGTCGGGGGCCTGTGAGGGAATGTGGTGGGTGGCCGCCGAGCCGTAGCCGAGGATCCGGGCGTAGGGCGTGCCCAGGCTGCGGGCCCGGTCGATGGAGGTCACCACGAAGGCGCCGCCCGCGTCGGAGATCAGCGAGCAATCGAGCCGCCGCAGCGGCGACGAGATCATGGGCGACGCCTGGTGGTCGTCCAGGGTGATCGGCTCGCGCTTGTGGGCGTTGTCGTTGAGGGAGGCGTGATGGCGGGAGGTCACCGCCACCGCGCCGAACTGCTCGCTGGTGGTGCCGTAGAGGTGCATGTGACGCTGGGCGAACAGGGCGTATCCGCTGATCATGGCGATCTGGCCGTAAGGCGCCTCGAAGTCCTCGCCGCCGGTGAGCGTGCCCGGCGCCCGGCCCCGGCCCGAGCGGCGGATCGAGATGCCGTTCTCGCCGTAGGTGCACAGCGCCGCAGTGCACATGTCGGCATCGATGGCCGCAGCCACGTTGAGCAGCGCGGCGTGGTGGGTGCCGGGACCGCCGACGTCGGCGACCACGGCCAGCTCGGGCCGCAGACCCAGGTGCTCGGCCACCCGGGCCGCGTGCAGCATCATCGCCTGGGAGTAGCCCGAGAACGAGAACACGCCGTCGATGTCGTGCTTGGTCAGGCCGGCGTCGGCCACCGCGGCCACGCCTGCTTCGGCCTGGAGGCTGATGGCGCTGCGGCCGGGCAACTTGCCGATAGCCGTCTCCGCCACCCCGACGATGGCGATGCCGTCGAGCACGCTCACGCCGAGCGCTCCCACAGCAGGCTGTCGGCGTCGGTCCGGCGGCATGACCAGCGGGGCGGGATTGCGTGGACATTCCCCGCGCATTCGATGAGCGCGGGACCTTGCACCACCTCCTCTGCGGTCAGGTCGTCCAGATCGACCAGCCGCGTTGACAGGAAATCCTCGGGCCAGCCCACGTTGCGCTCGCGGGCCCGCTCATCCCCCTGTCGAGGTACGCCGGCAGGTCGATCGCCGCCGCGCCGCAGGCCTGCGTGATCGGCGGATGACCAAGCTCCGTTCCCGGTATGGCGGCCGGCTGCGATCCGGTCCAAGACCTCGGCGGGTACCTCCGGCGGCAGGGAGAGCGTCTCAACGGCCACCGCGACGACTGGTCGTGCCGCCCCGTCGGCATGGTCGGCTGCCGCGAGTACCTGCGACGCGGCCTCGGCGAGGTCCCCGTCAACGGTCACTTCGACCGTCTGCGCGGCGCCGCTGTCATCGACCAGTTCGACATCGACGGGGGCCGCCGCGACCGGCAGCCGCTCGGCCTGGAGGTCCAGCCGGGCTCGGGCCAGCAGACGGGCCAGGACCGTGGTCGCCTCCTCGCCGGGCTCCATGCTGGCCTCGTAGCGTTGCCTGGCGAGGCTGTCGACCAGGCCGCGGGCGCTGTAGACGCTGCTATGGGCGAACGACCGGACCCGGCCGATTCCCGCCGATTCGGCCACCCCGCCGGCGTGGAGCGGGCCTGCACCGCCGAAGGCGTACAGCGTGGCGTCGGCCGCGTCGACGCCAGCGTCGGCGAGGACCGACTTCAGCGCGGCCGCCGCCTTGGCGTGGGCCGCGGCCCGGACCATGAGCGCGGCGTCCACCGGCTCACCACCGGCCAAGGGCGCGATGGCGTCGCACGCCGGCTCGACATCGAGCACGATGTCGCCGGGCAGCACCTGACCCTCGTCCAGGAAGCACAGCGTCACGTCGGCGTCGGTGAGAGTCGGCCGGACGCCGCCCCGGCCGAACGCCGCCGGCCCCGGCACCGCTCCTGCGCTGTCGGGCCCCACCGTCACCACCCCCGAGGAGTCGACGGAGGCGATCGACGATCCGCCCAGGCCGACGGACACGATGCCGGCCACCGGCAGCGCGACCCGCACACCCCGGATCTCGGGCGTTGGATCGACTTCGAAGGCTCCGTCGACCACCAGGCCGATGTCGAGGGTGGTGCCGCCCATGTCGAAGGCCACCGCGGCCGCGTCGCCGTAGCGACCGGCCTGGGCCGCGGCGAGTCCCAGCCCCGCCGCGGGTCCGGAGCTGTAGGTGCTGACCGCGGCGGTCCGGGCTGTGCGGCTGCACGTGCCGTCGGAGCGGGCGGCCAGCAGCGGCACGGTCAGCCCGTAGTGCTGGAGGATCCCCTCGGTGCGGTACAGGAGCTTGGCCATGGGCCGGCTCAGATAGGCGTTGAGCACCGCTGTGCTGGTGCGGACCGCGTCGTCGGAGGTGCCGGCCGTCTCCCATCCCATCGTCAGGGGCATCGAGCGCAGGTAGTGGGCCGGGTAGCGGTCTCGCACCAGTTCCCGCAGACGGGTCTCGTCCTCGCGGCGCTCAGCGCGCAGGCTGACCACCGTCTGGCGCACACCACGTTGAACGAGATCGCGGCACATCCTGAGCACCTCTTCGACCGCGGAGGCAGGGCTCACGCCCACTACGTGGTCGGGATCGACGAACACGCCGAGCGCGGGGGCGGGGTCCGACGGTCCGTACAGCGACTTCTCCGCCCCGGCCTCGACGAGCAGCCCCACGGTGTCGCCGGTGCCGGTGACGACGGCGTTGGTGCCGATGGTGGTGGCCAGCCGGAACAGGCCGACGTCGGCCAGGAAGTCCTCCAGAGAGGTGTCGAACGTGGCTGCGCCCCCGGCCAGGCACGCCATCACCGAGCGGGTCAAGTCGAAGTGCGTGGTGGGGACCTTGACCGACGCGGCCAGCTCCCCGTTGGAGAACACCCCGTCGGTGAAGGTGCCGCCCATGTCGATGCCGACCGAGTAGGTCATGGCCGGGCCGCCACCTGTGCCAGCGCACGCGACCCGAGTCGCACAACGTCAGGGGCCACGTCGGCGTCGAGGGGTGCGGTGATCACCTCGCCGGGATCGCCGGCGGCCCGGATCCCGTCCAGCCACCGCTCCAGTGCCGCGGCCGAGTCGAAGGCGTTGGCCGGCAGGTAGCCCAGCCCCGGTGAGCAGCCCCGGCCGGACGCCCAGCAGTCGTACCCGAGCGACGCCGCGTCGTCGAGGCCGCTTGCGACTAGCACCAAGTCAATGCGCAGGTGCGTGGCCGCGTTGAGGAGGGGACGGTGGGACTCCGCCGCGGCGTCCTGGCCGACCCACCACGCCGTCGCGTCCTCCACGACGGCGACCCGTCGCACCCCGCAGGCAGCCAGTGCCTGGATCCTGTCCACTGCGGCGTCCGAGGCGTCGTCGAGAAGCTCTTGAGCGTCCTGGATCGCCGAACTACCCGCGGGTTTTCCACCTCTGCGGTGGATTTCTGACAGAAGTTCGCTGGACAGCGGACCCGGCACCGCCCCGAGCACGGGAAGCGCCCCCGGGGTTGCCACCAGCCCGGTCGTCACCGAGTCGGGATCCTGCGCCTCGCCGGTCCAGGGCGCACAGCAGCACGCAAGCCCAAGGGCCCTAGACCCCTCGTCGATGCAGCGGACCTGGCCGTTGACGTCGTCGGGCCAGGCCCGACCCAGCGCGGCCGCGCCCACCGCGCCGGGCACCAGCGCCGTCAACAGGGTCATCGGTGCCATGACCCGCCGTCGGGGTCGGGCTCGGTCGGGTACTCGCGGTCGTCGATCACCTGCACCGGTGCCGGGAACTCGCCGTAGTGGCGCAGCGCGTCGGGCGGGGGCCGGCGCTGGGACCACTCGGCCACGAAGTCGGCGTAGGGCCGTCCCTGCCGCTTGCGCTCAGCCCGGATCTCAGCCCGGCGGTCCTCGGTGGCGTCGGAGTCCACCCGGTCCCCGCTCGCAGCCAGGACCACGCCATAGAGCCGCTCGGCCAACCCCGGCGAGGTGATCCCGTTGACGATGTCGCCCAGCACCGCTTCCGGGTCTCGCTCCAGCACATCGCCGTAGCCGCCGCCGCAGCCTCGGGCC
>VYCW01000064.1 GCA_009843735.1 Acidimicrobiaceae bacterium | reverse complement strand
CCTCGGCCACCAGCTCCTCCGGGTTCGACGAGCCGTCCATGAAGCTGAACCGCGAATGCGAGTGCAGTTCCGCGTACGGCACCCGACCCACCCCGGAGTCCCTGCCGGCCTGGCCGCGGGGGAGGCTCCGGACCACGTCGGCGCTGTCGGGAGACGCGTCGACACCCTGCCTGCTTCCGTTCGACCACACCGGCGAGCCGGTCCGGTCCGACAGGCGGCGTTCCAGCTCCCGCCAAGGGATGATCGGATTGTCGAACCCCATCAGTCGTAGGTGGCTTCGCGTTGCCAGCGGCCGGCCTCCAGCACGCAGAGATGGGCAGAGTCGTCGTCGAGGACAAGCTGGAAGCGGGCCTGGCGTCGGTGGGCCGAGGGGTGCCACCAGCGCTCGGCCAGCGGCCACGGACCGGCCCAGGCAGTGACGGCCTGACTGCGGCCGGTCGAGTCCGTTAGCTGCTGGGGCGGCGCGCTCACTTCGCCCCGCCCGCTGACGGTGATGGGACTGCCGCCGCAGTCGGTGACCGTGATCGGCTCGGGCTGGGCTAGCACCACCGCGGGCGACGGTGCCGGCAGCCGTCCGGGCCAGGGGGCCTCGGTGGCCTTGGCTTTCTTCCTGGCCTTCCTTGGGCTGGCCTCGGTCTCAGCCGCGGCATCGAAGAACGGGACCCGGCGGCCGGTGTCGGCGGGGCGGCGCCCGCCGGCCAGGCGGGGCACGGTCACCGCCTCGGCTCCCAGCAGTCCCTGCACCCGAGCCAGCGCTCTGGCGGCCCGCTCGTCGGCTTCGCTCCTCTCGCCCCACATTCCCAGCTGGCGGCCGTCGGCGGGAGACACCACGCATGGCGTTATCCGGATGAGCGTGACCGGGCCGGTGGGACGATCCGGCGACCGGTACCAGCCCTCGAGCTGCCAGCGGACCCTGTCAACGATGTCCGCCGCGTTGAAGCGGAGCTCGTGGCGCCATCGTCGATTGCTGGCATGGCCGCTGTCGGACTCCGCAGTGATGCCGATGCTCACGCAGTCCAGGCCGTCGCGAGCCAGCCGACCCACCATGTCGTCGGCCAGCGCTCGGGCCATGAACGCCACCGTCTCGATCCGGTCGGCGGGTGGGTCGATCTCGGCCTCGGCACCTGCGTCCTCGCCGGAGGCCTCAGCCCGCAGCGGACGGTCGTCGAGACCGCAGGCCAGACGGTGGGCCAGCAGCCCTGGCCTACCGAAGCGGCCCATCACATCGGCTTCGCTCAGCGCGGCCAGATCGCCCAGCGTCCGTATCCCCAGCCGCCACAGGACATCGAGCAGCGCCTCGGTGCCGTCCTCGGGGAATAGGGGCGAGATCGGATCGGCCAGGAAGGTCAGGGGCATGCCGGCCAGGAACGGCCGGCTTTGCTGTGCCGGCACCACCAGGGCGGCCGTGGAGATGGAGAAACTGCTGCGCTCTTCGACAGCAGGCGCCTGCGATGTGGACGTGGTCGGCGCCTGTGGTGCTACGCGGGCGGCGAGACCGGCCGCGAAGAGCCCGTCGGCCATGCCCACCCCGATCCTCGATGCTGATGGCACGGCGTCGGCGGCAGCCCGGGCAACGAGTTCGGACAGGGCCTGCTCGCCGCCGAAGTAGCGCGACGGCCCCCTCGCTCCGAACACATGCAATCCGGGCCGCAGCGCCTCGGACAGGGGAGTGAGCTGCTCTAGCGCGGCGGCCACCGGCTCGCAGCGGTGAGCATCGATGTCGCCCAGGTCCACCACTACCATCCGCACCGGCGGTGCCTGGGGTTGCGGGAGCGAGGACTCTAGGGACATCAGTCGTGATGTGCCGGCGGCTAGCTCGCTCGGCGTTCCCTAACGTCTTCGAAGTCGCGGCCAAAACCGAAATCGGAGACCTGGGTGGGATCGGCACAGGCCACCCGGCCGTCCTCCGAGGGCAGCCACATCGCTATCCGGCGGGGCCGGGACGCCGCGCCCCGACCTCCGATGGCCACCTCGGCCTGCCGGGCCAGCAGTCGTCCGTGACCGTTGTCGATGCCCGTCCACCGCGTTTGCTCGATCATCAATCGGACCTCCGGCTGAAGGCCGGCCGCGGTGTCCGCCGAAGCATTTCCGAGAGCGCAGATCACGGAAGTGCCGTGCTCGCGCATCCGGGCCACCAGCCGCCGCGCCGTCGCGCCGTCCACCCTGATCGCACGTCCCACCAGCACGAGATCGAAGCCGCCCACCACAGCGCCAAGCACGTCGGCCGCGATGTTTCTGTCCCGCCCCCGCTCAGACAGGTCGACCAACGCCCAGCGACCCAAGTCGACGCCCCGCTCGGCCAGCGCGGCTACCCCCAGGTCGGTCGTCCCGACCGCGGCCACCCAACTGCCTCGCCGGGAGGCCTCAGCCGCCAGTGCCACCGCCAGCGTCATCGAGCCGTGGCCACCGACCACTACCGCGGCGCCCCGCCGGATGCTGCCCTCCGGCAGCAGTGGTGCTAGCGCCTCCTCCACAGGAAACCGCCGCTCACGAGCCGCCCCGCCGGATGCCGCGTCAAGCCGGTCCGGGAGCACCTGTGCCGTCTCCAGGGCCACCATTCGCCCACTATACAAACGTATGTTCGTATTGTCCAGTGGGAGATGGCGTTTCAGCAATAGGCCGTGGAGCAATACATGGTACAATACATTGCGTGAGGCAGACGACGGTCTATCTTCCCGACGACCTGAAGCGGCGGCTGGAGCAGGCCGCACGCCAGGATCGCCGAACCGAGGCTTCCATCGTGCGCGATGCCCTCGAAGAGGCTCTCAGCCGACGGGAGGTGGCCCCCACGGTCCCCCTGTTCTCTGAGGGCTGGGGCGATCTGACGGTGGCCGAGCGAGTAGACGAACTCTTGGCCGACCTGGGTTTCGGGACTTGATCGTCGACACCAGCCTGCTGCTGGCGGCCTTCGTGCCCGATCAGCGGATGCACGCCGAGTGCGCGCAGGTTCTCCGCACCGTTCGGCCGCTGGTGTTGTCGCCCCTGGTGCTGGCCGAGTTGGACTATCTGACCGCGCGGATCGCAGGTGTGGACGCCGAACTGACACTGCTCGCAGAGTTGTCCTCAGGTGCCTACGAACTGGCATCCTTCGGCCTTGACGACATGGCGCGGGCCCGTACCGTCGTCGAGCGCTACCAAGACCTGCCGCTGGGCCTGACCGACGCGTCGTTGGTAGTGCTGGCAGATCGGTACGGCACCGACACCATCGGGACACTGGACGAGCGCCACTTCCGGGTCGTGCGATCCCTGAGTGGCCGGCCCCTGCGAATCCTTCCTGCCGACGCCGACCCGGACGGGTAGGGCGCCCGCCGATCTGCCGCCGGGATCAGATTTCGGCTCTGACGCTCCCCAGCCAGTCGAGGATCGTCAGGACCAGTTCGTCGGAATGGCGGCGGTCGGTGAAGAGGTGGTCGGCGCCGGCCACGGTGTGCAGCGTGGCCGAGCCAGCGGCGGCCAGCGCCTCGGTCTGGTCGTGGCCTACCACGGTGTCGGCCCCGGCCTGGACTACCAGCATGGGCCGTCCCAGCGAGGCCGCGGCCGCCGCCACGTCGTGGCGGTGCAGGTCGTCTAGGAAGTCCCGCCCCACCCTCACCGGCTTGGGGCCGATCCGAACCTCGCCCGAGCCCTGCGAGCGGATCTGCTCCAGGGCGTCGTCGGAGAACAGGTGCTCCACATGGGCGACCGAGGCCGGCGACGCCACCGCCACCACCTGGGCCACCGTGTGCAGCCGGGAGGCGGCCAGCACCGCGGCCGCTCCGCCCAGGCTGTGCCCAACCAGCACGCACGGCCCGGCCCCTCGCTTGATCAGAGCCACCGCCGCCGCGGTGATGTCGCTGACGTTGGTGGCCACCGTGGTGTCGGCCAACTCGCCGCCGCTCTCACCCAGTCCGGTGAAGTCGAAGGCCAGGGTCAGGTACCCGCCCGCGGCCAGGCCCTTGGCGATGCGGGTGGTGGTGAACAGGTCCTTGGAGCAGGTGAAGCAGTGGCACAACAGGGCTGCTCCGATCACCGCGGTGCCGTCACCGGGCCGGTGAAGCACCGCGGCCAGCTTGGCCCCGGCCCCGCCGGTGAACTCGAACCGCTCAGTAGTGGATGTCACCGTCATCGGCTCAAGAGTCGAACGCGGGGGCCGCATCCATGCCGCGGCTATCGAAACAACCGCAAGCGGTAGGGTGGCCCACTATGACGGCGACTCCCCAGATCGTGCTTCGCATTGTCCTAGCCCTCGCGGCGTCTTTCCTTGTCGCTTGCTCGGGTAGTCAGAGTACTGACGCCGCGTTCACAGGCGATGGCCTGACGGTTGGCGATGCAGCGGTCGGTGAGGTTGCTCCGTCCGAGGATGTCGAGCCGTCCGAAGATGCTGGTCCGTCCGAGGACGCCCCCGTCGCCGAGGATTCAGCCGAGGATGTTGCTCCGGCTGAGGATGTCGAGCCGTCCGAGGACGTTGCTCCGGCCGAGGATGTTGCTCCGTCCGAGGATGTCGAGCCGTCCGAAGACGACGACCCCGTCCCTCTCGTGGACCCCTTGACGGTGGAACGCCTCATGAGGAACGCGGAGCGGTTCGAGTACACGATCGGCACGCCCGGCGGTGCGCTCACCATCACCACCATCTCCGATCCGCTCACCTTCAACCTGGCGATCGCCAACGACGCGTCGTCGTCGGGCGTGCTCGGATACCTGTTCGAGGGCCTCACCGAGACGTCGTGGCTTAACGACGAGGTGGAGCCAGCGCTGGCCGAGGCCTGGGAGCATTCCGACGACGGCCTGACCTGGACGTTCCACCTACGCCGCGACGTGGCCTGGCACGACGGCGAGCCCTTCACCGCCGCCGATGTGGACTTCACGTTCAACCGGATCATCTACAACGACGAGATACCCGCCAGCAGCCGTTCAGCGTTCGAGTTCCGGTACCTGGATGACAGCGGCGAGTGGCAGGTGGACCAGATGGACGTGGCCGTGATCGACGATCACACCGTCGAGTTCACCCTGCCGGTGCCCTTCGCCCCCTTCCTGCGCTCGATGGGCACGGCCATCTACCCGCGCCACATCCTCGAGCCCCACGTCGACGACGGCACCTTCGTCGAGACCTGGGGCATCGACACCGACCCGGCCGAGATCATCGGCACCGGTCCGTTCACCATCGCCGGCTACGAGCCGGGCGAGCAAGTCGTCCTGGCTCGCAACCCCGACTACTGGCTGACCGACGAATCCGGCAACCGCCTGCCGTACCTCGACCGGATCGTCCACCACATCGTCGAGGACCTGGAAGCCGAACTCGAGGGCTTCATTGCGGGCGAGTCGGACGTCCATGGGCTGCTGGGCGAGGAGTACTACCGGCTCGAGCCCCTGCAGGAGCGGGAGAACTTCACCATCCACCGCCGCGGACCGACGTTCGGAACGACCTTCCTCTCGTTCAATGTCAACCCCGGCGTCAGCCCCGACACCGGCCAGCCCTATGTTGATGCCCGCAAGCTCGACTGGTTCGGCAACGTGGAGTTCCGCCGGGCGGTGGCCCACAGCGTCGACAGGGACGCCATCATCAACGGCGTGCAGTACGGCCTCGCCTACCCCCAGTGGTCCTCGGTAAGCCCCGCGGCCGGCGCCTTCCACAACCCGGACGTCAGGACCTACCCCTACGACCTGGACAGGGCCAACGAGATCCTCGACAGCCTCGGCTGGACCGACACCGACGGTGACGGCATCCGCGAGGATTCCAACGGACATGCGATCGAGTTCAGCCTGGTGACCAACACCGGGAACCTCGTGCGCCAGGAGGTCACTCAGATCATCCAGCAGGGAATGGAGGCCATCGGGCTGCAGGTGGACTACCAGGCGATCGACTTCGGGGTGCTCGTCGGTCAGCTGACCAGCACCTACGACTGGGAGACCATGGTCATAGGCTTCACCGGCGGCCCGGACCCCTACAGCGGGATCGGCTTCTGGCACAGCACGGCTGACCTGCACCTGTGGTATCCCAACCAGCCGGAGCCGGCCACCGACTGGGAGGCCCAGATAGACGAGCTGTACATCATGGGGAGCCGGGAGCTCGATCCCGAGGCCCGAGTAGAGCACTACCGGAAGGCCCAGGAGATCGCAGCCGAGAATGTGCCCGTCATCTACACGTCGCAGCCCGAGCGGCTCACCGCCGCCCGCAACGTCTTCGGCAACGCCACGCCCACCCTGTACGCGCTCTGGGACATCCGCTACCTGTACCGGACCGACCAGTAGCAGACCGATATTGGGCCTGCCGAGGCTGCTGAGGCCTGCCTGGGCCGCGTACAGTTCACCCCATGTATGACCTGAAGATCAGTGGCGGGCTGCTGGTGGACGGAACCGGCGACCCGCCCCGGCCCGCCGACGTGGCCACGGTCGGGGACAAGATCGTCGCCGTCGGCGCCGACCTGCCCGGCGAGGCGGCTCGCACGATCGACGCCGTCGGCCAGATCGTCACCCCCGGCTTCGTGGACGTGCACACCCACTACGACGGCCAGGCCACCTGGGACGACCTGCTCGAGCCCAGCTCCGGCCACGGCGTCACCACCGTGGTCATGGGCAACTGCGGCGTCGGCTTCGCGCCGGTGCGCCCCGGCACCCAGGAATGGCTGATCCAGCTGATGGAGGGAGTCGAGGACATCCCGGGCGCGGCCCTCTCGGAGGGCATCGACTGGAGCTGGGAGAGCTTCGGCGAGTACCTCGACGCCCTCGACGACCGCCGCTGGGCGATCGACGTGGGCACCCAGGTTCCCCACGGCGCGGTCCGGGCCTACGTGATGGGGGAGCGGGGCGCTCGAAACGAGCCCGCCGACCCCGACGAGATCGCCCGCATGGAGCGCATCGTGGCCGAAGCGGTGTCCGCCGGCGCGCTGGGCGTGTCGACATCGCGCACTCTCGCCCACAGGGCCATGGACGGCGAGCCCGTACCGGGAACGTTCGCAGCGGAGGACGAGCTGTTCGGCCTGGGCCGCGGGCTGCGCGACGGCGGTGGAGGAGTCTTCGAGCTGGCTCCGGTGGGATCGGCGGGCGAGGACATCGTCAAGCCCCGCTCGGAGGTCGAGTGGATGCGGCGCCTGTCCGCGGCGATCGGCCAGCCGGTGAGCTTCGCGCTGCTGCAGGTGCCCGCCGCGCCCGACCTGTGGCGCGAGTTGATGGACGTGTCCCTTCAGGCCGCCGAGGAGGGCGCCGAGCTCTATCCGCAGGTGGCTGGACGACCGTTCGGCCTTCTGTCCGGTTGGCAGACCAGTCACCCCTTCGTGCTGCGACCCAGCTACCGCGCCATCGAGCATCTCGACATCGACGAGCGCATCGAGCGCCTGCGCGACCCGGCTGTACGGGCCGCCATCTGCTCCGAGGCCGACGGCGAGCGCCGGGGCGGCATGCACGAGGGAGTCAGCATGCTGGTGGCCCGGATGCTCGACCAGCTCTACGTGCTCGGCAGTCCTCCGGACTACGAGCCGACACCGGACCGATCGATATCGGCTGTCGCCGCCGCAGCCGGCGTTCCCATGCAGGAGGCCGCCTACGACGCCTTCTGCGCCGAGGACGGCCGGGCCCTGTTAATGGTGCCGCTGTTCAACTACGTGGACGGGAACCACGACGTGATCCGGGAGCAGCTCACCCACTCGCGGGCGGTCATGGGCCTCTCCGACGGCGGCGCCCACTGCGGGCTGATCTGCGACGCGTCGATGCCGACCACCATGATCAGTCACTGGACGAGGGACCGCAGCCGGGGCGAGCGGCTTCCGCTCGAATGGGTGGTGCGCAAGCAGTCGAAGGACACCGCGGCGCTGTTCGGGCTCAACGATCGTGGAGTGGTGGTGCCGGGAAAGCGGGCCGACCTCAATGTGATCGACCACGCTGCCATCAACCTGCGCACGCCCCGGCTCGTGCACGACTTGCCCGCCGGGGGAAGGCGCCTGCTGCAGCACGCCGACGGCTACACCGCCACCATCGTCGCCGGCCAGCAAACCCGTGACGCAGGCGTGGACACGGGCGCCCGTCCCGGCCACCTTGTGCGCGGCCGCCGGGCCGCCTGAGGGGACTCCCGCCAAATTGATGCGACTACTGGCCATATAGGGTCGGAATCGGCATCAATTCCGACTGGGGAGCGACTGCGTGATGGGCTGCTGTGACGGGCGGGTAGTGATCGTCACCGGTGCGGGACGGGGGCTGGGTCGGGCCCATGCCCTGGCCTTCGCGGCCGAGGGCGCCCACGTGCTGGTCAACGACCTTGGCGCCACCGGTGACGGCTCGCAGCCAGGCTCCGACGATGCCGCCACCGCAGTGGCCGAGGAGATCAACGCCGCCGGTGGCTCGGCCGCCGTCAACCATGCCGACGTGGCCGACTGGGATCAAGCCGGCGCCATGGTGGCCCAGGCCATCGACACCTGGGGCCGCCTCGACACGCTGGTGTGCAACGCCGGGTTCCTGCGCGACCGGATGCTGGTCAACATGAGCGAGCAGGAGTGGGACGCGGTGGTGCGGGTCCATCTGAAGGGCCATTTCGCGCCGGCCCGCCACGCGGTGGGCCACTGGCGGGAGCGTCAGAAGGCCTCCGGCGACCCCCCGGTCGCCCGGATCGTCAACACGTCGTCGGGAGCGGGCCTGATGGGATCCATCGGCCAGGGCAACTACGTCGCAGCCAAGGGCGCCATCGCGTCGCTGACCATCCAGCAGGCCGCGGAGTGGGGTCGCTACGGCGTGCTCGCCAATGCGATCGCGCCCGACGCCCGCACCCGGATGACGGCGGTCATCCCCGACTATCCGGCAGCGCCCGCCGACGGATGGGACCCGAAGGCTCCCGAGAACGTCTCCCCGCTGGTCGTGTGGCTCGGCAGCGCGGCCTGCGACGTGACCGGCAGGGTGTTCGAGTGCACCGCCGGCCAGCTCAACGTGTGCGACGGATGGCAGCACGGACCGGTCGTGTCGGTGGGGGAGCGGCCGATGACGGTGGCCGAGGCGGGCGACCTGGTCCGCCGTTCGGTAGGGGCTGAGCAGCCTCCCGCGCCGGTGTTCGGCACCCGTTAACCGGGATTCAACCCAGAATTCTGAGAAATATCCAAAAAAATCTTGACAAGAATGTGACAAACCCGTGACGATGGTGTAACCTGCTTGTCAGGAACCGGGTCTGAAGAACAGGATTCGACAGAACCGGATCCGCAATCCCCCCCTCCAGGGACCGTGCGGAGCCCGCCAGTTGCAGCTGGCGGGCTCCGGCGCGTCTGGTCTGGCCGGCTCCGGCGGGTTGTACGCTCCGGCCATGAGCAGTCCCATCCTCGACGCCCAGACCTTCTGGGAGTTGCTTGAGAGACGGGTGGCGGCCACGCCCGACCGCATGATGCTGGTGGACGAGGCCGGCCGGGTCCTGACCTTCGCCGGATTCAAGGATCAGGCCGAGCGGGTGGCGGCCGGTCTGATGGCCATGGGCGTCACCGAGGGCACACCGGTGACGTGGGTGCTGCCGACCCGCATCGAGACGGTGCTGTTGAGCTTCGCCCTCAGCCGGCTGGGGGCGGTCCAGAACCCGATCATCCACATCTACCGCAAGCGCGAGGTCGAGTTCTGCGTCCACCAGACCGGAGCGAAGCTCATCGTGCATCCCGGCGAGTGGGCGGGTTTCGACTACGGCGCCATGGTCGACGAGATCGTCGCCCAGCTCGGCCACCCCTGCCGGACGCTGACCGGCTACGACACCCTGCCCGAGGGCGATCCCGCCACCCTGCCTCCTCCCCCCGATACTGGAGACGCCGGCAGTGTCCGCTGGCTGTACTACACCTCGGGGACCACCTCCGATCCCAAGGGCGTCAAGCACACCGACGGGTCGCTGATCGCCGGCGGGATAGGGCTGGCGCGGGCCCTCGACATGAGCGGCGACGACATCGGGTCCATCGCCTTCCCCTACGCCCACATCGGGGGACCCGACTACATCGTCACAATGCTCTCGTCCGGATTCGGCGCCGTGCTCGTCGAGCGCTTCGACCCGGCGACCTCGGTCGCCACCTACGCCCGGCGCGGCGTGACCATGGCCGGCGGATCAACGGTCTTCTACCAGATGTTCCTGGAGGAGGACCGCAAGTCGCGCCGGACCACCGGCCGCCCGGCCATGCCTGCACTGAGGGTGCTGTCGGGCGGCGGCGCCCCCAAGCCGCCGGAGATCTACTTCCAGGTCAAGAAGCAAATGGGTATTCCGGTGGCCCACGGCTACGGGATGACCGAGTGCCCGATGATCTCCCAGGGCTCGCCCCGCGACACCGACGACCAGCTCGCGCACACCGACGGCCGCCCGGTACACGGCTGCGAGGTGTCGATCGTGGCGATCGCCGCCGACGGCGGGGAGGCGCCGGCCCCGAGAGGCGTGCAGGGCGAGGTGCGGGTGCGGGGGCCGATGCTGTTCGCGGGCTACACCGACTCCAGCCTCGACGAGCAGGCCTTCGACACGCGAGGCCGGTTCCGCACCGGCGACCTAGGAGTCCTGCGGTCCGACGGGCACCTGATACTCACCGGGCGGGTCAAGGACATCATCATCCGCAAGGGCGAGAACATCTCGGCCAAGGAGATCGAGGACGTGCTCTATGCCCACGACAAAGTGGCGGCGGCCGCGGTGATCGGCCTGTCCGACCCCGAACGAGGCGAGAGGGTCTGCGCGGTGGTCGAGACCGCCCCCGGCTCCGAGGACCTGACCTTTGACGAGATGGTCGAGGCCTGCATTGATGCCGGCCTGGCCCGCCAGAAGGTCCCCGAGCAGCTCGAGATACACCCCGCCCCGCTGCCTCGCAACGCCACCCTCAAGATCCTCAAGCACAAGTTGCGAGAGGTCTACGAGGCCAGACGATCGGTCAACCTGGCCGCACGAGAGGTCTACATAGCCCGACAGGAAGAGGACTGAGGCAACACCCGTGGCTGAAATCACCATCTATCACAACAAGCATTGAAACTCCTCCAAGAATGCCGTGGCGGTCGCCACGGACGCAGGTGCCGACGTCGATGTGGTGCTCTACATGTCCGAGCGCCCCGACCGTGACACCCTCACCGGGATCATCGAGAGGCTCGAGGACCCGGTGGAGAACCTGGTTCGCAAGGACTCGCAGTTCTCCAAGCTCGGGCTCGATCCCGACGACTACGTGGGAAACGCCGATGCGGTGGTGGACGTGTTGCTGAGGTACCCGAGGCTCATGCAGCGCCCGGTGCTGGTGCGAGGCGACCGGGCCATCGTCGGGCGACCGCTCGGCGAGGCCAAGGCCAAGGACCGCCTGGCCGATTTCCTCTCCTGATCCCCCCGGCACCGGCTCCGTTCGCTACCGTGGGCGCCGGACACCAACTCAGACCGACCAAAAGGGAGAGCCGATGCGCATCGTGGTGGACTTCGACCTGTGCGAGAGCAACGCTGTCTGCATGCAGATCGCGCCCGACATCTTCGAGGTGCGAGACGACGACTTCCTCTACATCCTCAACGAGACGCCCGGCGAGGCCGATCGGGCCAGGGTGGAGGAGTGCGTGCAGCGCTGCCCCAAGCAGGCCATCTCGATTGCCGAAGACTGAGCCCACTCTGGGAGCCGGCCGCACATGACACGGGCCCCGCGCGCCGTCACCATCGTCGGGGCCTCCCTGGCCGGGCTGAACGCGGCCGAGGCGCTGCGCCGCGAGGGCTTCGACGGTCCGGTCACGCTGATCGGCGCCGAGAATCACCTGCCCTACGACCGGCCTCCGCTGTCCAAGCAGGTGCTGGCGGGCGAATGGGCGCCCGAGCGGGTTGCGCTGACCGACCCTGAGGAGTTGGAGGAGGACGGCATCGAGGCCCGTCTCGGCGTGCGGGCGACCGCTCTGGACCTGGACGCCCGCGAGCTGACCCTCCATTCCGGCGAGACCGTCGCGTTCGACGGGCTAGTTATCGCCACCGGGGCCCGCTGCCGCACGATGCCGGGCACCGATCAGGTCGGCGGAGTCCACGTGCTGCGGTCACTTGACGACTGTCTGGCGCTGCGAGCCGACCTCGAGGCGATGCCGCAGCGGGTGGTCGTGGTGGGCGCCGGCTTCATCGGAGCCGAGGTGGCCGCAACCGCGCGGGGCCGCGGCCTCGACGTCACGATGGTGGAGGCTCTGCCCACCCCTCTCAGCCGGGTGCTCGGCGACGAGATGGGCGAGGTGTGCGCCGAAGTCCACCGCGACCACGGCGTCGACCTGCGAACCGCCGTCGGCGTGGAGCGCATCTCCGGCGACGGCCGGGTGGAGCGGGTGACCCTGTCGGACGGCTCGACGATCGACGCCGACGTGGTGGTGGTCGGCATCGGCGTGATCCCCAACACCGAATGGTTGGACGGATCGGGCCTGGAGGTGGACGACGGCGTGATGTGCGACGCCTCGTGCCTGGCCGCCGACAGGGTGGCCGCCGCGGGTGACGTGGCCCGCTGGCCCAACGCGCTCTTCGGCGAGACGATGCGGGTGGAGCACTGGGACAACGCGGCCCAGCAGGGAGCCCACGCTGCCCGCCGCCTGCTCGACGCGGCGGCGGGACCGTTCACTCCGGTACCGTGGTTCTGGAGCGACCAGTACGACCGCAAGATCCAGCTGGCCGGCCGGGTGCGCGGCGACGACGAGGTTCGCGTGGTGACCGGCTCGGTCGACGAGCGGCGCTTCGCCGCGATCTACGGTCGGGCAGGACGCATTGTCGGGGTGCTCGGATTCAACCGGCCCCGCCACGTGATGCGCTACCGGGCCCTGATCGAGCAGGGCGCCAGCTTCGACGAGGCCCTCGCCGCCGAGTTCTGAAACCTCCCACCCACCGGTAGCCTGACGGGGTTCCGCCGCAGGGTGGGACGCATTTGTGCGCAGCACGCAGGCTGCGGGTCTCGCACTGCGGGCCATGCAGCAGGGTCAGAAACCCACTGGAGAAACCATGCCAACCAGCCTCCCCCCCAAGGCGGACACCATCGCATCGATGGCGGAAACCTTCGGGCTCGCCGCGAACGACACCGGTTCACCCGAGGTCCAGGTCGCGCTGTTGTCCGACCGCATCAACCATCTCACCGAGCACCTGAGGGTCCACAAGAAGGACCATCACAGCCGGAGGGGTCTGTTGATGCTGGTGGGCCGGCGCAGGAGGCTGCTCGACTACGTGAAGGAGAACGACGTCGAGCGGTACCGGGCGTTGATCGCCCATCTCGGTCTGCGACGCTGAGCACGACGGGGCGGCTCCAGGGCCGCCCCTCTGGCTGTAGGCGCCGAGGTCGGCGCCGACGGGCCAGCGACGATCCCAGTGACAACCGACATCAGGCGCGACCGCTCCGGTGCTAGTCGTATCGGCCCCGCCCCCTAGCCGGGTGGGACCGATACGACTGGGAACTGGCGGGGTCGTGCCCAGATCGGGCCCCATCCGGGGTCCTCAAGGAGTTATCCCATGGCCGATGCCATTTCTGTAACTGGTGCGTTCACGCGCGCCGAAGGCAAGGACGCCACCTTCGAGACGGGCCTGCTGGCCCCGCTCGCGGGTGGGGCCGTCACCGCCCGCATGGGCGACACGGTGGTGCTCGTCACCGCCACCTGCGCCAAGTCGCCCCGGGAGGGTGCCGACTTCTTCCCCCTCACCGTCGATGTCGAGGAGCGGATGTACGCGGCGGGCCGCATCCCCGGCTCGTTCTTCCGGCGCGAGGCCCGCGCCGGGGAGCAGGCCATCCTGACCTGCCGGCTGATCGACCGCCCGCTGCGGCCCAGCTTTCCCGACGGGTTCCGCAACGAGGTTCACGTCGTAGCCACCGTGCTGGGCGCCGACCAGTCCCATCCCTACGACATCGCGGCGCTCAACGCGGCCTCGCTGGCGCTGTGCATCTCGCCGATCCCCTTCGACGGGCCGATCGGCGCGGTGCGGCTGGCCTGGTCGTCGTCGGGTGAGTGGGTGCCGTTCCCGACCTACGAGGAGGGCGAGGGCTCAGCCTTCGAGATGGTGGTGGCCGGCCGGCTCGCCGACGACGACGTGGCCGTCATGATGGTCGAGGCCGGGGGAACCTCCACCACCTGGGAGCTGTACCAGGACGGTACGCCGAAGGTGGACGAGGACGTACTCGCCGGTGGACTCGAGGCGGCCAAGACCTGGATCCGCGAGATGATCGAGCTGCAGCAGCAGATGATCGACGCGGTCGGCGCGGTCGACAAGATGGATCCGCCGCTGGCCCTCGACCACAGCGACGAGATCCTCGCAGCGGTGCGCGAGAGCGCAACCGATCGCATCGCCGCCACCCAGCAGATCGCCGACAAGACCGAACGCCAGGAGGCAGAGGCTGCCCTGTCCGGCCAGGTGATCTCCGAGCTCGAGGAGCGCTTCGGCGACGACCCGTCCACCGCCAGGCAGATCAGCAGCGCCATCCGGGCCGTCACCAAGCAGGCCGTGCGCAGCCGGATCGTGGCCGAGGGCATCCGCATCGACGGGCGCTCCCCGAATCAGCTGCGGCCCCTGATGAGCCGGGTCGGGGTAGTCCCCACCGCTCACGGCTCCGGGCTGTTCCAGCGGGGCGAGACCCAGGTGCTCAACTTCACGACGCTGGGCATCGGCCGCAGCGACATGCTGATAGACGACCTGTCGCCGACCGAGAAGAAGCGCTACTTCCACCACTACAACTTCCCGCCGTTCTGCACCGGCGAGACCGGCTTCATGCGCGGTCCCAAGCGGCGCGAGATCGGACACGGGGCGCTCGCGGAGCGGGCCGTGTTCCCGGTCGTGCCCGGTTTCGAGGACTGGCCCTACACGGTTCGCACCGTGTCGGAGGTGCTGGCCTCGAACGGGTCGAGCTCGATGGCGTCGGTGTGCGGGTCCACGCTGTCGCTGATGGACGCGGGCGTTCCGATCAAGGCGCCGGTGGCGGGGGTGGCCATGGGCCTGGTCCACGCCGACGGCGCCTGGGTGACCCTCACCGACATCCTCGGCGCCGAGGACGCCTTCGGTGACATGGACTTCAAGGTGGCGGGCACCACGGACTTCATCACCGCGCTGCAGCTCGACACCAAGATCGCCGGCATCCCGGCGTCGGTGCTGGCCGACGCGCTGCGACAGGCACGCGAGGCTCGCCTCGACATCCTCGACGTGATGGCGGAGACCATCATGGAGCCCCGCGCCGATGTGCGGGACACCGCCCCGAAGATCGCCACCTTCGAGATTCCCGTCGAGAAGATCGGAGAGGTGATAGGGCCCAAGGGCAAGGTGATCAACGCCATCCAGGCCGAGACCGGAGCCGACATCAGCGTCGACGACGACGGCGCCGTCGGCATCGTGGCCATCGCGTCCACCGACCGGGGTGCGGTGCTCGAGGCAGAGCGCCAGATCAAGCTCATCCTGGATCCGCCCACCGCCGATGTGGGTGCCACCTACCGGGGCCGGGTGGTGAACATCACCAAGTTCGGTGCCTTCGTGAACATCCTCCCCGGCCGCGACGGGCTGGTGCACATCTCCAAGCTGGGCGGAGGCAGGCGCATCGACAGGGTCGAGGACGTGCTGGAGCTCGGCGAGGAGATCGAGGTGGTCGTGGAGGACGTCGACCCCAACGGCAAGATCTCGCTGATTCCCAAGACCGACGACACCGACGGCGCCGGGGCGCCCTCGGCTCGTCCGGAGCCCCGCCGCGGCGAAGGCGGTGGCCGTCCGGAGCGGCGCCGGGGTCCCGACCGCGGCGATGCGGACCGCTCATCCGGACGCTCCGACCGCAACGGAGGAGGAGGCCGTGGTGATCGCGCCGGGTCAGACTTCCGGCGATCCGACGACGGCCGCGGCGACCGTCGTGACTCTGAGCCCCGGCGGGACGACCGCGGCAGCCGCGTCCGCCAGCCGGCCGCGGTCCCGGGTGCGAGGCAGGTCTCATTCGAGGACTCCTTCGACGAGGAGCTGGCAAAGGAGTTCGGAGACCTGGGCCCCGATCCCCGAGCCCGGCGAGCCGGTCGCCGGGGACCTCGCGGCCCTCGCTAGAGGCCGAGCGGGTAGCGAGCGACCATGATCCGAGTCGGGGTGTGCGGCGCCACCGGGCGCATGGGCACCGAGGCGTGCAGGGCGGTCGAAGCCGATCCTGACACCGAGCTGGTGGCCGCCATCGGCTCGGCCGGCTCGGTCGAGGAGTTCGTCGACGCCGGTGCCGAGGTTGTGGTCGACTTCACCGTCGCGGAAGCGGTCCGCGCTAACACCGGGCGCCTCGCGGAGGCCGACATCCACGCGGTCATCGGCACGTCCGGGCTGACCCCGGACGACGTCGATGGGCTGCGGGAGGCGTTCGTGCGCAGCCACTGCATCGTTGCGCCGAACTTTGCGGTCGGTGCCGTGCTAATGACCCGCTTCGCGGCTCTGGCTGCGCCGTACTTCGACACCGCAGAGGTGATCGAGCTTCACCACGACCGCAAGGTCGACGCGCCGTCGGGGACGGCGTTGACGACCGCCGAGGCCATGGCCGGGGCATCCGGCGAGTGGGCGCCGGACCCCACGGCGCATGAGGTGCTTCCGGGCTCCCGCGGCGGCAAGGGTCCCGGCGGGATCCGGATCCACTCGGTGCGGCTGAAGGGCCTGGTCGCCCATCAGGAAGTGTTGCTCGGTGGGCCTGGCGAGACCCTGACGATCCGTCACGACTCCATTGACCGGTCGGCGTTCATGCCCGGGATGCTGCTGGCCACCAAGCGGATCGTGGCGCTCGAGCCGGGCGTCACCGTCGGCCTCGGCGAGGTGCTGGGCATCTAGGCCGCGGAGCTTCTGAGTGCGCAGGCTGGCATCGCCGGGGTGGGTGGCTTCGCACCTGTTCGCGGTGGCGATGGTCGTGCTCATGGCCAACCTGGGGTTCTGGCAGCTTCGACGGCTCGACGACCGGCGCGCCGACAACGCTCAGATCGCAGCGGCGATGTCGCAGGACCCGTCGGACATCGCCGCCTATCTCGACACACGGGGACTTCCCCCCGAGTACACCTCGGTGGCCGCCAGGGGCGCCTATCTCGCCGGCGGGGAGGTGCGGATCGGCAATCGCAGCAGCGGCGGCCAGCCCGGCTTCTGGCTGGCGACCCCGCTGGAGCTCGCCGACGGCCGGGCGGTGGCGGTGGTCCGGGGCTGGGTTCCCCGGCGCAGCGTCGTCGGGCTCGACGACCGTAGCCCGGAACCGCCGGCGGGGGAGGTGACCGTGGTCGGGCTGGCCTTCGGCAGCGTCGATGGGGGCCGTATCGCGGAGACCGCGCCCGGCGAGACGCCCGAGATCTCCCGCATGGACCTGGACCGCTTCACCGAGGTCTCCGGGGTCGACGTGGAGGACGTCTGGATCAGGCTGCGAGCCCAGTCGCCACCGCAGTTCGAGGGGCTGCCGGAGCCGGTGCCCGATCCCGACCTGACCGAGGGGCCGCACCTGTCGTACGCCTTCCAGTGGTTCTTCTTCTCGGCCGGAGCGGTAGTGGTGTACGCCCTGATCCTCCGCCGAGCCGTCACCGGTCGCCAACAGGTCCCCGGCACGGCCTAGGGTTGTAGGTGATGGGACGGTTCGGACGAGTGCTCACCGCCATGGTCACGCCCTTCACCGACGAGGGGGCCCTGGACATCGACGGCGCCGCCCGGCTGGCGCAGTGGCTCACCGATCACGGCAACGAGGGCCTCGTGGTGGCCGGCACCACCGGGGAGAGCCCGACCCTCACCCACGCCGAGCAGGCCGACCTCGTGGCCGCGGTGGCCGACGCGGTCGACGTGCCGGTGGTCGCCGGGGCCGGGAGCAACGACACCCGCGCCGCCATCGACCTCACCGAGCGCTGCACCGCGGCCGGCGCCGACGGCATCCTGCACGTGGCCGGCTACTACAACCGCCCGTCGCAGGCCGGGCTCGACTCGCACTTCCGGCACTGCGCCGAGGCGACCGACCTTCCGACCCTCATCTACGACATACCGGGGCGGACGGGCCGCAAGGTCGCCACCGAGACCCTGGCCCGGCTGGCTCACGAGGTTCCCAACATCGTCGGACTCAAGGACGCGGCCGGTTCGCCCGCGGAGACGGCCCGCCTGCTGGAGATGGCCCCCGACGGCTTCGAGGTGTACTCCGGCGACGACTCGCTCACCCTGCCCCTGCTGTCGATCGGGGCGGTGGGCATCATCGGTGTCGCCACCCACTGGGCGGGGCGGCAGATGGCAGCCATGTTCGACGCATTCGAGAGCGGCCGGGTGGCCGAGGCCGCGGCCATCAACCGGAGCCTGTTCGACTCCTACGACTTCGAGACCGGCGACGACGCCCCCAACCCGGTGCCCACCAAGTGCATGATGCGGGTGCTGGGACTGCCCGCGGGGCCGTGCCGCCTGCCCATGGGACCCGAGCCTGTTGGCCTCGAGGATCGGGCCAGGGAAGTCCTCACCGCGCTGGGCGCAGGCTGACTGTCAGCTGTGGCCGCGCCGGTAGCCGTCACCTTCCTGGGCGGCCTCGGGGAGATCGGGCGCAACTGCGCGGTCATCGAGACCGCTGGACGCCGGGTGCTGCTCGACTGCGGCCGGATGTTCGCGGGCGACGACCTCCCCGGCGTCGACTCGGTCCTGCCCGACTTCGAGTGGCTGCTCGATAAGGGGGGAGTGGAGGCCTGTGTGGCCACCCACGCCCATGAGGATCACATTGGGGCCCTGCCGTACCTGCTGGAGCGCCTGTCGTTCCCGGTATACGGATCGGCGTTCACGCTGGGTCTGGTTCGGCACAAGCTCGCCGAGGCGGGCCTCCTCGACCGGGCCGAGCTCCGCGAGGTTCGCGACGGCGACCGCTTCAGCGCCGGGCCCTTCGAATGCGAGGCCATGCCGGTCACCCATTCGGTCCCCGGCGGCTTCATAACGGCCTTCTCCACACCGCAGGGCCTGATCCTGCACTCCAGCGACTTCAAGCTCGACCTCACGCCCGTTGACGGGCGGCGCACCGCGCTGTCCCGCATCGGCGCGCTCGCCGACGACCCGGGCGTGCGGCTGCTGCTGGCCGACTCGACCAACGCGGACGACCCCGGGTCGACCCGATCGGAGCGGGACGTGGGCGACGTGCTGCGCGAGGCGATCGGCCGCGAGGAGGGTCGCAGGGTGATCGTGGGGGCCTTCGCCAGCCACATCCACCGCATCCAGCAGGTGATGGACGCAGCGGTCGGCACGGGGCGCACCGTGGCCACGCTGGGCCTGTCGATGCAGCGCAACGTCGGCCTGGCCCGCGAGCTCGGGCTGCTGCGGGTCCCCGATCACGCTCTGCGCGACATCACCGACATCGAGGGAATCGACCCGGCCAAGGTGCTGATCGTCTGCACCGGCTCCCAGGGCGAGCCCCGCGCCGCTCTGACCCAGATGGCCGAGGGCGCCAGCAAGTGGGTGGAGATCGGCGACCGGGACACGATCATCTTCAGCTCCCACCCGATCCCCGGCAACGAGACCGCGGTGGGAGCGCTCCGCAACGGCCTAGCCCGGCGCGGGGCCCGGGTGCTGCACACCGGCAACCTCAACGTGCACACGTCGGGCCACGGCAAGCAGCAGGAGTTGAAGGTGCTGCACTCGGCCGCATCGCCGCAGTGGTTCGTGCCGGTGCACGGCGAGTACGAGCACCTGGTGGCCCACGCCCGGCTTGCCCGCGACATGGGCATGCCCGACGAGCGGGTGCTGCTGTGCTGCGACGGCGACCGGATCGAGCTGACCGACGACGGTCTGCGACACGCCGGCTCGGTCGGTGGCGTCCACCTCTACGTGGACGGCACGGTCGGCGACCTGGGGTCGGTGGTGCTCGACGAGCGGCGGAAGCTCGGCTCCGACGGCTTCGTGACTGTGGTCGTTGACCTGGATCTGGACCGCGGCGTGCTCCTGCGCCGAGCCGAGGTCGCGTCGCGTGGCTGGGTGGAGCAGCCGGCCCTGCTGGCTCACGAGACCGCGGTTGCCGACGCCGTCGACGCCGAGGTCCGGGCTGCGCTCGAGGACGGCAGCAGAGACCTCGACGCCTTCGAGGATCTCGTGCTCCGCACCGCCCGGCGAACGTCCCGCGAGCGGACCCGCCGCCGTCCTGTGATCGTCCCGGTGGTGCGCGAGGCCTAGCAAATCGCGCCCGGGGTGGGTCGCCCCGGTCCCTAAGCACGCTGGGGTTCACAAGGCTGTCGGGCGTCACTGGTAGCGTCACAATTCATGGCCGGCAAGGACGCCAAGAGCTCCCGTAGCACCTCAAACGGGCCGAAGCAGGCCAAGAAGGGCTTGCCGCGGGGTTCGGCCGCGGTGGGCTCGGTGGTTCGGCGTCATCGCCGCGACATCTGGGGCTTGGCCGCCATCGTGGCCGCCCTGATTGTGGCGGGCAGCGTCTGGTTCGCAGCCGCTGGACCGGTGGGCGAGCAGATCGATCGGGCGCTGGCCGCGGGGTTCGGCCTGGTGCGTTCCGCCCTTCCCGTAGGGCTGGCGGCGATGGGAGCGGCCGCGCTCTGGGGTGGACGTCGTGGCGATCCCGCCAAGAGCGCAACCGATGACAGCGACGGAACCGAGGCCACCCGACGCATTGACGCTCATCCCGTCGAAAGATCCGACTCTGCAGCCAGGATGGTGCTGGGCGGTGTGCTGCTGCTGGTGTCGTCCACGGGGTTGCTGCATCTGGGCAGGGGCCGCCCCGGTCTGGGCGACGGAGTGGACGAACTCGGCGCGGCGGGCGGTGCTCTGGGTGTCGGAATAGGCGGTTTCCTGCACGCCTGGACTGCTGTTTGGGGTTCGGTGCTGCTGCTCGTCTTCGTGGGCCTCGTCGGCCTCATCGTCGTCACCGGCCTTACCGTGCGATCGGCACTGGCCGCGCTGGCGGCGGCGCTCCGCCCGGTATGGCGTTTGCTGCGGTCGCTGGTGGTGAACCTGTTCAGCGACATCAAGGACGACCCGGCCGGACGCGAGGCCACCGCCCTCCCGGCCTACGGGCAGGCCGAGGGCGCACCGTTCCGGGCGGACCCGGATTCGAGCGACGCCGGCCCCGACGACGAGCCTCCTCCCGCCGAGCCCGAGCCCACTGGCGAGGTGGGAGTGGTTGCCGCGCCCGACGATCCCGCCAAGGCGCTGGCTGCGGGCGCGGGCCCGAAGCGGCGCAGCGGCCCATCCAAGTGGAAGCTGCCGGCCGCCAAGATCCTCACCGTGACGCCCTCGCGGCAGATCGACAAGGCGGCCGTGGCCGAACGCGGCCAGCTCCTGCAGGCCACCCTGGCCCGTTTCGATGTGCCCACGATCCTGCTGGAGCCGGTGGTGGGGCCGACCGTCACCCGCTTCGTGCTGGAGCTGGAAGAGGGCGTCAAGGTGTCCAAGCTCGAGAGCCTGCGCAAGGACGTCGCCTACGCCATGGCCTCGCCCGACGTGCGCATCCTGGCCCCGATCCCGGGCCGGCGCGCCATCGGCGTGGAGGTCCCGAACCTCGACCGCCACATCGTGCGACTCGGTGACGTCATGCGATCACCGGAGGCACGCGGCGCGGAGCATCCTCTGGAGGTGGCCATCGGCCGGGACATCAACGGCCAGTCGGTGATGATGAACCTGGCCACCACGCCCCACTTGCTGATCGCCGGGGCGACCGGGGCCGGCAAGTCGTCGTGCCTCAACTCGATGATCACCTCGGTGCTGATGCGGTCCACGCCCGACGATGTCCGCATGATCCTGGTCGACCCCAAGCGGGTGGAGATGGGCCAGTACGACCGCGTCCCTCACCTCCTGACCGCTCCGGTCACCGACCCCCGCAAGGCGGCCAACGCGCTGAGTTGGGCCGTGCGGGAGATGGAGCGGCGCTACGACCTGCTTCACGAGACCGGCTTCCGCGACATCACCGGCTACAACGGCGCCGTTGACGAGGGCTCCCTGGACCCCCCGCCCGGGGCGAGGGACGCCGACGGCGAGCCGTTGCAGTACCAGCGCCTGCCGTTCGTGCTCCTGGTGGTGGACGAGCTGGCCGATCTGATGATGGTGGCCGCCAGAGACGTCGAGGAGTCGATCGCCCGGATCGCCCAGATGGCTCGCGCCGTCGGCATCCACCTGGTGATCGCCACCCAGCGGCCATCGGTCAACATCATCACCGGAGTGATCAAGGCCAACATCCCGGCCCGGCTCGCGTTCGCGGTGGCAAGCCTGACCGACTCGCGGGTGATCCTCGACCAGCCCGGCGCCGAGCGGCTGGTCGGCCAGGGCGACATGCTCTGGCTCGGGCCCTCGTCGTCGACGCCTCACCGCATCCAGGGCTGCTGGGTGACCGAGGACGAGGTCCGCGCCGTGGTGGGGCACTGGGTGGACCAGGCCCCCGACTTCGACGACGATCCGTCCGTCTCCACCGACGGGCGGGCCGGCGGTGAGTCCGGAGGCCCGCTGCAGCCGGGGCCCGACCTGGGCGGGGCGCCGATAATGCCGGCGAGCATCACGGACGCGCCCCCGGTGGAGGACGACGACGGCGACGAACTGCTCGAAGCGGCCATGGCCCTGGTGGTCGAGACCCAACTGGGCTCCACGTCCATGCTGCAGCGCCGCCTGCGGGTCGGCTTCGCGAGGGCGGGACGGATCATGGACCTGCTCGAACAGCGCGGCGTGGTCGGCCCGTCGACCGGCTCCAAGGCCCGTGAGGTTCTCATCACCCCCGAGGAGTTCGAGGCCAGGCAGGCCGGCTGAGTAGATGCTGCTCGGTCTCGTCTACTCGATCATCGGCCTGGTCGTGCTGTCGCTGGCCGCCGACCAGTTCGTGCGGGGGGCGGCCCGGCTGGCCGTCGTGCTCCGGATGGCGCCCATCGTGGTGGGCGCCGTCGTGGTGGGTTTCGGCACCAGTGCGCCCGAGATGCTCGTGTCGGGGGTAGCCGCGGCCAACGGACGCCTCGACATCGGCGTGGGCAACATCATCGGCTCCAACGTCGCCAACATCTCCCTGGTGCTCGGCGCGGCGTCGTTCGTGGCGGTCGTGCCGGTCAGCCGCTCCGTGGTGAGGAGGGACGCTGCGGTCTCAGTGGCCGCGGTCGGCATCTTCGCGCTGCTCGTACAGGGCGAACTCAAGCGCCTGGAGGGTGTGCTGCTGCTGGTCGCCCTGGGCGCCTGGTTCGTGCTGGTCCTGCGGGGGGCGCGCACCGTCGACCGCGAAGCGGACATGGACGACCTCTCCGAACTGGTCGGCGAGGATCCTCCCGCCCTCGGGATCGAGACGCTGCGAACCGTGGTGGCGCTCGCCCTGGTGGCTGGCTCGGCCTACATCCTTGTGGAGGGCGCCGAGCGGGTAGCCGACGCTCTCAACCTGTCGGGAGGCTTCGTCGGCTACACCATGGTGGCCGTCGGCACATCGGCACCCGAGCTGGTCACGGCGGTGGCCGCAGCCCGGCAGCGGGAGACCGAGCTGCTCGTGGGAAACCTGCTGGGAAGCAACGTGTTCAACTCTCTGGCTGTAGGCGGCGTCATCAGCCTGGTCGGGCCCGGCCCGGTCGGCGATGTCACCCTCCAGACCCTCGGTTCGCTGATGATGGTGGCGATATGCGTGGTGAGCTGGGCGGCCATGGCGATAGGTCACCGGGTCAACCGCATCGACGGGCTTGCGCTGCTGGGTCTCTGGGTGGTGAGCATCGCACTACTGGCCGGCTGACCATTGCGAGGATGACGCGCTCATGAAGCGGCTTGGCTCCACCGTCCGGCCACTGGTCTGCGTCGCCCTCCTTTGTGCGGGCTGCACTTCAGCCTCAGACGAGGCGAGCCCGCCGTTAGGCAGCGAGCCGGCGGCTCCGGCCGTCGACGATTCGACGCCGGCGGATACCGAACCGCCGGACACGACGGCGCCAGCAACGACGTGGGAGCCCCCAGCGGTCGATGAGTCCCCGCAAGCCGAGGAGTCCTCTGGAGGACTCGAGCAAGCGCCTGCTGCAGAGTCCCCCGTGCTGGATGCGCCGGAAGCTGAGTCCCCGGTGCTTGATGCGCCGGCAGCGGCGCACGACGAGACCCAATCCGCGACCTCGGTGTTCCCGCCGGTGGGCGTGGGCACCGACGTGGCTCGCTGGACCGTGGAGATCATCGAGTCGTTCCCCCACGATCCCGAGGCCTTCACCCAGGGCCTCGAAATCGCCGGCGGCACGATGTACGAGAGCACCGGCCTGCGAGGCCGCTCCTCGCTGCGCACCGTTGACGCGCTCACCGGCGAGGTCACGGCACGGGTCGACCTGGCCGAGAACTTGTTCGGTGAGGGGCTCACGATCGTCGGCGACACGCTCGTCCAGCTGACCTGGACGAGCGGGACCGCCCTCGTGTACGACCGCGAGACGCTTGAGGAACTGGGAGCCCACGCCTATGAGGGCGAGGGCTGGGGCCTTTGCCTGTCCGGCGACGTGCTGATCATGTCGGACGGCTCGGACCGGCTGGCCCGCCGGGATCCCGAGACCTTCGCGCTGCTGGGCACGGTGACCGTGACCGCGTCCGGCTACGACGGACGGCTCGACTACCTGAACGAGCTCGAGTGCGTGGAGGACCTGGTGGTCGCCAACGTGTGGCAGACCGATCGGCTGCTGGTGATCGATCCGGCGACGGGACGGGCGGTGGCGTCCATCGATGCCCAACCCCTCGTCGACGATGTGAGCCTGAGCGCGTCGAGTGACATGGACGTCCTCAACGGGGTGGCATTGGACTCCGACAGCGCCACCCTGTGGATGACCGGCAAGCTCTGGCCCCGGCTCTATAGGGTCCGCATAGTGGAGGTGCCCCAGTGGGACTGAGGATTGGCGCGCTGTGGAGCCTTCTGGCGGCCGCTGCGCTGATGGCCTCAGCGTGCGCGGGCGGTTCAGAGCTTCGCTCATCCGATGGGGCGTCGCCCACCCTGCCCGCTTCCTCCATCACCGTGCCGCTGCCGGAGTCGACCAGTGCGGCCACCACCTCACTCGACACGACGACAACCGAGCCCGACCGGACCTGGCGGCTGCTGGCCGGCGGCGATGTGCTGATGACGCGAACCGAGCCCGCGGGCATCGACCCATTCGCTTTGCTGGACCCACCGCTGGGCTCGTCGGATTTCTCGCTCGTGAACGTGGAGATGGCCATAAGCGACCGCGGCGAGCCCCACTGGAAGGAGTTCGTGTTCCGGGCTCCGCCGGCGGCCGCCGAGCGCATCGCGGCCGGCGGCGTCAGCGTGGCCAACCTGGCCAACAACCACGCCAACGACTACGGCCCCGACGCCCTGACCGACACCATCGATCTCCTGGAAGCGGCCGGCGTGACCACCATCGGCGCGGGCCGTGACGCCGACGAGGCCTACCAGTACCGGCTCCTGTCCGCCGGCAACGGCGTTCGAGTGGCCTTCGTCGGCGCGTCCATGATCGTGCCCGCCGCTTTCGCGGCCGGCTCCGCCACTCCCGGTATCGCCTCGGCGCACTCGCCGGCCCGGGCCCGCGTCCTCGATACGGTGCGGGCCGCGGCCGCAGAGGCCGACGCGGTGATCGTCGCGGTCCACTGGGGCATCGAGCGCGACACGTGCCCCAGCAACGACCAGCGCCTCCTGGCCCGGCAGCTTCTCGACGCGGGCGCCGACGCGGTAATCGGACACCATCCGCACGTGCTCCAGCCGGTGGAGTTGGTCGGCCGCAAGCTGGTGGCCTACTCGCTCGGGAACTTCATCTGGCACGTCCGCTCGGGCATCCTCGGCGAGACCGGGGTTCTCCAGATCGACTTCGACGGTGACGGGGTCACCACATGGGAGTTCCATCCGCACGTTCTCGACGCCGACGGTGCGCCCGCTCCGACCGACTCTGGTGAGCGCGTCGACCGCATCCGCGACATCATCTCCGGCAACTGCGCTCCCCATGATCCCCCGCCTCCGGAGCGAACCAGCACCACCACGACCACCACGACCACCACGACGCTGCCCCCTCCGACGGGGACGGCCGGCGTCTAGGGGCTGAGCCGGATGTCCAAGGGGCCCAAGTCCTTCGTGGTGCACACCCTGGGGTGTCCCAAGAACCGGGTCGACTCCGACAAGTTGACCGGACTGCTGGTCTCCGACGGCATGGCTCCGGCCGCCGACGCCTCCGAGGCCGATCTGGTCGTCGTCAACACCTGCGCCTTCGTGGAGGAGGCCCGCCAGGAGTCGATCGACACGATCCTGGCGCTGGCCGAGACCAAGGCGTCCGGCGCGTCGCTGGTAGTGACCGGCTGCCTTGCGGAGCGCTACGGCGACGAGCTTGCCGGAGCATTGCCGGAGGTCGACCGGATCGCCGGGTTCGGCATGACGCTCATCGGCGCGTCCGGCGCTGAGGGTGTAGGCGCGCCTGCGCCGGTGCCGGTGGAGTTGGGACGCCGGGACCCTCGAGAGGTTCCGGCCTTCGACCTGCTCAACCTTCGGAGGCCGCGGTCGCCTCGACCCTGGGCGTACGTGAAGATCGCCGAGGGGTGCGACCGGGCCTGCGGCTTCTGTGCCATCCCCAGCTTCCGCGGCCCGCAGCGCAGCCGCCCGGTCGAGCAGATCCTCGCCGAGGTGGAGCAGCTCGAGGCGGCCGAAATCGTGCTGGTCGCCCAGGACCTCGCCTCCTACGGCCGGGACCAGGGCCGGGGCGAGCGCCGCATCGTGCCGCTGGTGGAGGCCGTGTCGGCCCGGGTTGCCCGCACCCGGCTGCTCTACCTGTACCCGTCGGACCTCAACGACGCCCTCATCGACGCGATCTGTGCCACCGGCGTGCCCTACTTCGACCTGTCGCTCCAGCACGTGTCCCGGCCGCTGCTGCGGCGTATGCGACGCTGGGGCGACGGCCAGCGGTTCCTGACCCGCATCGAGGCGATCCGCCGGCGCGAGCCCGACGCGGCCTTCCGTTCCAACTTCATCGTCGGCTACCCGGGCGAGACCGAGGACGACCACGACCTGCTGCTGCGCTTCGTGGAGCAGGCCCAGCTCGACTGGTGCGGGTTCTTCGCCTACTCCGAGGAGGAGGGGACCCATTCGGCGACTCTCGGCGGCAAGATCGACGAAGGCTTGCGCTCGGAGCGCCTGGCCGAGCTCACCGAACTCCAGGACGCCATCACGGCCCGACGCCGCGACCTGCTCATCGGACGCCGGGTCGAGGTGCTCGTGGACGAGCCCGGCGTGGGCCGGACCCACCGCGAGGCCCCCGAGATCGACGGGATCGTCGATGTGCCCGACGCTCTCGCGCCGGGTACCTTCGCAGACGTGACGGTTACCGCCGCTGAGGGCTGCGATCTGGTGGCGGCATGAACTCGCCGAGCGGCGCCGAAGCGCCCGCGCAGGCCAGCCTGCTTCACCCCGCCAACCTGTTGACCCTCGCCCGGCTGCTGCTGTCGCCCGTACTCTTCCTTCTGATCCTGCAGGCCGAGGAGACCAAGGGCGCGTCCTGGGCGGCCTTCGGGCTGGGCCTGGCGTTGGCCGGCACCGACTTCTTCGACGGCCGGGTGGCCCGCTGGGCCAACGTCACCAGCCGCAGCGGCGCCTTCCTCGACCCTCTCGCCGACAAGGTCGTGGTGCTCGGCGCCGCGTTCTGCCTGGTGGCGGTAGAGCGCTACTGGTGGGTGCCGGTGACCGTCATCGCCTTCCGCGAGCTGGGAATCACGGCCTGGAGGGCGCGATGGGCCGGCGCGGGCGTCTCGATCCCGGCCCGCCGCTCAGCCAAGTACAAGACGTCGGTGCAGGGGCTCGCGCTGGCGATGGCGGTCATGCCCACCCTGGAGAACGCCCACGCCGTGCTGACCGTCGCGCTGTGGGTGGCGGTGGTGTTCACCGTGGCCACGGGACTCCAGTACCTGATCGACGGTCGCTCCGCCCTGGCTAACAGTCGTGAAATGTGAGGTCGTGGCGGTCGGGACCGAGCTGCTGCTCGGTCAGATCGTCGACACCAACTCCTCGTGGATCGGGGAGCAGCTCGCGCTGGCCGGCATCGACAGCCATTTCCAGACCAAGGTCGGCGACAACCTCGATCGCATGATCGCCGCGTTCGAGCAGGCGCTGGACCGCAGCGATGCGGTCATCGTGTGCGGCGGCCTCGGCCCCACCCCCGACGACATCACCCGCGAGGCGATCGCGGCTGTGATGGGCGTCGGGTTGCGCCGCGACGAGGCGGTGGTCGAGCGGATCCGGGCCATGTTCTACCGCCGGGACCGCCAGATGCCGGCCAACAACCTGCAGCAGGCCGATGTGCCGGTGGGAGCCCGGGTGATGGATGTGCAGCCCGGTACCGCGCCCGGGCTGATCTGCCCGGTGAGGCGGGGCCGCGGATCCGGGGACCCGGCCAACACCGCGGCCCCCGACGCCGGCAAGGTGATCTACGCGGTTCCCGGGGTGCCCTGGGAGATGCAGAAGATGGTCAGCGAATGCGTGCTGCCCGACCTTCAGGCCCGCGCCGGCGAGCGCCACGTGATCCGGAGCCGGATCCTGCGCACCTGGGGCCACTCGGAGTCCGGCCTGGCCGAGCTCCTCGATCCGGAGATGCGCCGCCTCGACTCCACCGGCGAGGCGACCATCGCCTTCCTGGCCAGCGGCATGGAGGGCCTGAAGGTCCGCATCACCGCCAAGGCGGCCGACGACGAGACCGCGCTGAGCGTGCTGTCGGGCGTGGAGGCCCGGGCCCGGGCGGTGATCGGCGATGCCGTGTTCGGCGCCGACGACGACACCATGGAGTCGGTCGTCGTCGACCTGATGCAGTCGCAGGGCCTGACCCTGGGGCTGGCCGAGTCGGTCACCGGCGGGCTTATCGCCGCTCGCCTCACCGATGTCCCCGGAGCGAGCAGGGTGCTGCGGGGCGCGGTGGTGCCCTATGACCGGGAGATCAAGACTGGTGTTCTGGGTGCGCCCGACGTGAACGCGGTCAGCTCGGAGATGGCGCTGGCCATGGCTGAGGGGGCCTGCCGGGTGCTGGGTACCGACGTGGGTCTGGCCACCACCGGCGCGGCCGGCCCCGATGCCCACGAGGGCGCCGAGGCGGGCACGGTCTGGATCGGTCTGCACCTCGACGGCGAGGGCGAGGCGACACGGGTGCGTTTCAACATGGCCCGGACGATGGTGCGCCAGCTCGGCACGATCACCGCGTTGAACCTGCTGCGGACCCGCCTTCTCAGCCGCGGTGGCTGAGCGCGGTCTCGAGTACCTCCAGGTCGGCCTGCCAGCAGCCCATCAGGTGGGTGGGCTGGAAGCCCATCTCGATGTTGATGGCCAGCATGTGGGCGTTGCTGGCCGCGTTGCCGGTCTGGAGGGCAGTCACCTCGGGCTCGGTGGCCCGCAGCCGCTGCCACATGGCGGCCTTCACCCAGCGCCCGATTCTGCGGCCCCGGTGGGCGGGGAGCACCACCGTGCTCCATTGCCACGAGGCCGCTGGCCGGTGCCGGTTGACGAACACCTCGGTGGTGCCGGCCGCCTCGCCGCCGGCAGTGACGGCCAGGACTCCTCGGTACTCCAGCCCGCGGGCTGCCCGGGCCTCGATCTCGGCCCGCACCATGGCCGCGTCGACGACGGTGTCGGCGATCTCCAGGTCGTCGGTGGGGGCGTCGTTCATGGCGTTGGCGGTGGCCACCAGGGCGTCGATCCGGTCCTCCGGGCAGTGGCGGGCCCAGTGCACAAGCTCCAGATCGGCCGGACCGGCCGCGATCCACTGCGCCATGAGCTGGGGGTCCACCGCGGCCATCTCGAGCCTGGACTCCTGCTCGGTGTATCGCAGCTCGGCGCCCAACCCGGTCCAGAAGGTGTGGGCGGCCGGGGTGTGGTCGCCCCAGGCGATCGCCGAGGTCCGGCCGTCGTCTCGGGCTCGTCTCAACAGCTCGGCCAGCACCGCGGCCGCGGTGCTGGCGGCTGTGGGTGTGATCTCCACCCCGGCCAGGTTGGCGTTGGCTGCGTCCGTGTTGAGCTCCACATGCCCGATGGCGGCCGCGGTGTTGCCGTCGGTTAGCGCGACTACCCGCTGGTGGCGGCAGTGGTCGGTTGCATCGTCGTCGAATACGGCCCGCAGCTCGGCAGCCGGCGTGACCGGCAGCCCGGAGTCGCGCTCGCGGTCGATCCGCTGCTGTAGCTCCAGCGCCGCGGCGAAGCCGTCCGGATCCAGAGATCGGGCGTCGAGTATCTGCACAAGCGGAGCGTACGAGCGACAAGATGGATCGGGGAACCAGCCCTGGCCCCGGAGCGTCATACCGGTCATCGAATACAGCGAGCCAGGCGTCTCCCCGACCCAAGGAGTCCGTTCATGAGCCACAGTCGCAAGGCGGCAGTGCTGATTGTCACGATGGTGCTGGTGGTCGCCACCGGCTGTGGCGTCGCCGGGTCGGTGTTCGGTGGGTCATCGGTGTCGGGGACGGTCACCTACCGGGAGCGGATCGCGCTCACGCCGGATGCGAGGCTCATCGTGCAGGTCCGCGACACGTCGTACGCCGATGCGGCCGCGGAGCTCATCGCGGAGCAGGTCATTTCCGACCCGGGCCAGGTCCCGATCTCCTTCGACGTCGACTACGACCCCGACGACATCGACTCCCGCAACACCTACTCGGTGTCGGC
>VYCW01000075.1 GCA_009843735.1 Acidimicrobiaceae bacterium | reverse complement strand
TCAACGAGTTCGGCTTCATCGAGTCGCCCTACCGGCTGGTGCCCGATGCCGTCATCACGGAGAAGAAGGGGGATGAGAAGACGGTCAGATCCGTCGTCGACCATCTCGTCGAGCGGGGCAAGGAGATCGTCGAGGTGCCCGACGGTAGCAGGATCGTCTACCTCTCCGCCGACGAGGAGGAGGACTACGTCATCGCTCAGGCGAACGCCCCCACCGACGCCGACGGTCGCTTCGTCAACCCGCGGGTGCTGGTGCGGCGCTCGCCCCAGGCGGCGTCGCTCGAGGATCTGAAGGTCCAGCTCGAGCGGGAGGTCTTCTTCGGCGCCACCACCGAGATCTCCTTCGTGCCTCCCGACGAAGTGCATCTGATGGACATCTCGCCCAAACAGATCGTGTCAGTGGCCACCGCCCTGATTCCCTTCCTCGAGCACGACGACGCCAACCGCGCCCTCATGGGCGCCAACATGCAGCGCCAGGCGGTGCCGCTCGTCCGCACCGAGGCCCCCTACATCGGCACCGGGGTGGAGGGCCGGGCGGCGCGCGACGCGGCCGACATGGTGATCGCGCCCGCCGAGGGCAGCGTCGTCGAGGTGGACGGCGACCGCATCGTGGTGGACTACGCCGACTCGGGACCGACCGAGATCCCGCTGCGCAAGTTCGAGCGGTCCAACCAGGACACCTGCATCAGCCAGAGGCCGCTGGTCCGCCAGGGCGACGAGGTCTCCGCCGGCGACGTGCTTGCCGACGGTCCGTCCACCGACCACGGGGAGCTGGCACTGGGCAAGAACCTGCTGGTGGCCTTCATGTCCTGGGAGGGCTACAACTTCGAGGACGCCATCATCCTGTCGGAGCGCCTGGTGCGTGACGACGTGCTCACGTCCATACACATCCACGAGCACGAGATCGACGCCCGCGACACCAAGCTGGGCGCCGAGGAGATCACCCGGGACATCCCCAACCTCTCCGACGACATCCTCGCCGATCTCGACCACCGCGGCATCATCCGCGTCGGCGCCGAGGTCGGACCGGGCGATGTGCTGGTGGGCAAGGTCACGCCCAAGGGCGAGACCGAGCTGACGCCGGAGGAGCGGCTGCTGAGGGCGATCTTCGGCGAGAAGGCCAGGGAGGTGCGCGACACCTCCCTCAAGGTTCCCCACGGCGAGTCCGGCAAGGTGATCGACGTCAAGGTGTTCGACCGCGACGATCCCAACGCCGGTGAGCTCCCGCCCGGCGTGAACCAGCTGGTGCGGGTGTACGTGGCCCAGAACCGCAAGATCAGCGTGGGCGACAAGCTGGCCGGCCGCCACGGCAACAAGGGCGTGATCTCACGGATCCTGCCCGTCGAGGACATGCCGTTCACCGCCGACGGCACGCCGGTCGACATCATCCTGAACCCGCTGGGCGTGCCGTCGCGCATGAACGTCGGCCAGGTGCTCGAGGCCCATCTCGGGTACTGCGCCCGGTACGGCTGGAAGATCAACGGCGAGCAGGTGGGCGACGAGCCGGTCCGGGGCACCGAGACCAAGACCCGTCCCGTCACCCAGCCCTCGACCCACGTTGCCACACCGGTATTCGACGGCGCCACCTGGGACGAGCGCGACCTCGCCCAGGGCAAGCCGACCATCGTCGATATCCTCACCAACCTCAACCCGGAGACCTCCGACGGCTACCGGCTGATCGAGGTCGACGGCAAGCAGACCCTCTACAACGGGCGCACCGGTGAGCCCTACGACAACCCGATCACCACGGGCTACGTCTACATGCTGAAGCTGGCCCATCTCGTCGACGACAAGATCCACGCCCGCTCCACCGGCCCCTACTCGATGATCACCCAGCAGCCCCTGGGCGGCAAGGCCCAGTTCGGCGGCCAGCGCTTCGGTGAGATGGAGGTGTGGGCGCTGGAGGCCTACGGGGCGGCGTTCTGCCTGCAGGAGCTGCTCACCGTGAAGTCGGACGACGTGCTCGGCCGGGCCAAGGCGTACGAGGCCATCGTCAAGGGCGAGAACGTCCCCGACCCCGGCATCCCGGAGAGCTTCAAGGTGCTCATCAAGGAGATGCAGTCGCTGTGCATCAACGTCGAGGTCCTCTCCGCAGCGGGTGAGCACATTGAGATGCGCGAGCTGGACGAGGAGAGCCTGAGAACGGTGGAGGCCCTCGGGATCGACCTGCAGCGCCCCGAGCGCGGCAGCGACGAAGACGACTTGGCCCGCGCCGCACGCCGCTGAGCCGGCAAGCACCGCACAGAACTACGAACACGCACAACTGGAGACGGCATGCTCGACGTCAACGATTTCAGCGATCTGAAGATCGGCCTGGCCAGCGCCGATTCGATCCGCACTTGGTCGAACGGAGAGGTCAAGAAGCCCGAGACGATCAACTACCGCACGCTCAAGCCCGAGAAAGACGGCTTGTTCTGCGAGAAGATCTTCGGACCCACCCGCGACTGGGAGTGCTCCTGCGGCAAGTACAAGCGGGTGCGCTTCAAGGGCATCATCTGTGAGCGCTGCAACGTGGAGGTGACCCGCTCGAAGGTGCGGCGCGAGCGCATGGGCCACATCGAGCTGGCCGCCCCGTCCGTGCACATCTGGTACCTGCGGGGCACCAGGTCGTGGCTGGCCTACCTGCTGATGGGCACCCAGCCCAAGGAGGAGCTCAAGGCCAAGCAGCTCGAGAAGGTGATCTACTTCGGGGCCAACCTCGTGATCAGCGTGGACGAGGACCGGCGCCACGACGACAAGCCCGAACTCGAGCTGGAGGTCCGTCGCGAGCTCGAGGCCATCGAGGCCGACGGGCGCCTCGCGCTCACGCAGCGCTCCGAGCAGCTCGAGGCCGAACTGGCCGAGGCCGAGGCGGCCGACGCCAAGGAGTCCGAGCTGCGGGCGCTGCAACGTCAGGCCGACAAGGACTTCGAGGAAGTCAACGAGCGCTTCGAGGCCGAGCGCGAGCGGCTCGAGAGGGCCTGGGAGGTCTTCACCGACCTGTTCAGCCGCCAGATCATCGAGGACGAGGACCTGTGGCGCGAGCTCGTCGACCGCTGGGGCGACTACTTCGAGGGCGGCCAGGGCGCCGACGCCATCGCCCGCCTGATCGCGGCGCTCGACTTCGACGCCGAGGAAGCGACGCTGCGGAACCAGATCAACCCGCCCGAGGGGCAGCGGCCGCTGTCGGCGCAGCGCAAGCAGAAGGCCATCAAGCGGCTGCGGATCCTGGCCGCGTTCAACCGGCGCGACAACTACGGCCGGCGCATCAACGACCCGAGGGCCATGATCCTCGATGTCGTGCCCGTGATCCCGCCGGAGCTGCGTCCCATGGTGCAGCTGGACGGCGGCCGCTTCGCCACCTCGGACCTGAACGACCTCTACCGCCGTGTGATCAACCGCAACAACCGTCTCAAGCGCCTCCTGGACCTGGCCGCCCCCGACATCATCGTCAACAACGAGAAGCGGATGCTGCAGGAGGCGGTCGACGCCCTGTTCGACAACGGACGGAGGGGCCGGCCGGTGACCGGCCCGGGGAACCGGGCGCTGAAGTCGCTGTCGGACATGCTCAAGGGCAAGCAGGGGAGGTTCCGCCAGAACCTGCTCGGCAAGCGAGTGGACTACTCGGGCCGCTCCGTGATCGTGGCCGGGCCGACGCTGCGGTTCCACCAGTGCGGCCTCCCCAAGATCATGGCGCTGGAGCTGTTCAAGCCCTTCGTGATGAAGAAGCTGGTGGACGTGGAGCTGGCCCCCAACATCAAGTCGGCCAAGCGCATGGTCGAGCGCCGCCGGCCCCAGGTCTGGGACGTGCTGGAGGACGTGATCCGGGAGCATCCCGTGCTGCTGAACCGGGCGCCCACGCTGCACCGGCTGGGCATCCAGGCCTTCGAGCCCGTGCTGGTGGAGGGCAAGGCGATCCAGATCCACCCGCTGGTGTGCGCAGCGTTCAACGCCGACTTCGACGGCGACCAGATGGCCGTGCACCTGCCGCTGTCGGCCGAGGCGCAGGCCGAGGCCCGGGTGCTGATGCTGTCGGCCAACAACGTGCTCAGCCCGGCCCACGGCCGGCCGCTGGTGACACCCACCCAGGACATGATCATCGGCGCGCACTACCTCACCGAGATGGTGGCCGATGCCGCCGGGGCGGGCCGGGCCTTCCGCACCATCGACGAGGTCCGCTTCGCCTACGAGAACGGGGACCTCTCGCTGCATGCGCCCATCGAGTACCGCGGCGCGGAGGACCTGCTCCTGGCCCCGGCCAACGGCGACGGGGCCCGCTACGAGCCCACCACCGCGGGACGGGTGTTCTTCAACCACGCCCTGCCTGCCGGTTTCGGCTATGTCAACGAAATCATCGGCCAGCGCCGGATGGGCGAGCTCGTCGACCGGCTGGCCCGCGGCTTCCAGGTCGCGGAGGTGGCCCAGAGTCTCGACGAGATCAAAGACATCTGCTTCCAGTACGCCTCGCGGTCCGGCCTGACCATCTCGATCGACGATGTGCGCACGCCGAAGCAGAAGACCGAGATCCTCGACCGCTACGAGAAGCAGGCCGACAAGATCGAGCGCCAGTTCCGGCGGGGGATCATCACCG
>VYCW01000018.1 GCA_009843735.1 Acidimicrobiaceae bacterium | reverse complement strand
GCCCCAAGAACCGGCCGCAGCTGGTACTCGACGACCTCAACTACGAGCGGCGCGAATTCAGCAACATGCGTGCCTACGGCGAAGCGAAGGTGGCGACGGTCCTCTACGCCAAGGAACTCGCCGAGCGGTTGACGGGCACCGGCGTCTCGGCATTCTCGGTCCACCCCGGATGGGCCCGTTCCAACTTCGGGTCGGGCGGCAGCCTGCCGATGCGCATCGTGATGGCGATCATGCGCCCCTTGAGCCGGTACGTGTCCGACAGCAACGAGGAGTCGGCCCAGACCACACTCCACTGCCTCCTGTCGGACGACGCCCCTCAGCACTCCGGCGCCTACTTCAGCCAGTGGAGCATCCTCTACCGCGACAAGGAGTGCCGGGCCGGTGGCTGGCCCATGGAGACCCCGAACCCGAACGCCAAGAACATGGACACCGCCCGGCGCCTTGTCGCCATGAGCTACGACCTCGTCGGACTAGACAAGCCCTCGTGACCTAGCCGGCGCCCCGGACTGTCGCTCTCACAGTCAACGGGGCCGATGATGCCAAGACGGGCCGTGTACGACCTCTATCGGGCTCGCCTCCATCGTGTCAAGGGCAAGTTGCAGCTCGTCGCTCAGTACCGCGTCGGCGTCCACTCTGGTCGGTTGGCCCTTGACGCTCACCACCTCACCGCCCACGAGAACTGCGGTGATGGCGGTCCGGTCAAAGAAGCGCACCAGCTCCCACTCAAGATCGTGGCTGGGCATGGTCTCAAGCTGGAAGGCGTCAAGGACAAGCAGATCCGCCGCCTGCCCGGCGCTGATCGTGCCCGTCAAGTCGCCGATTCCTGCGACCTCCGCGCCACCCGCCGTTCCTGCCTCGACCCAGATAAACCCGCTGCCAACCCCAAAATCGTCGGTCGCGAGCCCGACCGTCAGGCGCTGGGCGAACTCTGCGGCATCGAGTAGCCGGAATGCGTCGTTTCGTGTGGCGTCAGTGCCGAGGCCGACGCGTATTCCGCGCTCGATCATCTCCAGCGCTGGCGCCACCGCGTTGCCCTTCCAGGCGCTCGCCACGGGGTTGTAAGACACGGCGGTCCCCGTATCGGCAAGAAGCGTCAACTCCGACGGGGTGACGAGTGTGGCGTGGGCGATCAGCGTGTGGGGTCCCAGCGCCCCGTGGTCGTGGAGATGCTCGAGAGGGCGCCGGTGGAAGTGCTCCAGCGAGTGTTGGATCTCGCCAGTGTGTTCATTGGCGTGAACTTGGAAGACGACACCGGCCTCGGCCGCGAACCGTGCCACCGCGCCCAACATGGGACCTGATGTCGACTGAACGGTGCCGCATGCCACCGACGGTGTCACGCGATCGAAGGTTGCGCAGAGCTCGAGGTGGGCCCCCAAGACCTCGTCTACCGCATCCGGGGCTGGTGCCGAGTCGTCGAACCGGTCGTTGATTCCGGTCGAGGCAACGAGGCGGATGCCTACCTCGTCTGCAGCGCGCATGACTTGCTCGTTAAGGACCGCCTTGCGTTGCGAGCTGTCGACAATGGTCGTGAACCCGCCCCGAAGGCACTCGAGGAACGTCCACTTGGCGGCGACATAGGCCGTCTCGGGCGTGAGTATCGACGCGAGCGGCATCCAGAGCCGCTTCCACATCTGGGCTGGCTCCCCGAAGGAGACGGCCTTGGCAAACGGCTGCTCGACGTGATGATGCGCATCCACGATGCCCGGCATGACGACTGCGCCCGGCATCGCGATCACGGGCACGTCGGGGTACGGGGATCCGTCCGTGATGACGTCGCGGATGACCCCATCATCTACCCAGACACCTGCCCCAACCGCGACGCCATGCGGCGTGACGACGCGATCGGGGCAAACGACCTTGGACCTCCCAGCTAAGGCCTCAAGGTCCTCCACGGTGGGGTCCCATCTAGCTCCATTCACGGCTGTTCAACTCCTTTCGCGGGCTTCGAGCCCTATACCAGCAGCGGGGCGAAGCGATCGCGGTACAGCCCGAAGCGCTGGGCCAGGGCCTCTTCGGTGATGCCGAACTGCACGGCGTCGTAGGTGTGGGTGCCGTGCTTGTCTCTGGGGTTGTCGGCCCGCCAGGCCAGCATCCTGTCGACCGTGGCCTGCGTCAACTCGTCGCCGAGCCACTCATAGAGCCGCCTGATCTGGCTGATCGGGTCGGCTTGGAACTCGGTGAAGCCGATGTCGAAGAACCGTGCGTCGTTGTCCGGATCCCGCCGGAACGCCAGCAACCGGTCCATGGCGATCGACCACTGCTCCATGTTGAGCTCGCCGACGTACAGGGGATCGATGCCCGGGTTCGCGTCCTCGAGCAGCGTGTAGTACAGGTCGCACACCGACGGCAGCACCTTCGAGACGTCGCGATGGGTCTGCCAGAACCTCGCCTCACCGAACACCCGGACGTAGGTGTCGAGGAACATCGTGTGGGTCGGGCACTTGAGCCGCCACACCTTCGCGCCGGTGCGCCACTGCAGCAGCTTCAGCACGCGCTTCTCGTACCGGTAGGCGGGCTCCATGTCGCAATGAGCGAACCAGTCGGCGTAGGTGGGGATGCGGCCCATGACGGTGAAGAACTGGGCCTTGAACTCCATGGCCACGAGGTTGTGGTCCTCCATCGGACTGGCCGCGGACTGGGGCAGCATGGAACGCAGGCGGGCAGCCACGTGGCCATGGGCCATCTCCAGCACCATCCGTGTGGCCGCAATGCGCTCGTCGTCGGCGGAGGGGTCCACGCCCGGCGGCGGGCACGGGTCTCCCTCCTCCCAGGTGCGCAGATTGCGGAAGGCTCGATCCTCGCCCAGCAGGTGCGACAATGCCGTCGAGCCCGTTCGGGGCAGGCCGACCCCCAGGAACTCGATCTCGACAACCTGCTCGTCGATCTCTGGGTGGCGCCGGAACCAGTCCTCCACCTTCAGCCGGTTGGTGAGGGCGCGGAGCACCGCACGATAGAACCCGGCCTCGCCCATGTCGCTGAACGCCGACTCGGCCATCGCCGAGCCGATCAGCACCTCGAGGCCCTCCCGCCAGGTGTCGCCACCGAAGTCGTCCAGGCCGGTCCGGGCTCTCGCCTCGCCTACGAGATCGTCGATCCTCGATGCCACCGTCGGCGCGGTGCCGCCGGTGCGCGTCACGGCTCGATGACGTTGCCGGGCATCGACCGCTCCAGCATCCCGTTGGCCACCTCGCCGTTCCAGCGGAACCGGGTCACGGCCTGCTCCAGCACCGGGTACGCCTCGGTTCCCGGGCCGACACCGCCCATCACCATGAAGGTGGACATGATGGTCTCGGCCTCGATCGTGGTGGTTCCAGCCGCGGTCTCGATCACCACCGACACATCGGAGCCCCTGGGGCGAAGCTGCTTGAGCCACGGCGCCTCGACCACCCGGGCCGGGACCAGCTCGCCGTCACCCTCGAACACGAAGCCCTCGTTGTAGGTGGGAAGGCCGTCGTCGCGTGGCGGGAAGACGAGGTAGCCGAACGCCCGGCCGCTACCGAACAGCGCCGACTGCCAGGCGTGGCCCCGGAACGTTCCGAGCCGGCGCACGCCCCGGCGGCGGATCCGCAGCGCGCCACCGTCGATGCGGTGCTCGACATCGCCGATCGCGACCGTTCCCCGTGCCCGGGCGAGCTGCTCGAAACGGGGGCCGCCGATGAGCGCGCCCTCGTCCTGCTCCGCCATGACCCGCCTAGCCTCGGGCAGCAGCCCGCCGTTCGACCACGGCGGGACCGCCGAGTGCAGGTCCACGTCGATCCGTACCCGCGTCGACGGCTCGCCCTCCGGGCTGCCCCCTTCGATCTGCTCGGCGCACGTCCACTCGTGGACCAGGCCGTCGAATCGCATCCGCCAGTGCCGGAACGGCTCGACACACTCGAACGACAGCGGGCCGGCGCCCAGCGTGGCCGGTAGGCCCGCGGCGTTCATGGGATCGTGGGCGTCGCCCCGGCCGTACCGGCTGAAGACCCGGCCGTCCCCGCCGGCGATGTTCACCTGGACATCGTGACTGTCCCAACGTCCGGCCACAGCCTCAATCCCGATCCGGGGTATCCCGACCTGGTCGCGCCGGTCCCACAGCCACACGTTGACCGACTCGCGCATCTCCGGATCGTCGGGCCGCGTCGCGAACACTTGCTCGAGCTCGTCGCTCAGCCCGCCGGTCAGGTCAGTCGCCATCCGCCCCCTCCAGTAGTGGCGCGAGCCCGACGGCAACCCGCTCCCGGTGTCGCTGCCGCCTGCACCATGCTGCCGACTTGTATAGCAGTGTCTCAGGCTCGCAAGAGAGTGTGACCCACGATCGCGGCAGCGGACGGGGGGCGCAGTTACGGATCCTCGGGCCGCGGTTGGATGTGGGTGGTCACGGCTCCGAGATCTCCGAGGTCGGCGACCACGGTCTCGCCTCCCAACAGGGGGCGCATGGGGCCCAGTGCCCCCGTCATTACCACATCGCCCGCCTTGAGCGGCGTGCCGCGGGCACACATCGTGTCGGCGAGCCAGCGGGCGGCGTGCAGGGGGTGGCCCAGGCAGGCCGCGCCCTCCCCGGTCGAGACCTCTTCACCGTCGATCCGCAGTGACATGGGCACAGCCCGCAGGTCCACGCGGTCCAACGGGACGGGCCGACCGCCGAGCACATACACGCCACAGCTCGCGTTGTCGGCCACGGTGTCGACGATGCGGATGTCCCAGCCGGCGACCCGGCTGTCGACCACCTCGATCG
>VYCW01000045.1 GCA_009843735.1 Acidimicrobiaceae bacterium | reverse complement strand
CGCCTACGCCCTGTAGACCCCCGCCACCGCCGGATACAGTTGGCAGCCCGCCGGCGGCGAGAATGCACGGAGGTGCCGCTGATGAGCCTTGCCAACCCCACCAAGGGCGTCGACACATCGAACGCCCCCTACGTGATCGTGTCGAGCGACACCCATGCTGGGCTGCAGTGCGAGGAGTACCGCCCGTACCTCGACTCCGCCCTGCACGACGAGTTCGACACCTATGTGGCCGGGCGCCATGAGCACCGGCGGGTCCAGGAGGAGGTCAACGCCGAGTTCCTGGCCGAGTGGGAGGGCGAGAACGAAGAGGGTCTGCGGGGCGCCTACGACCCGGAGGTTCGCGACAAGGAACTCGACGCCGACGGCATCGCCGGCGAGGTGATCTTCGCCGACGGCGACGCGGTGACCGGTCAGGAGTCGCCGCCGTTCGGCGCCGGGCTGGCCGCAGGCCAGATCACCGACTCCCGCCAGGCCTTCGGCGGCGCCAGGGCCCACAACCGCTGGCTGGTCGAGTTCTGCGCCACCAACCCGCCCCGCCGGGCCGGGGTTGGCCTGGTGCCGATAACCCACGACATCGACGAGTCGGTGGCCGAGATCGAGTGGCTGGCGGGCAGGCCCGGGATCGCCGGGATCATGATCCCGACGATGTGGCACGGGTTCCCGCCCTACGGATCCGATCACTATGACCGGGTCTGGGCCGCCTGCGCGGAGACTGGCCTGGTGGTGCACACCCATTCCGGTGAGGCCGACTTCTCCTCCTACGGCGACAACGTGGCCATGTACATGGCCGAGGTGCCCTTCTGGACCCATCGGGCGCTGTGGCAGCTGCTGTTCTCGGGCAAGTTCGACAGGTTTCCGGGCCTGCGCTACGCGGTGGTGGAGTGCGGCTCGTTCTGGATCGGCGACATCCTGTGGAAGGCCGATGTGAACTTCGGGGCCAGCGCCAAGGTCAAGAAGATGGGCTCCCGCATGAAGGGCCTGATCTCGCGCCTGCCGTCGGAGTACTTCGGCACCAACGTGTTCATCGGGGCCTCCACGATGAGCAAGGAGGAGATCCGCCGCCGCCATGTCAACGGCGTTGACGCCCTGATGTGGGGCACCGATTACCCCCACCCCGAGGGCTCGTGGCCCCACACCGCCCAGCGCCTCGAGAGCGACTTCCGCGACGTGTCCATCGAGGACACCCGGCTGTTGCTCGGACTCAATGCGGTGGAGTGCTACCACCTCGACCTCGATTCGCTCACCGAGATCGCGGCGCGGGTCGGCCCGACACCCGAGCGGCTCCACCAGGATCCCGGCCTGCGCACCCCGCCCGACGCCAAGCGCACTGCCCGGTGGTGGATCGACGAGTACGGCTGCGAACTCCAGTACTGACAAGGATCCCGCTGTGAGCTACGAGCCGAGCCCGTGGCAGCCGATCGCCGACCACGTCGACCGGTATCTGGCCACCGACGGCGCTGACGGGTTCGAGTGGGAGGGCGCCCAGTGCGTGATCCTCACCACCGTCGGGCGCAAGACCGGCAGCTTGCGCCGCACGCCGCTGATCCGGATCCGTGACGGCCGGCGCTACCTGCTGGTCGCCTCCATGGGCGGCGCGCCCCGACATCCCAGCTGGTATCTCAACCTGGTCGCCGATCCCGACGTGACCATCCAGGACCGGGGCGAGCTCCACCGGCTCCGGGCCCGCACGGCCACGGTGTCCGAGAAGGCCGAGCTGTGGCCCATCGCGGTGAGCCAGTGGCCCGACTACGAGGACTACCAGGCCCGCACCGAGCGCGACCTCCCCCTCGTCATCTGCGAGTGACTCCACTCAGCTCGCGGCGTAGAGCTCGGCCACGACGTCCAGGGCTTGAACTACCAGGGGCGGCGGCTCGCCCGCTCGGGTGAGCAGCAGTAGCGGCACCGTGGCCCGCTCGTCGCGAAGCCGCAGGTAGCGGAGGCCGGGGGGGCGGAAGGTCTGCACGCTGGACGGGACGATGGCCACGCCCTCGCCCGCGGCCACGAACCCGAGGATCGTGGCGTACTCGGTGGCCTCGATGATCGGGTCGTAGGCGACGCCCTCGGTGGCGAGCATCGAGGCCAGCACGGCGTGCAGGCTGGGTGAGACGCCGCGGTCGAATCCGATGATCGGCTCGTCGGCGAGGTCTGCCAGCCGGGCTTGCGCCGCTGCGGCCAGCCGGTGGGCCGCGCCGGCCGCCACCAGCAGCGGCTCGTGCATCACCAGGGTGGCCTCCACGTTGCGGGCGTCGGCCGCGGCCCGGCCGATGCCCAGGTCGATCTGGCCGGCTCTCAGGGCCTGGACCTGCTCGTCGGAGCTCATTGAGTGCAGCTCGTAGCCGACCCGGGGCCAGCGGCGCCGGTACTCGCTGAGCACCCGGGGCATCACCTCGTAGGCGGCCGAGTCCACGAATCCCACCCGCAGCGTGCCGGCCTGGCCATGGCGGTGCTGGTCCATCAGCCGGTCGACGCCGTCGGCCGCGGCCAGCAGCCGGACCGCCTCCGGGTAGAGGAACGTACCGGCGTCGGTGAGCGTCACCCTCCGGGTGCTGCGGTCGAAGAGAGTGGTGTCCATCTCGCGCTCCAGCAGCCGGATCTGCTGGCTCAACGGCGGCTGGGACATGTTGAGTTGTTCGGCCGCCCGCCCGAAGTGGAGTTCGTCGGCGACGGCCACGAAGTAGCGCAGCCGCTGGAAGTTCACCGCCATATGATATCGAACACGTCTGAATCAATCCGATATTGATACTTCCTGTCACCGACCAGTGCCCGTATGGTTCATGGGTGATGAGGGGAATCGCAGGGGGGATGCGGCGCCGACCGCCGAAGTACTCGGCAGCAACGCTGGCCTGGCGCGGCCTCAAGGGCGACTACTGGCCCCGGGTCTGGCGTGACACCGACCTGAAGCGCTCCTACGACGCGGTGGTGATCGGCGGGGGCGTGCACGGTCTGGCCACCGCCTACTACCTGGCCCGCAACCACGGCATGACCAACGTGGCCGTGCTCGACAAGGCCTACCTGGGCAGCGGCGCCTCGGGCCGCAACACCGCCATCGTGCGAGCCAACTACCTCACCCCCGAGGGCGTGGCCTTCTACGACCGGTCGTTGCAGCTCTACAACTCCATGGCGCTGGACTTGAACATCAATGTGATGTTCAGCGAGCGTGGCCACCTGACCCTGGCCCACAGCGACGCCGCTCTGCGCACCATGCACTGGAGGGCCGAGGTCAACAAGCTCCAGGGGGTCAACTCCAGCGTCATCGGCCCCGACGAGATCAAGGAGGTCGCGTCCAGCCTCGACACCTCCGACCATCCCCGCTACCCGATCCTCGGCGCGTTGTACCACCCGCCCGGCGGCATCGTGCGCCACGACGCGGTGGTGTGGGGCTATGCCCGGGCGGCCGACCACATGGGCGTCGAGATGCACCAGAAGACCGAGGTCCTCGACATCCTGTGCACCGGCGGCGACGGCGCCGACGGCAAGGGAGCCGGAGGCCGGGTCACCGGGGTGCGCACCAACCGGGGCGACATCTCGACCCCGATAGTGATCAACTGCACCGCCGGTTGGGCCGGCCTCATCTCGGCTATGGCCGGCGTGCGCTTGCCCATCACCACTCATCCGCTGCAGGCCGCGGTGACCGAGCCGGTCAAGGTCTTCCTGCCCACGGTGGTGGTGTCCGGCTCCTTGCACGTCTACATCAGCCAGACCGACCGTGGCGAGCTCGTGTTCGGAGCCGCGGTGGATGCGGTGGCCACCTACTCGATCCGGGGCTCGCTGGAGTTCACCGAGGAGCTGGCCGGCCACGTCCTGGAGCTGATGCCGTCCGTGTCGCGGATGCGGCTGCTGCGTCAGTGGTCCGGACTGTGCGACATGACTCCCGACTACTCGCCGGTCATGGGATTCACCCCGGTCGACGGCTTCCTGGTCGACGTGGGCTGGGGCACCTACGGCTTCAAGGCCGCCCCGGTGTCCGGCGAGCAGATCGCTGAGGCGGCCGCTACCGGCCGCACCCCCGAGCTGATAGCGCCGTTCGCTCTCAGCCGTTTCGATACCGGCGAACTGGTGGGCGAGAAGGGCGCCGCGGCGGTGGGACACTGATGCTGCTGGTGCCCTGTCCGAACTGCGGGCCGCGGAATTCCGCGGATCTGCGATACGGCGGCGAGTCTCATGCTCGTCCCGACCCCGCCACTGCTGCCCCCCTGCAGTGGCGGGGCTATCTCTACCTGCGCGACAACCCCGCGGGCTGGCTGCGCGAGACCTGGTACTGCCGGTCCGGGTGTCGCCGCTGGTTCACGCTGGAGCGCAACACGGCGACCAACGAGTTCCGTGACCCGCCCCAACCGGGCGACAAGCGGGGAGCCAAGGCATGAGCCGGGCACCGGGTTCGCGGGGACGCTCGCTATGACCATGAGCCGGCTGGAGGCCCAGCCCACCGAGGTGATCGACCGCTCCACGACGCAGCGGTTCCGCTGGAACGGCAAGCGGTTCAGCGGCTTCGAGGGCGACACCATCGCCTCGGCGCTGGCCGCCGCGGGCGAGCACGTGTTCTCGCGCTCCATGAAGTACCACCGGCCCCGCGGCATCCTCACCGCCGACTACTGGGACCCCAACCTGCTGGTGCAGGTCGGCGACGATCCCAACGTGCGGGCCGGCCACCGCCTGCTGGAAGCGGGCATGGACGTGCAGGCCCAGAACGTGTGGCCGTCACTGCGCCACGACATCAAGGCGGCCAACGGGCTGGTCTCGCGGTTCCTCACCGCCGGCTTCTACTACAAGACCTTCATGCGCCCGCAGAAGCTGTGGCCCGCCTACGAACGGGTCCTGGCCACGTTCGCGCCCGGTGGCAAGGTCGATCCCGACACCCCTCACCGCTACCACGACAAGCGCTACACCCATCCCGACGTGGTGGTGGCCGGGGCCGGGCCGGCCGGCATCGAGGCCGCCCTGGCCGCGGCCGCGGCCGGTGCCCGGGTCTTGCTCGTGGAGCACGAGCACGCCGTCGGCGGCCATCTTCGCTACGCACATCCGGAGCCGGCCCGGGCCGCACTGTCCGAGTTGCGGGCCGCTCTCGACGCCTCCGATGTCGAGGTGCTGACCGACTCCACCGTCACCGGCCGCTACGAGGACAACTGGCTCGGGATCGTGCAGCGCAACCACCCCATCGCGGTCGAGCGCCTCATCAAGGCCCGGGCCAAGGTGCTGGTGGTGGCGCCCGGTCTGATCGAGCGGCCCTTCGTGTTCTCGGGCAACGACCGTCCCGGCGTGATCACCTCGGGAGCGGCTCGCCGCCTGATCAACCTGTGGGGAGTCAAGCCCGGCGAGCGTGCCGTCGTGTTCACCGCCAACTCTGACGGTGACGCAGCCGCGGCCGATCTCGACCGGGTCGGCGTTGAAGTCGCGGCGGTCATCGACGGGCGCGACGGCCGGCGCGTCAGCGCCGCCCAGGGCTCGTCGAAGGCACTGGAGGCGGTCCTGGCCGGCGGCACCCGCACCGAGGCCGACCTGCTGGTTGTGGCCGCGGGCTGGACCGCCCCCACATCGCTGCTCAACATGTCAGGCGACCGGCCCGTCTACGACCCCAACGCAGCCCGGTTCTTCCCGTCGGATCCGCCCGGCAATGTGCTGGCCACCGGCGGACTCGCCGGCGACGGCAGTCTCGACGAGCTGCGGGCCCACGGCGCGGCCACCGGGCAGCTGGCCGCCGAGCGGGCCGCGGCGGTGGCTCACCGCTACCAGGCCCGCACCGCCCGGGCGCTTCCGGTCACCGGCGACGAGCCGGCCTGGGTGGCCGACTTGCGGGTGCCCCTGCGACGCACCCACCACCCGGAGCTGCACCGGTCCGACACTCACGGCATGATCGACTTCTCCGAGGACGTCGGCTCCAAGGATCTTGTGGCCGCGGCCCGGGAGGGCTACGACTCGGTGGAGCTGGCCAAGCGCTACACGACCGCCACCATGGGGTCGGCCCAGGGCAAGCTCGAAACGGTCAACACGGTGGCCGCCATCGCCGAGGCCCGGGGCGAGACCATCGCGCAGGTCGGCACCACCGTCTGGCGGCCGCCGTACGCCCCGCTCACCCTGGGCGCGCTCGCCGGGCGGGTGTTCGAGCCGGTGCGGGTGTCGTCCATCCACCCGTGGCACGAGGCCAACGGCGTGCGCACCATCCTCGCCGGCCAGTGGATCCGCCCCGACCACTACGGCGACCCCGCCGCCGAGGTGCGCAACGTGCGCGCCAACGTCGGGCTCATCGATGTCACCCCGCTGGGCAAGCTCGACCTGCGCGGCCCCGACATTCCCAAGCTGCTCAACCTGCTCTACACCAACAAGTGGTCGAAGCTGCCGGTGGGCAAGGTCCGCTACGGGATGATGTGCGCCGAGGACGGCGTCGTGCTCGACGACGGCGTGACCGGACGGCTGGGCGAGGACCACTACCTGATGACCACCACCAGCTCGGGCGCGGCCGGCGTGTGGGAGTGGGTCGAGAACTGGCTGCAGACCGAGCGTCCCCACTGGCGGGTGCACGTCACCCCGGTGACTACCGCCTATTCCAGCATCAACGTGGCCGGACCCAAGTCCCGGGAGCTGGTGAGCCGGGTGGTCGAGGGCGTGGACCTTTCGCCGGAGGCCTTCAAGTACATGGAGGTGCGCACGGCCACCGTGGCCGGCGTGGCCGGATGCTTCATGTGGCGGATCGGCTTCACCGGCGAGCTGTCCTTCGAGCTGCACGTTCCCGCAGGCCACGGCATGCACGTGTGGGAGGCCCTGATGGAGGCCGGCGCCGACCTCGGCGTCGGGCCGTTCGGCCTGGAGGGCCAGCGCATCATGCGCCTAGAGAAGGGCCACTTCATCGTGGGTCAGGACACCGACGGCCTGACCCTGGGGCCCAGCACCGGTCTGAGCCCCCTGATCAAGCTGGACAAGGACGACTTCGCGGGCCTGCCCGAGCTGGCCTGGGCCGCCGACCGGAAGCTGCCCATGATCGTGGCCATCCAGCCCGACGACCCCAATGTGGTGCCCGAGGAGGCAGCCCAGATCGTTCGGGGCGACACCAACGAGATACTGGGCCGGATCACCTCGTCGCGGATGTCGCCCATGCTGGGCCGTGCCATCTGCCTCGGCCAGGTCGAGCCCGAGCTGGCCGCGGGCGGGACCAAGGTGACCGTGCTCCTCGTCTCCGGTGAGCGCATCAGCGCCACCGTGATGGACCATCACGCCCATTTCGACCCGGACGGGGAGCGTCTCCGTGGCTGACTCGCCCGCCTTCGAGAGCCCGGTGGTGCGGAGCTACGAGACCTCCGAGGACGGCGATCTCTTGCTCACCGACGTCAGCGCCACCATCAAGTGGCTGGTCCGGGCCTCGCCCGACGGCGCGGTCGCCGATCAGCTCGGCGCGTCGTTCGGCTCGTCGAGCGCGGCCGCTTCGGGAGCCACGGTGCTGGGGTCCAGGCCGGGGGAGTGGATCGTGCTCGGCACCGCCGCCGAGGCGGCCGGGGCGGTCGAGGGCCTTGAGGGGCTGGACTCCTCGGACCTCGTCTCGTGCCTGGACTGGACCCACGGCCGGGCGCTGTTCCGCGTCACCGGGAACGAGGCCGCCCGGATGCTCGAGAAGGTGTGCAGCCTGGACTGGTCGGACCCGATGACGCCCGACGGCGCGGTGGCCTCCGCGTCGGTGGCCAAGGTCACCTGCGATGTCGCCCGCAACGACGTCGACGGAACGCCCTCCTACCTGGTCTTCTGCGACCGCTCCTTCGGCCAGTACTTGTTCGACGCGCTGATCGACGCTGGCGACGAATTCGGCCTCGTCGTGGGGCCTGCGGGCGGCTAGCTGGGGCATGGTGCGTCGGTTTCGGCCTCCGGGGACGCCAAGCGCGGCCTGAGCGCCTATCCTCATGGCGCCGGGGCTCGTTGCTCCGGCGTCGTCCGGTCCACCCCCAACCGCTGATGGAGACGTTAAGTGGTCGAGGTACCCGAGTATCTGCTCGAGCGCTCGCGCCAGCGGCGAGCCGAGCTGACCGGTGCCGCACCAGAGGGTGGCGACGCTCCGGCCGCCGAGGCTGAAGCTCCGTCGGCGGCACCCTCGCCTGCTGCGGCGGCGCCGGTGCCCGCAGCGCCGGCCCCTATTCCGGAGGCGGCACCACCGCCGCCCCCCGAACCGGACCCGCCCTACGTCGAGGCGGCCCACCGGCGCAAGCGGATGCCGTACTGGGCCGCATCGGTGATGGTGTTCCTGCCCGTCTGGGCCATCTTCTATGTGGGGATGCTGGAGCCTCCCGACAGCACCGAGCTCGTGCTGGCCGACAACGGCGCGGCCGTCTACAGCACCTGCGCCTCATGCCACGGCGCCGACGGCTCCGGCACGGCCACCGGCCGCCAGCTCAACGACGGCGAGCTGCTGCTGACGTTCGGCCCCGCCCCCGGTTTCGACGGCCTGGCCCACCATCTGTCCTGGGTGTACCTCGGCACCGCCGGCACCAAGCGCCTGGGGCTCGACATCTACGGTAACCCGGACCGGCCCGACGGCCCGCGGGAGGTCGACAGCTTCGCCAGCGGCATGAGCGGCTTCGCCAACCTCAGCCTGGAGGACCTGGTGTCGGTGGTGTACTACGAGCGGGTCGTCCACGGCGGTATTGATGCTGCGACGGCTGCGCTCGAGGAGGAGATGCTGCTGGCCCTGGTGGCCGACGCCCCGCCCTTCGAGACCGGCTCGCCCGACGAGATCAGCGCTCTGTTGACAGAGTCCGCCCTGGGTCACGGCATAGATCTCGCCGCCGGCGAGTAGCCGGCCGGGCCGGGAAGGGCCCGAGGCCGGTGGCCTCTACCGACATCACCGCCGCCGCGGAGTGGACCGCGCTGGCCCGTCACGCCCGCGAGCTGCAAGCGGGTGGTGTGCACCTGCGGGAGCTGTTTTCGGTTGATCCGGGTCGGGTTGGGCGTCTCGCGTTGACCGCGGGCGACTTGGTGATCGACTGTTCCCGTCACCTTGTGACCGCCGAGACAGTCGAGTTGCTGCTGGCTCTGGCCGACCGTGCGGGGGTGAGCGAGCGGATCGCGGCCACGATGGCGGGCGATCCGGTGAACGCCACCGAGGGCCGGCCCGCGTTGCACACCGCACTCCGGGCCGGTCCCGGCGCCTCGGTGGTGGTTGGTGATGTCGATGTGACGACCGCGGTGAGCGCAGAACTGAACCGCATGGCCGGCTTCGCTCGTGCCGTGCTGTCCGGTGAGCGGCGGGGCGCGACGGGCCGGCCGATCCGCACTGTGGTGAACCTCGGGATCGGCGGGTCATATCTGGGCCTGGCCATGGCCCATGAGGCGTTGGCCGCCTTCCGGCGCCCGGGCGTCGAGTGCCGCTTCGTGTCCAATGTCGACCCGGCCGACTTGGCGACGGTGCTGGATGACGGGCTGGACCCGGCGGAGACGCTCTTCGTGGTGGTGTCCAAGAGCTTCGGCACTCCTGAGACGCTGGCCAACGCCCGGGCGGCCCGGGCCTGGCTGAGCGCGGCGCTGGGGCCGGACGCGGCGGATCACCACTTCGCCGCGGCGACCGCGAATGCCGCCGCGGCGACTGAGTTCGGTGTGCGGGCCGGCGACGTCTTCAGGGTGTGGGACTGGGTGGGTGGCCGGTACTCGCTGGGCTCGGCGGCGGGACTGTCGCTCATGCTCGCCATCGGTGAGGAACGGTTCGGCGAGATGCTGGCCGGGATGCGGGCCGTCGACGAGCATCTTGTCCAGCAGCCGCCGGTGGCCAACGCCCCGGTGTTGATGGGGTTGTTGGGGGTGTGGTATCGCAACTTCTGGGGTCTGCAGTCGCGGGCGGTGGTGCCGTACTCGCACCGGCTGCGAAGCTTCGGGAGCTGGCTGCAGCAGGTGGTGATGGAGTCCAACGGCAAGCGGGTCCGGCTCGACGGCAACCCGGTTGGCTGCGACACCGGTGAGGTCGTATGGGGCGGCACCGGTACCGACAGCCAGCACTCCTTTCACCAGTTCCTGCACCAGGGCACGACGGTGGTTCCAGCCGACTTCATCGTGTTCGCCCGTCCCGACGTCGATACCGCCCATCTCCCGGAGGCTGGGCGCCAGCACGAGTCACTGGTTGCCAACTGCTTCGCCCAGGCGGCCGCGCTGGCCTTCGGGATGCCGTCGGACGATCCTCATCGTGAGCTCCCCGGCAATCGCCCGTCCACGGTGATCATGGCTCCCGAGCTGACGCCGTCAGTGCTGGGTCAGCTGGTGGCCCTCTACGAGCACGAGGTGCTGGTGCAGGGCGCGCTGTGGGGCATCAACAGCTTCGACCAGTTCGGCGTGGAGCACGGAAAGACCCTCGCCGACGCCATAACCGGGGACCTAAGCGAGGGCTCGTCGCGGTCAGCGAGCGAACACGACCCCGCCACCGAGTCCCTGATCGCCCACTACCACCGCCTGCGGGCCACCAACGACTGACGTCCCGCCGTCAGCTCTTCGAGCTCGGAGGCGACAGGTCGATGCGGAGCTGCTGCAACTGTTCGTCGGACGCGAGCTCGCCCAACAACTCGACCAACTCCTCCTGGCGGGGTTGACCGAAGGCGAGGCGATACGCGGCGAGGGTCCTTCGCAGCTTCGGCAGAGCTGCCGCCTCCTGGCTGAACGGCATGACCGGCACATGGCGCTCGATCCTCGCGGGACCCTGGTGGAACACCCAGTAGGGCACCATCTCGTCGTCGTCAGCGTCTCGTGTGGCGACCGCAAGGTCATGAAGAACAGTCCAGGGGTCGGCATCGGCGTCTAGTCCTCCGGCAAGCAGGTCCGGCCCCAGGGTCGCGGCGATGTTGCGCCGCACCGCGTGGCCCTTGTAGCGGTGGACCCTGCCCTCGCGCTGCTCAAGGTCGACCGGGTTGGAGGGCAGGTTCCAATGGACGATCGCGTGGCACCAGAGGTGGAAGTCCAGTCCTTCCTGCCCGATCGACGTCGAGGTCAGCACAAAGGGCCAGAATGGCGAGTTGAACGCCTTCGAAACGGCCTCGATCCGGGCCTCGCCGCCCTCGTCGAGGCTCTGGTGGCCGAAGGCGACCGCGAATCGTGACCGCATCCGGTGTGGGTGCAGTTCGACGCCCCGACCGTCGCGCTCTCGACCGGGGATGTCCACGCGATACGACGAGGTGCGCAGGTCCAGGGCGTCAGCGAGCCTGTACGCGATGTCGTCCGCGGCCGCTTGCCGCTGGTCCTCGGTGTCCAGGCTCAGGAATCCGAGCCAGTCGCGCAGCACATGGCTGTGCTCGTCGAGCACTGACTGCAAATTGCCGTCGATGCAGTGCCGCAGCACCTCCTGCCAGTAGCGGGCGGCGCCCTCGTGCCCATCAGCGTCGGGCGCGCCGCGCACGACGACCGCGGTCGTCTCGGGGGCATTGAAGAAGTCGCGGAACGCTGCACCCGCCCATGCCGCGTTGGCTAGAACGCCATCGTGGGAGATTGGGAGACCCACTACCGAGCTAATGGCTCGGAGCGCGCATTGCGCCGGCCCGCCCACGGCGAGTTCGGCGAGCACCTCGATGAGGTCGTCGGGTGGACGGCCGAGAGCCTCTACGCCGCTGTCGAGCATCGCTTGCGCCTCAGCCATGTGGGCGTTCAGTCCTTGTCCGTCGGGGCTGCCGCCGCCTAGGTAGTACGCGCCGTCGGGGCCAAGCAGGATCTCGATGGCCGTCGGGTGGAACTCTTTGTCGAGGAGTACGGGCGCGGCCCAGTACCAACGATGGTCGATGACACCGGCGGTTGGTGCCGACTCCATGATCCGCTCAAGCGCCGCGGCCACCCGGGTCTTGACCATGGTCAAGAGCTCAGGGGCTCGGACCCGCGTCCCGGTCGGCTGAACCGGTAGCCGCGAAGCTGCGGCGAGCGGCGCGTGGGTTGATTGGTCGGGTGTCCTGGGCCTGGGGTCGCCGAGTTCGGCCAGGAGCGGGCTCGGCCAGGTAAGGATGAATGCTGTCATCGCCGCCGCCCGTCGGGCCTCTGGCGCTTCACCCGCCCGGGCCTCGTCACTTGCGCGTGCAGCTGTCCGAAGATCCAGCCGGCCGCCGCCCCGGCGCGCGTAGTCGGCCGTGTAGTTGTGATCGCGATCGATGAAGGCATGGCGCTCGGCCTCGAAGCTCACCAGCGAGGAGACGACTTTGGGCACGACCGTCCAGCCTGAGAAGATGAGCCGCTTCGTAAACCCTGCGGCCTCGGGCGACTCGTACACCGACCCGGCGTCGTAGTACCTCATTGACGCGGGCACCCACAGGAGCTCGAAGGCGCGCCGACGCTCCAGGTCGCCCAGCAGCCAGCGCAGCCGTGCGTTTTGGGGGTCGATCTGCCGGTAGGCCTCGACGTCGTCCCAGCTCAGCAGGCCGGGGCCGGGATCGAGCTCCTCGCCGTCGAGAAGCCCGTGCTCCGCCGCCTCCGCCACGGCTTGCTTCAGCTTGTACGCCTCCATGAAGTTGACGAGGTAGGGCGCCGACTTCCAGTACTCCGTCGGTTCGTGGTGCGCCACCGCTTCGGCCAGGCCGCCGATGCGCACGTAGGCGCATAGGTCTTCAGAGCTCACCGCCGCGTAGGTCTCCGTCTCGTTGAGCATGCCGTCGCGGTCCGGGGTCGCCGCCAGCCGTTCGGTCCGGGCCATCACGGCGCGCAGATCAGACCCGATTGCGCCGCAGATCTCGGTGGCCCGGTCGAGCGAGTCCCGTGCCGTGAGCGCGGTACGCAGCTGCCTGAACCGATCTTGGAGCCGCTCGACCCGGGCCGGGTTCCCGAACAGGAACGAGCAGGTGTCGAGGAAGTCCTTGTAGTGATCGCCCTCGAGCTCACCCGAGGTGGTGTACATGCGGTACGGGGTCGCCGACAGTAGCAGCGTCCGCGTTGGCCGCCCGGTGTCAGGATCTCGGTAGTCGAAGAGTCGCTGGGCCAGTTCTGCCGCCAGATTCTCGGGCTCGGGCTGCAGCAAGTCCTTGAACCGCTGGAACTCGTCGAGCACCACTAGGTCAGGACAGAGCGCGTCGATGCCCACCAGTGCCATCACGCGACGGACTTCGCCCACGAATTCCTGGCGACGTCGATGCAGTTTGTAAGGGATTCTCCGCTTGTACGCCAGCCCGTCGACGAGTTCCTCGAACAGGGTCTGGAGACAGGGTCGGCCTTCTGCTATCCGGGCTCGGTCCGCTTGCTCGAGCCGCATGCCGAAGTGCCCGAGCGATCCTTCGATCTGGGGGCGATACCACCCTTCCCATTCCCTTACCCACCTGTTCCGGTCGCGTCGGCTGCCGGACCGGAGGCCCTCCCAGAAGATGCGCTTGGCCGGCGATCGGCTCATTGCGTTCGCCCCCCAATGGCCTCGCAGGAATGTGTAGGCCAGACATCGCTCGGGGAACGTGCCTGTACTGCGGCCGAACTTCAAGGACGTGCCCGGCGTGATCGCCAGCAGGTTGATGCCGGTGCGCGTCTCGTCTCCGTCGTCGAGCTCGGCCAGCGGCAGCATCGTGAGCCGATCGACCCTCGCTACCGGCTCGATTCCCCTGGGGGCGAGCTTGCGGAGGTTCTGCCGGGCGATGGCCCCGTTGGAGCAGACGTAGACGATGTCGTGACGCTCGTCGCCGGTGCGCCCGAGGTGTTCGATGACCTGGGCAATCACGCCCTTGGCAACGTGTGTCTTGCCTAGGCCGACCTCGTCGGCCACCAGGAACCGGATCGCCGGGTCGTCGTCGGCGAACATCCGCTCGAAGGCCCAGCGAGCGGTTCGTCGCTGGAAGTCCTTCAGATCGGCGAGTACCGCCTCGGCGTTGATGGCCTGTCCGCTCACTGCGTCGGTCCACCTGTGGTTGCCACCTGGTGGATCATTTTCCACAGCTCGGCGAAGCCCGGTGGCAGCGCGTCGTCGGCGGCCAGGTCCGACACGAGCGGATGGAGTTCTGCCAGCCTGCTGGGTTCACGTCGCATGGTTCGCAACAGCCTCTCCAGCACCGGAAGACTGATCGGCCCGTCTCCCTCCTTCTGGTCGCCGCCGCTTATCCGCTCGACAGTGTTGATCACGCTGGACTCGCCGGCGTCCTCTTCCAGCAGCGCCATGAGGTAGCGGAAGAACCGCTCCGCGTTCCCGATCAGGGATCTCAATAGCTCCCGGTCGCGCTGCTCGGGCACGCCGGTGAGCGGGACCGGGACCACGAAACGGCTCAGTTCGCCGTCGGTGTGCGTCAGCTCGAAGGCGAGGAAACCGCTGAGGTTCTCCAGGCTGGTCTCAAAGCGCTCCTCGAGCGACCTTCCTGGGACTACCTGCCGCCGGTTCCCCGCGACGGTGAGCGGCCAGCAGTGAATGGTCGCGTCGTTGGGCTTGGGCATCGGCTCGGTCGTCCGGTAGGTAACTGCCCAGCCTTCACTGCTCTCGGTGACACGGCCCTCAAGAGGGAGCCGTGCGATGATCTGTCGCCAGTGGTCGATCGATGGTTCGCTGGAGGATCCATCGTCAGTGCACGACCTGCGGTAATCGTAGAAGAGGTCGCGCAAACCCGGCTCGTCATCGCTGCCCTGGCACAACCGGTCGATCCCGAGCACATCGGTTGACCCGGTCAACTCCACGAGGATCTCGACATTGCTGCCGAACGCGGGGCCGGTGGCGTTGGCCGACCCGAGATACAGCCGGGCCCGGCCCTTGTCCTCGAAGGCGAAGACCTTGGCATGAAGCCCAACGAGCGGCCGACCAGGGTCGAAGGGCGACCGCTTGTCGCTTTCGGAGTCGATGTCCGTGGCACTCCCGTCGTCGAATGCGTGTGCCTTGCCCACCTTGGCCAGTGAGTCCTCGTCGAGGCGGTCGAGCCACTCCGGGCTGCTGACCAACTCGTCGATCTTGAACGGGTGCGCACTGGTGAAGAAGTTGTCGCTGACGAATGGCGAGATGATCAGCGATCGCTCGGCATCGCTCGGCAGAGGCGACGGCTTGGGTTCCAGACCGAGGACATGGACCTCGAGATCGTCCACGCCCGCAGGCAGGGCGAACAGAGCGTCTTGGAGAGCGGTGGCCAGTGATTGGACTCGCGCAAGGTGGTCCTCTGGGGCGTCTACCGCGCAACGGCTGAGAAGAGTTGTGAACAGCTCGCCTACTGGTCGCAGGGTCGCTCCGCCCGATCTGTTGGTCTCGTCGAGGCGCACCATCGTGTCCCAGCTCGCATCGAAGGTGAGGTTGCGGCTGGCGATAAGCACCCGGAGCCGCTGCTCGACTGCCTGCCCGTCCGCCGGATCTCCGGCCGTCTCGTAGCGAATCACCCACACTTTGGGATGCACGATGCCACCTCTCGGCGCCGACACCGGTAGAACGGTGCGTTCCAGGAAGGCGAACGCCCGGCGCGATGGCGCTAGGGCGATCTCACCGACCTGACTGAACACCGTCATTCTGTCCGCGTGAGCCCGCAGGGCATGGATCAACTCGATGGGCTGGTAGGCGTCGCGGTCGTCCTCAGAGGCGGTGCCACGACCCGCGAGCGCCAGGGCCGCGGGCGCGGCCAGCAAGGCCCGCAGGTCGAGGGTGTATGTCACGGCCATGGCCGATTCGAAGCGGAACCCCGCCGGGGGCCGCATGGAGTCGATCAAGGTCAGACGGTTGGCAGGTTGCAGCATCAGCCCCCCACTCCGGCCGCTGCCAGGTCCCGGAGGTAGGTCTTGGTGATGCCCCACCGATAGTCGAGTTGACCTCCGAACGGCATCTGGTTCCAAGTCTCCAGCGCGGCCCGGTGCGACAGTCGAGCCCGTTTCGACTTGAGCCGCCGTTCTCGGTCGCGGATGAGTCGGTGTACCTCGGGGCGTTCCGCGAACCGTGCCGGATCATCCACCGCGTGTTGGGCCATCGCGTCCCAGTAGTGGAGGGTGCTCTGGGCGACGCCGTAACCGGCGAGCACCTGCCGGAACTCATGGGGCGCTTCCACCCAGGCCCGCAGTTCCTCATGGCGCCCACCCACCTGGTCGCTCCAGCCGTCGAGGTGCCGCTTCTGGTTCTCTTCGAGTTCTTCCGTGTCCCAGCCGAGTTCCCTTCTGGCCGCCCGGGCCAGCAGCAGGTTGTAGACCAACTGTGGCCCGTGCGTTAGCTCCGAGAAGCAGCGGGCATGGTGCAGCATCTCGACGAGACGGCCTGGGAGTCGTGGCACCGGCACGAACCACGGGTAGTCGATGTTGTCAAGCGACAACCCCCTCACTGTCGTTAAGGCCGCGATAAGCGTGTCGGGGTGGCGCCGTCGGATGCCATCGGTCAGCGTCTGGGCCTCATCCGGTTCGAGTTCGAAGGTGACTTGACCGGTCAGAAAGTTCTCGGGCGCTTCAGGAACAGAGGCCCATATCGATCCTGCCGGTTCGGTCGCGTTTCCGTCGTCGTCGCGTTCGGGCCGGAACCGGCCCCGCGCTCTCGCCTGCTGGCCGTACTCAGCAATGCTCAGGTCGAGTCGCCTAATGCCCCAGGCCGTCATGCTGCCCCAGTAGACGTCGCTCGGCATCCGCCGGAGACTGCGGCCGGCGATCCGGCCGATGACACCCTGGTTCGGCCCTAGGTGACGGAGGCAGTCGATGAGTTTGGCCTCGTAGTCGCGGAGCTTGCGGGCGAAGCTGGCGGGCGGAACACCCTCGGTCTCCAGACGTTGGAAGATCCACGGCAGGAAGATGAAGTAGCGCAGCCTGGTCTGCACGGTCGAGGTCCCCGGGGTGAGCATGTCTGAGAAGGTGTCGCGAATTGACCCGAGGCCCAGAGCGTCTATGGTGCCTGGCTCCTCAAGCGAGCGCAGCAGAGAAGCCACCCGCTCACTGGCGGCGGTGTCGAGGTCGAGCCAGCCCAGCGATGAGGCCGGGGCGTAGTCGTTCATCGGCTCGAGTCAAGCACTGACATGCGACACGCGGGGCAGGAACTGCCAAGAATAGTTGTTATTATGATGTTTCATCCCTGTTCATAGGAGTCTGTCACACCCCCTGTCTAGTGTGACAGGCATGGAATCGAGGATCGAATCAGCTGAGGTCACCGACGCCGGATGTGTGGGGTGTGCTGGCGATGTCGAGGTCTCAGGGCTCAGCGATGGTGAGTTGGTGGAGCGGATGACGTTGCTGGGTCGGGAGCGGTCTCGGGTGGACGCGATGCTGGCGGAGACCGCCGCGGAGATGCAGCGGCGCTCGGGTGGGCGGGCCACGGCCGCGATGATGCGCGAGCGGCTGCATGTGTCGTCCCGCCAGGCCACCGCGGAGGTCGCGCTGGCCGCCTCTCTGTCAGACTTCCCGTCGACGCTGAGGGCTTGGCGCGCCGGCGAGGTCACCGCCGGTCACGCCCGGGTTATCGCCCGGGTGGGCGCGGACCCCGACCACGTCGACGAGCCGGCGCTGCTGGAGATGGCCCGCGGCTACCCCGTCGACATGTTCGCCCGCATGACCCGCCACTACATGAAGCCCGGCACCTCATCGGAGGAACGCAATCGCCAGCACGAGAACCGGTGGGCGTCGATGGTTCAGGATCCCGACGGGTCGTGGCGGCTGTCGGCCTACTTCGACGCCGACAACGGCAAGCGTGTCAGCCTGGCCTTCAACGCCATGGTGCGCAACTACCGCAACGGCGAACAAGCCCACGAGCGGGTGACCTCACAGCAGCGCCGAGCCGATGCGCTGGCCAACCTAATCACCGGCGAAGGCCCCCACCGCCGTCCCGACGTCACGCTGCTGGTCATCGCCGACTACGACACGGTGTCCTGCGAGCTGCGCAACCTGCGCTACGACGACGGCCTGCCCGTCGCCGCCGACCAGATCGCCCACCTGGCCGCAGAAGCCAAGATCCTGCCCGCTGTCTTCAACACCGACGGCGACCCCCTGTGGCTCGGACGAGCCCAACGCCACGCAAGCGCCGGCCAGCGGACGGTGCTGGCCGCCCGTGACGGCGGCTGCGTCAACTGCGCGGCTCCCGCCGAAGGGGGCGAACCCCACCACATCGAATGGTTCGCCAGCGGCGGTCCCACCGACATCGACAACCTGTGCCTGCTGTGCGAGGCCTGCCACCACCTCGTCCACGACGACGGCTGGCAACTGCACTCCGATGGCGGCAAACTCAGCCTCCGCCCGCCCTCGCGCCCGTCGACACAACCCCGATTCCGGCCTGTCGCCAACCGCCCGAACGGGCATAACAGCCGCTCACAGTCTGATGCTCGAGTCCAGTCACAGCGCAACCCGATCCTGCGGACCTGAATGAATCGCCTCGCTAGCGGACATCTCACTAGCGTGGTCTTCGTGAGACGATGGAATGATCGAGCGGTGCGGCCTGTGCTGGTGGCGGTTGCTGCTGTGGCCGTGGCGGTGTCGGCGTGCAGCGGCTCCGCGGGCACGGTCGACGAGTCTGAATCCGGTGTCGGACTGCTCGAGACGGTCCGCGACCGGGGGCACCTGGTCTGTGGAGTGTCGGGCACCGCTGTCGGGTTCTCGTACACCCAGGCCGACGGATCCCAGCGGGGGTTCGACGCCGACTACTGCCGGGCGGTGGCCGCAGCGGTTCTCGGTGACGCCGACGCGGTCGAGTTCGTGACGCTGACCTCCGCCGAGCGCATTGCCGCCGTGCAGACGGGCGCAGTGGACGTGCTGTTCCGCACCGCCACCCACACCCAGACCCGCGACACCCACCTCGGCGTGGACTTCGGTCCGGTCATCTACTACGACGGCCAGCGACTGATGGCCCGGGCCGAAGACGGCTACACCCCGTCGTCGACGGTGGCCGACGTCGACGGGGCGGTGGTCTGTGCGAATGCGGGCACCACCACCGAACGCAACATCGCCGATGCCGCTGTGGCGGCTGGAGCGGAGATCACCCTCAACACCTTCGAGAATCACGACATCGTGATAGAGAACTTCGTGGCGAAGGCCTGCGACGTCGTCACCGGCGACGGCTCGGGTCTGGCGGCCCGCAAGAACACCGTCCAGCCCGATGATCAGGAGTGGGTGATCTTCCCGCCCGCTCCCATCTCCAAGGAGCCGCTGGCCCCGGTGTACGCACAAGGCGACCCGGCCTGGGGCGACGTGATCGACTGGGTCGTGTACGCCACCATCATCGCCGACGAGAAGGGCATCACCTCGGCCAACGTCGACGGGATGGCCGCCGACCCGCCCGACGCGGAGGCTCAACGGCTGCTGGGCGGCGAGGGCGAGCTGCAGACCGGGATGGGGTTGGCTCCCGACGCCTTCCATCAAGCGATTCGCCAGGTCGGCAACTACGACGAGATCTTCGAACGCCACCTCGTACCGGTCGGGTTGACAAGGGAGGGCTCTCCCAACGCCAGCTGGCGCGACGGCGGGCTCATCTACGCCCCACCCGCCCGCTGATCGCCGCTAACTCCCGTCATCAGCGGGTGAACAGCAGCTGGAACTCCATGATGCCGTTGTCCTCGACCGAGACGACGATCGGGGCGGTCGGGGCGGTGACGCCGTAGTCGCTGAAGACAACCGCGCTGGATCCGACGGCCACGATCCGGTCGCCGACCAGCTGAGCCTGCAGGTCGAACGCGACCCGGTTGGTGACGCCCTTGATGGTGAGATCCCCCTCGGCCGATCCTGAGAACGCCTCGCCGTCCGCCATCCCCGCGGGCAACTCCACCGGTTCGGCCAGCGTGAAGGTGGCCAGCGGAAACTCGCTGGTGTTGAGAGCCTGGTAGATCCTGCCGTCACGGAAGCTGCTGTCGGTCTGGAGCGTGCCCATCTGCACCTCGACGGTCGCGGCCACTAGCGCGGTGTCGCTCAGCTCGATCGAGCCCGAAACCCTCGCGGTGCGGCCCACCGCCGTGAAGTCGCCGATGTTATTGAGCACCTCGTCCACCCGGAAGCCGGCGAAGCTCACGGTGGGCTCACCCTGCAGGTCACCGGGGTTCTCGGCTACCTCCACGTTCCATACTCCGGCAAGGTCCGCCGCGCCGTCAACCGTCTGGTCCGCCGCTGCCGTCCCTTCGTCGGTTGATGTCGTGCCCTCATCCACGACGATGTTCGATGTGGTGACGGCCTCGTCCGGCGAGTCGCTCGATGCGACGTCCACGTCCCCGGCATCGTCAGTGGATGCGCCGGTTGCCGGCTCGGAGGTGCCGTCGCCCGCGGAGTCCGTGTCCGCCGGCTCATCGAGGCTGTCACCAGTGGTCTCGGCCGCTTCGATCCGGGCCACCGTCGTCTCCAGATCGACAGCCTCTGGAGCCTCGCCCCGGGTCAGGAGATACACCGCCACTGCCGCCACAGCCAGCACGACCACGGCGACAATCGCCCCGATGATGATCTTCACGCGCCGCATCATCCTGAGCCGTCTCTCATCTCCATTGCGGTTTCGGCGGCGGCGGCCACAGTGGTCTCGATCTCGGCTTCGGTGTGGGCTAGGGAGGGGAAGATCGCCTCGTAGGCGCCCGGCGCGAAGGCCACGTCCCGGCGCAGCATCCCGTGGAAGAACTGCCGATAACAGCCGTTATCGGCAGCCTTGCGGGCCTCGTCGAAGTCGGACGGGGCATCCTCGGCGAAGAACAGGCCCAGCAGCGGGCCCACCCTCGGCACCACCGCGGTCACCCCCGCCGCCGAGAAGGCGCCCTCCAGCCCCTCCTGCAGCGCCACCGCGGTGGCCTCCAGCTGCCGGTAGGCATCGTCGTCGAGCAAACCCAGCGTGGCCAGGCCGGCCGCGGTGGCCAGGGGATTGCCCGACAGGGTGCCGGCCTGGTACACGCCCCCCAGGGGAGCGAGCCCGGACATGATCCCGGTGGACGCACCGAAGGCGCCGATGGGCAGCCCACCGCCGATGACTTTGCCGAAGCACCAGACGTCGGGCTGCACACCGAACCACTGCGCCGCCCCGCCCCGGCACAGGCGGAAACCAGTTATCACCTCGTCGAACAGCAGCAGGGCACCGACCGCGTCGCAGGCCTCCCGCAAACCCTGCAGGAATCCTGGCTGTGGCGCCACCAAGCCCATGTTGGCCGCCACCGGCTCGACGCACACCACCGCTACCGACTCGTCGAGTTCGGGGACCACGTTGTAGGGGGCCACGATGGTGTCGGCCACCGCGCCCAACGTCACGCCCTCGGATCCGGCCAGACCCTGCTGGGCCACGCCCGAGCCTCCCGCCACCAGCAGCGCGTCGCTGTGACCGTGGTAGCAGCCGGCGAACTTCACCACCGTTGGGCGGCCGGTCACGCCCCGGGCCAGCCGCACCGCCGACATCACCGCCTCGGTGCCGCTGTTGGTCAGCCGCACCATCTCCAGACCCTCCACCCGGGCCGACATCTCCTCGGCCATCAGCACCTCGTTGCGGGTGGGCGCGCCGTAACTGGTGCCCCGCCCCGCGGCCCCCTGCACCGCCTCGACCACCGCAGGGTGGGCGTGGCCGCAGATTCCCGGCCCGTAGCTCTGCACGTAGTCGATGTAGCGGCGCCCCTCCACGTCGAACACGAAGGGTCCGGACGCCTCAGCCACGAAGTAGGGCGTGCCCCCCACCGACCGGAAGGCCCGCACCGGGGAGTTCACCCCGCCGGGGATCACCCGCTGGGCCCTATCGAAGAGCGACTCGTTGGTGTCAGTGCTGCTGGCGCCGCCCCCGCCGGTGCCGCGCCCGCCGGCGCTCATTGCATGGCCTCGGCCAGCCGCTTAGCGAAATAGGTGAGCACCACGTCGGCTCCGGCCCGGCGGATGGCCAGCACGTGCTCGTGCGCGACCGCGTCGAGGTCGAGCCACCCCCGCTCGGCCGCGGCGCACACCATCGCGTACTCGCCGGACACGTGATAGGCGGCTAGCGGCAGATCGAAGGCGCGCCGAGCCGCCGCGATCACATCCAGGAACGCCAGCGCCGGCTTCACCATCACCATGTCGGCGCCCTCGGCCACATCGAGGCGGATCTCCTCGAGGGCCTCCCGTGCGCCGGCCACGTCCTGCTGGTAGGAGCGACGGTCGCCGCCGCCCGCGATGGTCACGTCCACCGCATCGCGGAACGGGCCGTACAGGGCAGTGGCGTACTTGGCGGAGTAGGCGAGGATGGCGGTCTGCTCGAACCCGGAGCCGTCCAGGGCAGCGCGGATGGCGCCCACCTGGCCGTCCATCATCCCCGAGGGAGCCACGATGTCGGCGCCCGCGGCGGCCTGGGCCAGCGCGATGCGGGCGTACACCTCGAGGGTGGCGTCGTTCTCGACGTCGCCGCGGCCGTCGAGCAGGCCGCAGTGGCCGTGGTCGGTGTACTCGTCCATGCACAGGTCGGCGATCAGCACCATCTCGTCGCCGAAGTCCGACCGCAGGTCGGCCAGGGCCACCTGCACGATCCCGTCGGGGTTCCAGGCCTCGGAGCCGATGTGGTCCTTGCGCTCGGGCACGCCGAACAGCACCACCGCGCTGATCCCGAGGGAATGCAACTCCTTGACCTCGGCCCGCAGCGACGAGCGGGTGTGCTGGAACTGCCCCGGCATCGAGACGATGGGCTGGGGCTCGTCGATGCCCTCGCGTACGAACAGCGGCACGATGAAATCCGCCGGATGCAGCCGGTGCTCGGCCACCAGCCGCCGCAGGGAACGGGTGCGGCGCAGCCGACGCATACGCCGCTGCGGGAAGTTCACCCTGCGAGGCTATCCAGCGCTATCGGAGCCCGGCCACGACCGGGCGTGACCGACCAGCGCGGCCACCACCCCGTCGATGGTGTGCTCGGTGGCTTCGACGGTGACCTCCAGGCCGTGCTCGACTGCGGTGGCCGAGGTGGCCGGACCGATGGACGCCACCAGGGGCGGGACAGCGCCGGCGCCGACCTCGGCCACCAGGCGCTTCACGGTGGACGACGAGGTGAACACCACCCCGTCGGAGGCGGCCACCGCCTGTCGCTGCTGGCCGCTCAGCGGCGCGGCGACGTTGCGGTAGGCGGCCACGTCGAGCACCTCCCAGCCCGCCGCTCGAAGCTCATCGGGCAGCACCGAACGGGCCACCGCGGCCCGGGCCAGCACCACCAGACGCCCGCTGTCGGGATCGGGGGTCGGGAAGGCTTCGACCAGTCCTTCGGCGATCGACCGGTCGGGCACCATTCGCACCGTCAGGCCGGCGGCGATCGCCCGGTCGGCGGTGCCCGGTCCGATGGCGGCGACGTTCACGCCGTCGGGCAGCGGCCCCGCGGCCGCGACCCTGGCCGCGCCGTTGGGGCTGGTGACCACCAGCCAGTCGCCGGCTCCCAGCCTCGCCACCGCATCCCGCAGCGCGGCTCCCCCGTCGGCGGGGTCGGTGATGGCGATGACCGGTGCACTGACCACCGCGGCCCCGGCTGCGGCCAGCGCGTCGGCCAGTGGCTTGGCCTGCTCGCGGGGCCGGCAGATCACGATCCGCAGCCCGGCCAGCGGCTTGGATGCGTGGGGTCGGGGCCGTGACGGTGGACTCATCAAGCCGGTCCGATCAGTCCTCGCCCGCCCCGCTCGTCAAGGAGGTGCCGGGCGACGGCACGGCCCAGCGTCTCGGGGTCGCGGCCACTGCGGCCGTCGCGGATCAGCCTCGAGCCGTCGATCGACGCCAGCAGGCCGGTCAACTGCACCCCGCCGCCCGGATTCGTGGCGTGGGCGCCCGCCGGCAGGTTGCAGTCGCCGCCGAGTTCGGCGAGGAAGGCTCTCTCGGCGTCGACGGCCCGCCGGCTGGGCTGGTGCTCGATGGCGGCGAGCATCGTCAGCGTCTCCCGGTCGGTGGCCCGGCACTCCACCGCGATAGCCCCCTGACCGGCCTGGGGCACGAAGTCCTCCGGGTTGAGCACGTCGACCACATCGGGTTCGAGCCCGAGCCGCTGGAGCGCCACCGCGGCCATGACGATGGCGTCGAAGCCGACGGCCCGCTCGAGCCGGGTGGCGATGTTTCCCCGCAGTTCCGCGAAGTTCAGGTCGGGCCGCAGATGCGCGAGCTGGGCCCTGCGCCTCACCGAGCCGGTGGCCACGGTTGCCCCTGCGGGCAGATCGGCGAGCCGGCAGCCCACCAGCGCGTCGCGGGGGTCGCCGCGCCGCGGCACCGCGGCCAGCACCAGCCCCTCGGGTGTCGACGACGGCAGGTCCTTGGCCGAGTGCACCGCGATGTCGGCGCGGCCGTCGAGCACCGCGGCCTGGACCTCCTTCACGAACACGCCCTTGCCCCCCATGGCGTGAATGGGGGTGCCGGCTCGCCGGTCGCCGGTGGTGGACACGGCCACAGGCTCGGTCGCGGCCCCGCAGGCCTCGGTCAGCAGTCCGGCCACGATGCCGGTCTGGGCGCGGGCCAGGGCGCTGGCCCGGGTGGCCGCCCGCAACACCACAGCGGTCACTGTGCCTGCCGGCTCGGCCTCTTAGAGATCAAACAGATCGCGCAGCGCTTCGGCTAGACGGTCGCCCCGGGCGTGGCCGGCCGCGTCCTTGAGCCTCACCGTCGGCTCGTGCAGCAGTTTGTTGACCACGCCGTGCAGCAGCGCCTCGACCGCGGCCCGCTGGGCCGGGGAGAGGTCGGCGAGCCGTGAGGTGTGACGGTCCAGCTCAGCGGCGGTGACCTGATCGGCTCGGGACCTGAGAGCTGCGATCAAGGGTGCGACCTCTCTGGCCGAGGCTTCGGCCAGGTAGCGGGCCACCTCGTTGTCGACGATGGCCCGGACCGCGTCGATCTCGCGCTCCCGGCCGGCCCGGCCGTGCTGGACGAAGTCGCCCAGGTCGTCCATGTCGAGCAGCGTCACGCCGGGCAGTTCCCGGGCGGCCGGATCCACGTCGCGGGGGACAGCCACGTCGACGATCAGCAGATCTGCGCCGCCCCGCCGGGTCATCACGGCGTTGATGTCGCTGTGTTCCAGCACGATGTCGGTGGCGCCGGTGGTGGTGATGACCACGTCGGCTGCCACCAGTGCCGGCTCCAGCTCGTCGAGGCTCACCGCTCGCCCGCCGCATGTCTCTGCGGCGGCCGCGGCCCGGTCCGGGGTGCGGTTGGCCACTGCGATGTCCGCGGTGCCGGCGCCGGCCAGCGACTTAAGGGTGCCGGTGGCCACGTCCCCGGCACCCAGCACCAGCACTCGCCGGTCGGCGAGGGTTCCTAGGCGCTCGGTGGCCAGCGCCACCGCGGCATGGGACAGCGACGCGATGCCATGCGAGATTCCGGTGGTGGCCCTGACCTTCTTGCCGGCCTCGACCGCCCGGCGGAATAGGGGATCGAGCACCGCGCCCACGGTGCCCTCGCCCTGTGCGGCCTGCCAGGCATCCCGGACCTGGCCCAGGACCTCGTGCTCGCCCACCACCACCGAGTCGAGCCCGGCGGCAACGCTGAAGAGGTGATGCACCGCTTCGGCATCGTGAAGGGAGTAGAGCTCGTCGGCGACGGTCTCAGGGGGGAGTCCCGAGTGCTGGGCGAGCACCTCGCGGATGTCGGCGTAGCCGCCGTGGAAGCGCTCGGCGTAGGCGTAGACCTCGGTGCGGTTGCAGGTCGACAGCAGCACTGCCTCGCTGAGATGAGTGGCCGAAGCCAGCTCGTGGAGGGCCTTGGGGAGGTCGCCGGGGGCGACCGTCATCCGCTCGAGCAGATCGAGCGGCGTGGACCGGTGATTGCAACCGACGACTACGAGCGACACTGGGCGCGATGCTATCGCCGCGCCCAGCAGCGAGCGCACCTGGATTGCAGGCGTTTCGCGAGCCGGGGACGGCTGGCCGTCAGCGGGCCAGGAAGAAGAGCTGCAACACCCCGGCGATCACGATGATCGCCATCAGGACTGCCAGTGCGATGGTGGTTCCCGGCCTCATGGTCCGCCTCCGATCTCTTGTCTTGCGGGGTCCGCCGGCCGGCGTCCCAGGCCCACTCGCGTCGCCGTCGGTGCAGCACGGTCCGAGCCTCCGGTGGCCGTGGCGCCGATCCGTACCTCGGCCCCCTCGTGGAGGCCGAGATCCTCGGCGACGGAGCGTCTGGGCACCGCCAGCGACACCAGCCCGCTCGAATCGACCAGCAGCCCTACCCGGCCCGGCGACACGTCGGCGTAGGCACTGACCCGCTCGGCGGTGCGGAGGTCTTCGCCGGCCGCGACCTGCAGCGGAGCCCCGGCCGGAGCCAGCTCGTCGAGCTCGGCGGGATCGAGGTTGAGCTGGCAGTTCCCGAAACGATCGATCCACAGCACCTCGGCCACCAGGTCGTCACCCTCGCGGCTGCTCACCGGCAGCATCCCGGGCATCAGGGTGGCCGGGTCGATGGGTGGCCCGAGGGCGCTGATGGGCACGCCGCAGCAGAGGTGCGCGGCTGCCGGGGCGAACACGTCGCGGCCGTCGAATGTCGATCCCAGCTCGGGCTGGGCCTCGAGCCGGAAGCCGGCGTTGGTCAACTCCACGGCCCGGCTGGCGCCGCCGACGAGCGCCACCGCCGGGGCCAGCAGCCCGTTGTCCGGTCCGACCAGCACCGAGGCGCCCTCCCCGACCTCCACCGCCACCGGCCGCCGGCTGGTTCCCACGCCGGGGTCCACCACCGCCAGGACCACGCCGGGCAGGAGGTACTGGGCGGCCCGGGCCAGGGCCAGACCACCGGCCCGCACATCGCACGGGGCGACGCCGTGGGTCACGTCCACCACCCGGACATGGGGCGCGATGGCGGCGATCACGGAGTGCACCACCCCGACGAACTCGTCGTCATGGCCGTAGTCGGACAGGAACGAGATCGTGTTGTAGCCGCCGTCCGGGCTGGTCGCGGCCTCCGATGTCACTGGCCCAGCTCCCGGGAGCGTCTGGTGGCCGCGTCCACCACCCGGTCGATCAGGCCCATGAAGTCGGCGGAGTCCATCACCGAGAGACCGGCGGCGGTGGTGCCTCCCTTCGAGGTGACGTTCTCGCGCAGGCGGCCCGGATCCTCGCCGGAGGAGGCCAGCAGGGTGGCGGCTCCGAGAAGCGTCTGGCGGGTGAGGGCGTCGGCGGTGGCCGGGTCGAGGCCCTGGGCCGTTCCGGCGGCTCGCAGCGCCTCGGCCAGCCGGAACAGGTAGGCGGGGCCGCTGCCCGAGAGGCCGGTCACCGCGTCGAGGTCGTCCTCGCTCACGACCGCGACCGTGCCCACCGCCTCGAGGATGCCGCGAGCCCAGTTGAGGTCGTCGCCGGACGCGGCCGATCCGGCCGCGATGGCGGCCGCGCCCCGGCCGACCAGTGCGGGCGTGTTGGGCATGGCCCGCACTACCGGCGTTCCTGGCGGCAGTCCGGCCTCGATGGCGTCGGTGCGGACACCAGCGGCGATGGACAGCACCCGGCTCACGCCGGCGGCGGCGAGCGCCGGCAGCACATCGGCAACCACGTCGGGCTTGACCGCGATCACCGCGTCAGTCCTGTAGACGGGCCGGCCGGACACCGACACCCCGGGTGACGCTGCGCTGACGGCCTGTTGCCTGGCCTTATAGGGCTCGACCACATGCAGCTCGCCCGACTCGGCCCAGCCGTTGGACACCAGGCCGACCAGCAGGGCCTCGCCCATCTTGCCTCCACCGATCACCTGGAGCCGAGCCATGCTGTTCATGCTAAGAGGCCGAGCTAGCGGGCGAGCGATTCTGGCTCATACGGGCGAGGCCGTGGCCCGAGCGGCCCGTGAGCGCAGCGAACAAGAGCGGGGAATACAGAGCTTCGCCGCCTTCAGGCCGTGCCGGTGCCATGGCGGGCGGTGATCTGAAGGTCGCGGCGGATCACCGCGGCCACCGCCGCGAGCACGACAGCCCCGCCGATCACCTGAGCGATCTTGATCGGTTCGTCCAGGAACAGGGCGGCCCCGACCATCGTTATCGGGGGCGCGCCCAACAGCGCCATCGACGAGACCGTGATGCGGACGTGCCTGTGGGCCCAGTTCATCAGCAGATGACCCGATCCCGGCACGGCGAGGAGCACGAAGACCCACAGCCAGGTCCCCATGTCGGGAACGGCCAGCCCGTCGCTCAGCAGTATCGCCGGCGGTGCAACCACCACCATGGCCACCGACCACACGATCGCCTGGAACTCCAGCACGCCGACCTTCTGGCGGGCCTCCTTCGAGAGCGCCATATTCGCCGAGAAGCACAGCAGCGCCAGCACCGCCAGGCCGTCCCCGCGCAGGCTCCAGGTGGGAACCGAGGTCGAGCCGAATAGCACCAGGGAGGTTCCGGCCAGGGCGGCAGCCACCAGCGCCAGCAGCTTGAGCGAGACCGGCTCCGCGAACCGGCGGACGGCCGCCCACAGCAGCACCACCGGCGACAGCGACACGATCATGGACACATTGGTGACGGTCGTGGACTTGATCGACTCGTAGAAGGTGATCAGCCACAGCCCGACCATTACCGCCGGCGGGAGGCAGGCCCGGAACTGGGCCCACGTCACCCGGCCCCTCCGGGCCAGCACGATCCCCACGTAGATGACCGAGCTCAGCACCAGCCGCCAGAAGGCCAGCTCGAGCCCGGGAAGGTCCACCTGGCGCACCAGGATGTTGCCGATGCCCCAGCAGGTCACCGCCCCGGACACGGCCACGAGGCCCAGAGGGTGCCATTCCGTGGCCCGGGACGACACGGTCACAGTCCTGCCCGCCCTCCAACAGGATCAGGCGCCGACGGCCCTGATGGCCCGGCCGGTGGTGGCGGGGTCCAGCAGTCCGGCGTGGGCGTCGGCGTCGGCCCGCAGCACGGCGTACAGGTCGGCTCCCATGGGCGTCACCCGGTCGATGTTGGTGTCGACGTGAAGCATCATCGACTCCTGGGTGGCGGCCAGAGCCTCGTCGCCGGCCCGGCGCAGTTCGTGGAAGAGATGCACCCGTTTGGGGTCGGCGCCGGCCACGGTGGTGTCCACCGCCAGCGGCGTGTCCGGGGCGAGCTCGTCGGCGAAGACGATGTGGGTCTCCACCGTGTAGAACGACCCGCCGGTGGTGGTCCGGTAGCGCTCGCCGAAGCCCATGCGGATCAGGTACTCGTCGCTGGCCATGCCGAACACGACGCCGTAGAAGCCCTCGCTCATGTGGCCGTTGTAGTCGATCCACTCGTCGAGCACGGCCCCCCGCCAGATGCGCAGCGGCCCGCCGTCAACCATGGGCCGCCAGTCTAAGGACCCCCGGCCGTGTCGCTTGGGTGCGGGTCAGAACAGGGTGAGGTACTGGTTGACCTCTGACGGGGTGACCTCGTGGTGGTGGTCCAGGAACTCCTGGCGCTTGACCTTCACGTAGTAGTCGCGGTAGGGGCCCTCGGCGGTGTCGCCCAGGCCCCGGCCGATCACGTCCGAGGTCGCGAGCTCGTCGGCCGCGTGCAGCAGCGTGGGTGGCAGGGCCTTGATTCCCTTGGCTGCGATCTGCTCGGCCGACATGGTGTACAGGTTGTCCATGTTGGGCTCGCCCGGGTCGATGTCGTTGTCGATGCCGTCGAGGCCGCAGGCCAGCGTCGCCGCGAACATCAGGTACGGGTTGGCGGCGCCGTCGCCCAGGCGGATCTCGATGCGGTCTGGTTCGGGCACCCGGATCATCTGGGTGCGGTTGTTGCCCCCGTACACCGCGTAGGCCGGGGCCCAGGTGGCCCCCGAGGTGGGCGCGCCCACTCCCATGCGCTTGTAGGAGTTCACGATGGGGCACATCACCGCCACCAGCGACGAGGCGTGGTCGATGATCCCTGCGGTGAACTTGTAGGCCGTGTCGCTCAGGCCCAGGCCCTTGGTGTCGGGCCCGCCGGCGCCGCCGCCGATGAACAGCGGCTCGTCGTTGTCGGCCGACCACAGGCTCGCGTGGATGTGCAGCCCGTTGCCGGTCTTGTCGGCGAACGGCTTGGGCATGAACGTGGCGTAGCGGCCGTCGCGCTGGGCCAGGGTGTGCACCATGAGCCGGAAAAGGATGAGCCGGTCGGCGGTTGTCAGTGCGTCGGAGTACTGCCAGTTCTGCTCGTACTGGCCGTTGGCGTCCTCGTGGTCGTTGGCGTAGTTGCCCCAGCCCATGGCGTCGAGGTTCTTCGACACCGCGGTCAAGTGGGGCAGCATCCGGGTGAGGCCCTTTGCGTCGTAGCAGGGCAGCGACATGTCGTCGCGGTCGTCGGCCACCGAGATGGAGCCGTCGTCGTTGCGAACCACCAGCGAGTACTCGGCCTCGACCCCGCACTTGAGCACGATGTTGCGCTCGGCGGCGGCCTCCATCGCCCGGCGCAGGATCACCCTCGGCGCGTACGGCCACAGCTCGCCCTCCACAGTGGGGTCGCACTGCATGGCGGCCACGTTGGGCTGCCACGGCAGCTGGGTGTACGACGCCGGGTCGGGAAGGGCCAGGATGTCGGGGCTGGAGGGGTCCTGTCCCATGGGGCCGGCCGCGAAGCCCGCGAACCCGGCCCCGTCGCTCATCAGCGGATCGAGGGCGCCGACGGGCACGAGCTTGGCGCACGGCTTGCCGTGCATCTCCACGAACATGGCGTAGATGAACTCCACGCCGTCGGCTTCCACCCGGCTCCGGATCTCGTCGAGCGCGCTCATGTGGTTCCCCCTGTGGTCTTACCGTCATCGGCTGGGTTGCGGCAGCCGAGAGTAGTCAACGATCCCGTTGCGAGGGAATTGGCCCCTCCTATTGGCGGCGCCGGGCCCAGAGGCTGAGCCTGCGAGGCCGTGGCCCGAGCGGCCCGTGAGCGAAGCGAGCAAGAGCGGGAATGAGGTCGGGGGCGCGACGGGCGCTACCGTGCGGGCCGGACTTTGCCGGGTAGAGCACTTCGGGGGACAAGCGGCATGTGCGGGATCGTGGGCCTGTTCTGCAAGACCGAGACCCATCGTCACGAGTTGGGCCGGCTGACTGCGGTGATGTTGCGCGAGATGCGCGACCGGGGTCCCGACAGCGCCGGGTTCGCGTCCTACGACGCGGGCCTGCCCGACCGCACCCGCATCACCGTGCTGGCCGAGGGCATCGAGGTCGACTGGGGACCAGTGGCGGCCGCGCTGGAGGGAGTCCTAGGCGCCGAGGTGACCGTGCGGGCCGTGCACGACCACGTCGTGTTCTCCACCGACGGCGACGGCCGGGCCGCCCGCCAGTGGATCATCGACAACGTGGCCGGGGCCACGGTGTTGAGCTACGGCTCCCAGATCGAGCTGTACAAGGCGGTCGGCGACCCCGACCTGGTGGCCGAGCGCTACGACCTGGCCTCCCGAACCGGCACTCACGCCCTGGCCCACACCCGCATGGCCACCGAGTCGGCGGTCACCACCAACGGCTCGCACCCGTTCGCCACCGGCGCCGACACCTGCCTGGTGCACAACGGGTCGCTGTCCAACCACAACCGTCTGCGGCGGTTCCTCGAGGGTCACGGCGAATCGTTCCAGACGGAGAACGACTCCGAGGTGGCCGCCGGCTACCTGGCGTGGCGGATCCGCTCCGGCGACACCATCTCGCAGGCGTTGGAGGGGGCCCTCGACGACCTCGACGGCTTCTACACGTTCGCCATCGGCGTGGCCGACGGTTTCGCCATCCTGCGCGACCGGATCGCCTGCAAGCCGGCGGTGGTGGCCGAGACCGACGACTGGGTGGCCATGTCGTCGGAGTACCGGGCCATCGCCCGCCTGCCCGGCGCGGCCGACGCCGAGGTGTGGGAGCCCGAGCCGGCCCGCATCTACACCTGGAGCCTGGCCGCGTGAAGCGTCGCTTCGACCTCGCAGAGGTCAGCCGGCGCGAGCTCAACCAGGCGCTTCACGACGCCTCCGACGGGGAGTCGTTCGAGGTCCTCAACCCCCGGGGCGCCCACGCCGTGGCCTGCGGGATCACCGCCGACCTCGACGTGGTGGTGCGGGGCTCGGTGGGCTACTACTGCGCCGGCATGCACCAGCGGGGCGGGGTGCTGGTGGAGGGCAACGCCGGCACCGGGCTGGCCGAGAACATCATGTCGGGGCTGGTCCACATCACCGGCAACGCCACCATGTCGGCCGGCGCCACCGGCTGCGGGGGAATGGTGGTGGTGGGCGGCAACGCCGGCGCCCGCTGCGGCATCTCCATGAAGGGCGTCGACATCGTCGTCGGGGGCGATGTCGGCCACATGAGCGCGTTCATGGCCCAGGCCGGGAACCTGGTGGTGTGCGGCGACGCGGCCGCCGATCTGGGCGACTCCATCTACGAGGCCCGGATCTTCGTCCGGGGCGACGTGGAGTCGCTGGGCGCCGACTGCGTCGAGAAGGAGATGCGCCCCGAGCACCTCGAGACGCTGCGGAGCCTGCTGGCCGCAGCCGCCCCCGCGACCGACGGCGTGGAGGCGTCCCAGTTCCGCCGCTACGGCTCGGCCCGGCATCTCTACAACTTCACCATCGACGACGTGGATTCTCTGGAGGCGGCCCGATGACCGCGCCACTGCCTGACGGCGTCGAGCCTGCGGAGTCCTCCGATCCCGACTTCTGGCACCTGCGCGAGTCGTACACCTTCGACCGCAACGTGATCGCGGAGATCCGCCGGGCCGCCAACACCGGCATCTACCGCATCCGGGGCTGGGGGGCCAAACGCCACCTGCCCACCCTCGACGACCTCGTGTTCCTGGGCGCGTCGATGTCCCGCTACCCGCTGGAGGGCTACCGGGAGGCATGCGGCACCGACGTGGTCATCGGCGAGGACCGGGCCGAGCGCCCGGTGCACCTGAAGATCCCGGTCACCATCGCGGGCATGAGCTTCGGCTCGCTGTCGGCCCAGGCCAAGGAGGCCCTCGGCCGGGGCGCCAGCGCCGCCGGCACGTCCACCACCACCGGCGACGGGGGCATGACCGAAGAGGAGCGCCAGCACTCGTCCACGCTGGTGTACCAGTACCTGCCGTCGCGCTACGGCATGAACCCCGACCATCTGCGGGTGGCCGACGCCATCGAGG